>NZ_QTPZ01000016.1:0-163829 GCF_003853505.1 Burkholderia sp. Bp9015
CAGCCGCGCGGGCTTCCAGCGCCAGCCGAGCACGACGAGCGCCGGCACGGTGCCGATCATCACCGCCTTGTCGTAGTCATTCATGTGTTCGTTGTAATGCACGAACGCATGGCCTGCGCCCGCCACGAGTGCCAGGGCGAACAGCCAGTCGATGACCGACCGGCGTGCGAGGAACGGACGGTCGTCGCCCGGCCCGCACGCGCGAACCGCGGCCGGCGCGCGAAGTCGTCGAGGCAGCCGATACAGTGACGCGGCAACGGACATCATGCCGCCGCGTGACGATTGAATGGCTTTCATGAGCGTCACCAGGATGGAACCATCGGATGCAAATAAAAAGAGGCGCCCCGCCCCGGGGGAGACGAGACACCTAAACGATCGCCGCCGGCGCCGCTCGTCTGCCCGCCCCGCGGCACCTGCCGCATGTGACGCCGGTTCGGCGCCGGCGGCTCATTGCTCGACCGACGGGCTCGCCGGGCTCGCCGGAGCGTCGGCTTCCGGCGGAAAGGCCTCGACATAGGCCGCGACCGCGCGCATTTCCTGCTCGGTCATGTTCGCGCACACCCCCTTCATCACCGCACCGCGTGGGCGCGTGTCGGTTTCCCGGAAAACCCTCAGCTGCTTCAGCACGTAGTCCGCGTGCTGGCCGGCGAGCCGGGGAAACCCGGTCATGCCCTCGCCATGCTGGCCATGACAGCCGACACAGGCCGACACGCCCTTGTCCGGCAGTCCCGATACGAAGATCGCCTTCCCCGCGTCGAGCAGCAGCCGATCGCCGACCTCGCCGAGCACCGCCGGCTGGCTCGAGAAATAATCCGCGAGCTGGTCGATCTGCGCATCGGTCAGATGCGTGAAGCCCCACATGTAGCGCTTCGCATTCGGATCGGCGCGCGCGTGATGCTTGAAGTCGGTCAACTGGTCGACGAGGTATTCCTTGCGTTGCCCGGCGAGCTTCGGAAACATCGGCGATACCGACACGCCGGTCGCGCCATGGCAGTTCGAGCACACCTGCAATGCAATGGTCTTGCCCGACACGGCCGGATTGTCGACTTCCCGCGACCGCTCCAGGTCGTGACAACCCGATGCCGCCAGCACCAGCGCAAGCCAAGCGAAATGGGTCACCTTGTTCATGTCAGCGCTCTCCCTGCCGCAATGTCCGTCGCCCCGCCGGGTGTCAGAATGAAGCCAGCCATAGATAGATGAACAGCGTGTCGTTGTCCCTTGCATTGCGTCCGTTGCCGTCGTAGTTGGTCGTCGCGCCGAGGAACTTGGTGAAGTGCGTGTACTGGATACCGATTCGCACGTGCTGATCAGGTATCCAGAATATTTCCGGCGTCCACCCCTGCGTATTCGGATGGAAGTTCGCGCTCGCCGCATAGGCGGCGCTGTCCGCAGTCCCCGTCGTATTGAAGAACGACAGGCTGACGCCGTACTTCGACTGGTAGATGTACGACGCCTTGAGCCGCAACGAATTCAGGTTCGCCGCCGTGTTGTCGCTCACGACGAAGTTGTTCGGATCGTGAATGTTCTCGCGCACGTAGCGCGCCTGCGCGGTGATCGTGTGCGGCTCCAGCAGGTACTGGTACTGCGTGTCGAAACCGTAGTCGCGATAGCGCGTCACGCCCGTGCCGAAGATCGGGAAACTGTTCGGGTCGTTCGGATAGACGTTGACGCTCAGCCCGAACGCGCCGACCATCAGGCTGTGCGGCCCCCATTCGCGCGTCAGCGCGATGCGCGCATACGGGTTGTAGCCGCGCAGATAGACCTGCGGGTGGTCCGGGTTGCCCGCGTGGTTACCCTTGCTCAGGAACGACCAGATGCCGTCGGCGGTGCTGTAGGCGGTCAGCTCCGCATAGACCGTCTTGTTCCAGTACAGGTACCCGCCCATGCCGACGACCTGCATCGCGAGACCGCCCTCGATGATCGGCGTGACCGGAACGCCGGCCACCGGGCTGATCGCCGAGCCGATGTACGGATAGCTCCAGGCCGGCGCGGTATTGAATACATCCTGCACGGTCGGGTTGTTGTGGAGCGTCAGGCCGAGGATCAGATCGTTGGCCGGAGACATGATCCGGTCGACGAAGCGAAAGTCGGTGTTGTCCGATGCCCACCAGCCTTTCCATTTTCCGTTGGCATCCTGATGATCGTAGTTCGCATAGGTGAACTGTGCGAACCCGCCGAGATGGTCGGTGATCTTCCCGGCGAGGAACACGCTCGCGAAGTCGAAGATCGGCAGGCCGTTCTTCGGCGTGACCGGATTGCCGCTGGCGTCGCTGTTGGCTCGCGTCTTGCTCATGTCGGCGACGGCCATCGCCGCGAGCGGAATCGTGCGCTCGCCCAACGTATAACCGTTCAGCTTGAACATGCGCCCGTACGGCGTCAGTTCGGGAAACTGGCCGCCGGCGTGACACGCGACGCAACTTTGCCCGGTCTGGCGCGCGAAGATCGGCAGCGCCTGCCCGACGGACGCGTGCAGCAACGCGAGCGCCACGATCACGATCATCCAGCCGCGATGCGCCCGGCGATGACGCGTGTCATGCCCGACAAGAAACGTTGTCATGGCGGTTTCCCTCCTCACGCCGTGTGGCCCGCGCTGCGCCGGAACGTCGCGCGATGCCTTCATTGTGCGAAGCGTCCGCGAGACCCGGCATGGGGAGATTTCCTCCATTCGCGGTCTGATTCCTACTCCATCTCGACGCGCGCGGCCGCTCAGGGAACGATCCAGCCTCCGTCGGCGGCAAGCTTCGCGCGATCCGGCCCGGCGAACCGCGCGATATAGCCGCCCTTCGACGCGAAGCGCTGCCCGGGCGCGAGCGTCAGGCGCGGGTAGTAGCCGGTCAGGATGCGACGTTCGAGCATGTCCTCGATGCGCTCGACGAGATACTCGCCCACGAACGCATCGACCAGATGCTTCAGCGTCTCGGCGAGCAGGCCGCATGCGAGATACGTGTCGGCCTGCACCTGCGGCGCGACCATCGGGATGTGCCGGATCGTGAACCAGCCGAACGCGTAGTCGACGCGCACGCGCCGCCCTTCGGGCAAGTCGAACGGATAGGCGACGCGCGTCACGCCGCGCCAGCGCGTCGGCAGCGGCGTGCTGTCGAGCCCGCCGAGCAGCCCCGACATGAACACCGTGTCCGACGCGGGCGGCACATGCTCGAGCGCCGCGAGGTCGGGTGGCCGCAGCCACAGCACGAGTGCATCGTCGCGCGGCATCCCGTGCAACGCATGTGCGACATCCTCGTGAGGCGCAAGCGCACGGTTCGACACCGCGATGCCGTGCGCCTTCAGCGCGGCGGCCAGCGCCTGTGCGCCCCGCTCGCCGTTGTCGCCCGCGCGATAGACCTGCCTGACCGTCTTCACCGGCCGTGCACCGGCTTCGTCCAGGATGCGCTTCGCGATCAGGTCCGACTCGAGCAGCACGCCGCGCGAGAAGTACACGGAATAGAAATCGTGATCGGTCTCGACGGGCACCTCGACGTTCGGAAACAGGCACGGCACGGCCTGCTGTTCGCAGAAGTCGTGAACGGGCGCCCAGTTCCTGCCGCCGAGCCCCGACACGACGGCCAGGACCGGCTGTCGCGCGAAATACTGCCTGAGCTGCTCATGCCACGTGTCGGGCGGGCCGGTGAGCGACCAGACGTGCAGCTCCCAGCGCCGATTGACCATGAACATCATTTTTCGCGTCGAGCGCAGCGGCGGCGTCGCGCCGATCGGAAACGCGTTCTTGTCCGCGAAGTAGTGCTGCAGGACGTCGAGCATGCCCGCCCGCTTCACCGGGTCCGCATCGGACGTGACGATCGTCGCGAAATGCAGCACCGTGTCGGTCACGCCCGACGGCCGGCGGCGATCGAGGCGCTTCAGATAGGCCGTCAGCGCAGCCATGTCGGCATCGCCGAGCGCGTACTGCGGCATCAGCCTGCCGAGCGGCTGGCCATCCGGGGCGGTCCCGTCGCGCACGGCCCGCGCGAGCCGTTCCTCCGTGTACGGTTCGCGATCGGTGCGCATGCCGGCAACGTACGGGATGTCGAGATCCTCGTCGGTTTGCGCGCGCGGATGCGCCAGATAGCGCCACGTGATCGGCGGGACCGTGTTGTTGCCTTCCTTCGAACCGAGGCCGCTGCGCCGGTGGCAATTGATGCAGGCGGCCGCCGCGCCGCGCAGGCGCACGCCGTCCGGATGCACGGCTTCGAGCGGCGCGCCCGAACCGAGGATGCCGCGCTGGTAGATCGCCTCGCCCGCGTCCGCCCGCGCGACGGGCACGGGCACGGGCGCGACCGGCGCGACGGGCTCGGCGGGCGCCACCTCGTCGCAGCGCGCGTAACCGGCGGGCGCGCACAGCGCGGCCAGCAACATCCAGCGCGCCAGCCGGCGGCTCACGGCAAGCGGACGCGCCGCCACGAGGACGCGCAGCCGCCGCCGGATGCCGTTCATGGCCGTGCCGTCGGCAGGCCGGCACGCGGCGGCGCCGGCGACACGCTCGCATCGATCGCGACCGAACGGCGTCCGCCCGGCGACGCGGGCCGCGTGAAGATCGCATCGTCGAGCGGCGGATTCAGCGACACCTTGTCGATGACCAGCGTGTCCCTGTTCGGGGAAGCCGCCGTACGGCTTTCGATCCTGAACGGGATCTGCAGGCCGTCGACGCCCTTGAAATCGCTGTAGCTCACTTCGACGGTGACCAGGCCGCGCGGGCCGCGCAACTGACGGTCGATCTTCACGTCCAGGAACGTGCGGCCATCGATCCACACATGGCGAACCGCGCCGGAAGGCAGCGTCACCGCGAGGCGGTATGCATCGTGGCCGCCGATCTGGTCGACCCCTTCCAGCGCCACGCCGACGCCCTTCGCGTCGTGATCGATCAGCGGCCCGTCGATCACCTGCTCGTCACGCGCCGACCTGATCTCGTCGCCCGAATACGGCCGCGGACTCGCGCCCAGCTTCCAGCCTTCCCGGCCGTCGAAGACGCGCACACTCTTCTCGTTCAATACCGTCAGCTCGAAGCGCGTCTTGTTTGGCCGCTTCATCGCGAGGACGAACGGCATGTCCCGCACGGGGGCGTTCGCGCTGTCGACATGGCCGAACCAGACCATCGTCCGGACCTTGCGCCATGCGTCGAGCCCGCCCCGCGCGGCGACATTCTTCTCGACGATCTGGTCCGCGGTGAGACCCTGCCCCGGTACCTGCTTGCACGCGCACAAGGCTGCCGCCATGCAGGCGGCGAGCACCCACGATTCGATTCGCTTCATGGCCTCGGTCCTCGCCCAATCGTCCGGCTAGCGGCTCGACACCCTGGCCGCCCCGAGCTGCGGCTTGCCGAACGACGCATCGTCCACCGGCTGATTCACCGCCACGTGATCGATCGTCAACTTGTGCGTGCCCTTCACGCCGGCAACGGCCGTCTCGAGCGTGTGCGGCACGACGATTCCCCCCTCCTTGCGGAAGTCGCGGAAGAACACGGAGACGCCGTGCGTCCTGCCGTCGAGCACGCGCGGCTCGCCGTCGATCTTCAGCTCGAGGAACGTGGCCGCATCGATCCACACGCGACGCTCCGCGCGCTCTTTCGTCGTCACTTTCAACACGTAGGCGCGATGCCCTTCCACCGTTTCCGAGCCGATCAACTGAACCGTGCTGCCCTTGCTCGCGTAATCGACGAGCGGCCCGTCCAGTTCCGCGGACTGCGCCGCCGACTTCGCCTCGGCCGGCGTATAGGGCTCGACTTCGTCACGGCCGAGGAACGGCCGGACTTTCCAGCCCTGCGCACCGTCATAGACCTGGAACGCCGTCTGCCCGTTGAAGCGGACTTCGAAGCGACTCTTGTGCGGACGCTTCATCGTCATCACGAACGGCAGCGCGGTGTTCTTCTTGCCGCCGGCCTCCATCAGCCCCGACATCGTCAGCGTGTTGACCGTGCGCCACGCTTGCAGCCCGCCGCGCGCCGCCACGTTGCGCTCGACGATCTGCGCGGCGCTCGCTTGCCCCGCCGATGCTGCCTTGGCCTGGGCGGTGCCTGCCGCCGAGGCCGCGATCGAGTCGGGCGCCAGCGCAAGCAAACCCGCCAATGAGACCGCCCCCATTGCTACCGAAAGAAACCGGGTCATGAGTCTTCTCCTGTTCCCGTGCCGCGCATCGCGGCCGCATCGTCATTCGACCAGCAGCCCGTCGATATGCAACGATCCGATGATCACGTTCACGCGTTCGCCGACCTTGACGACGTTGCCCTTGTTCGAAAACACCATCCAGTATTCCCGGCCGGCTTCGAGCCGGCCGCTTTGCCGCAACTGGCCAATCTTGTCCATCACCGGCACCTCGAGCAGCGCGTGACTCGTCTGCCCGTACAGATACGGTGTCGCGCTCCTGTCGGCTAGCCGCTTCGCCGCGGCCGGATCGGTCACGCGGTAGCTGAAACGAATCAGGTTGTCCGATGTGATGCGGTGCACCTTCAGGTTGTCGATCCCCCTCGTCATCATGTAGTAGGTTCTCGCGCGCCGCGGAAGGTCCGGCCGGTATGGCGAATGCTTCGCACCGGCGCCGGGCGTAGCGGGCGCGCCCTGCTGCGCCGCGGCCGGCTCTGCGACGGCTGCGGCGGCGAGGCAGGCGGCGACGGCGTAAAGCGCCGCTCGCCTGCACGGCAAACGTGAACGGATCATGGCCCCCTCCCCTTCAAGGTCGATTCAGCGCCGCGCCGAACCCAAGCGGATTGTTTGGCAAGCCGCCCACGACACCGGCCGGCGCGGTCGGCGCCGCCAGCGGAGCGATCGGCAGGCCGCCCACGGCGCCGGCCGGCACGTTCGGCACCGCGAGCGGAGGGATCGGCAGGCCGCCCACCACGTCGGTCAGCACCGTGCCGAGCGCCAGCGGATCGATCGGCAGACCGCCCACGATGCCGGACGGCAGGAACTCGACCGCACCGATGTCGTACTTCCCCTGTTGCGGACGCGTCGTGCCGAAGAAATCATGATTCGGCGCACCCGCCTGCGTTCCCGCGTTGATCGCGGGCGAACCTGCGCGCGGCGAGTAGTTGCCGAGCAGCACGCCATACCCGGCGCTACCTGACGCGATCGACATGTTGAACAGCGACAGCGGGCCGTACGACATGTTGATCCACTGATTGCCCTCGTCCGGCACCGCCGATGGCAGCAGGCTGAACAGCGGGTTCGGAAGCACCGTGTCCGAGATGCCGGGCGGCACCGCGAAGCCGTTTCCGCCTCCTTCCGGCGGCACGCGCGCGCCATTGCAGTACTGGCTCACGACCGACGGGTTGGCCCCGCTGTTGTTCGCGCCCGGGTAGTCGCCCGCATCGGTCAGGATCGAGTACTGCGGGCTCAGCTTGAGACCCGACTGATGGTTGCCCGGGCCCGTGTCGCCATACGCACCGATGTCCCAATAAACCGCGTTCGGATCGCAATAGCCCGTCGCATGCCCGGCCTGGTTCAACGTCGGGTTCAGCGCAACCGTGTTCTGCAGCCCGGGTATGTTCGGATTCACTCCGGACACCGTGATGAAGAACGTACGGTTCTGCCAGAACACGTTGTTGGTCAGGATCGGGTTCGAGAACGTCGTGCAGTTCGGCAGACCCGCCGGACACGCGACGCCGGGCGCGGTGAACGCGGCGATGAAGTTCGCCGTATGCCGCGCGGTCTCGAGTCCGGCCGGCTGGTACGTCGACGTCGTGATCGGATTGCACGTCGTTTGCGCGCCGACCGTGGTGCAGTTCGGCGGCCCGACGTTCGCCTGGGTGGCCGCATCCGTGTTGAACAGCACGCCGGCGGACGCCGTCGCGTCGTTCGACATCACGGTGTTGTTGACGAAGCTCACGCGCACCGCGTCCTGCAGCGACACGCCGCCGCCGCCCCAGCCCGCCACGTTGTTCGCAATGATGTTGTTGATGACGCGAACCGTGTACCAATTCGCCGCATTGTCGGGGCTGCGCTCCACGTCCGTGCCGTTCACCTGCTGCAGCCGCAACCCGCCGCCCTTGCCGCTCTCCGCCGTGTTACCCATGATCAGGTTGCCGTCGATCACGAGCCGCGGCCCGATACCGTCGGACAGTTGCGGTGCGCAGTCCACGTCGACCGTCGAGTTTTCGCAGAAGGTGCCATCCGGCGGTACGCCCTGGGCGATGATGCCGCCGCCGTAGGTGGGCAGTGTCGGGTTGTTGCTCTGGTTGAACAGCACCCAGTTGTGCGAGATGTCGCCGGCATAGCTGAAGCCGAAGTGCGCGACGCCTCCGCCGTCGCCGCTGCTCATGTTGCCGCACACCCAGTTGTAGTTGAAGTGATAGTTGTCGGCGCCCGAGCAGAACACCACGCCTCCGGCCGACGACGGCGTGCTCGAATTGATTTCGTCGCCGTACGCCGCGTTCGACGTCACCGAGTTGTGATGCACGTTCACGGCCTTGTTGAAGCCGAACGGAAGCTGCGTGATGCCGTCGGCCGCGATCGTGCCGTCCGGGACCTCGACCTGGCCGACCGAGATGCCGCCGGAAAGCGTGCCCGCGTTCGCGAACACCCGGTTGTTCGACACCTCCATCAGATGGTTCCAGCCGTGCAGGAAAATCCCGCCGCCGCCTTGCGAGCTGTTCGTGACCGTGATGCCGTCGATGCGCGACGGATTGCACAGGAAGTTGCTCGGGTTATTCCGGCAATCCGGCGGGTTCGGCTGGAACCGCGTCGGGCCCGTGAGCGGCACGCAAATGCCGTTCGCGGTGCAGTTCGGGTCGGGTTGCGGCACGCCGCCCACCAGCACGTCCCGCACGCCCTTGCCGAGCACCGTGATGCCCGCGCCTTCGTACGCGCCCATCAGCGTCGGCTCGAGCAGCATTTCGCCAAGGTTGCCGTTCAGGTTCGAGTCCCACCCCACGGTCGGCTCGAACGGGATCGGGTCCACCTTGCGCTGCATCGCCGTCGGGCACGTGTACGTGCCGGTCGGATCGAACGGGTTCGATGCCGAGATCATCGCGCCGTTCATTGCGACACCGAACAGGCAGTCGACCTTCCTGCGCCACGCGTCCATCTTGCCCGACGGATGCGTGTTCGCGTTGATCACGACCGACGGGGCGCCGACGCCCTGCAGCCGCACCGGCTTCCACATCACGACCATTTCGTTGTAGGTGCCCGGACCGACGATGATCAGGTCGCCCGGGGTCGCGTTGTCGATCGCGGTCTGGATCGCGTCGTTGGTCGCGTTCTCGCCGTTCACGTAAGTCGGCGCCTTGCCGCCCACCGTCACGGTGACCGTATCGATCGTGTTCTTGCCGCTGGCGGTCGTGACGACCAGTTCGCCGCACGACGCCGGCGTCAGCACGCCGCGCTGGTCGACGGTGCAACTCGAGCCGATCAGCGGCGTGACGACGACATGGATCTCCGAGTCGGTCCACGACTGCACTGAAGCTACGTGGCCGCCGATCGTGACCTTCCCTTGCGTCGCACCGAAGCCATAGTGGCGCTTGACGAATTTCTGGTTGAACGGCGCGGCGGTCGCGGCTGGCCCGTTGTACGCGTTGTTCGGCACGACCTGGTCGCCGAGCGCCTTGATCGTCAGCTGGTGACCGACCGTGCTGACCCACGGGCCCGCCCCTCCGCCGCTCGAGTCGCCGGTCACGCTGGCGATCGCGGGCGTGCCGTCCGGGTACGCACAGTCAGGCGGGTTGTAGCCGGACGCAAACGCCTGCACCGGCACCACCGGCGTGTCCATGTACTGGGTCTGTCCGGGCATGAACGGGATCTCGTAGCAGAACTGGCTGTATGCCGGGTTGAACATCGGATCGCGGATCGTCTTCCCCGGATGCGCCGGGTCGGGCATGTCCGGATCGTTCATGCACGCGACCATCATCGTCGGCGCGTAGCCGGTCGGGTTCGGCGGGTTGACCTGCCACGTCGAATAGTTCAGCCCGTTGAAGATGCCCCACGAATCCGAATACGTACGCGCCACTTCATTGCCGGCGAAGTCCTTCATCGAGATCGGCACGTTCGGCACCGCGAACTTCTCGCCGAACTGCGGCGAGTACGGATCGAACTCGGACGAGAAGTCGTCGAGCATGAAGCCGGTGTAGTGCGCGGCGACATGCGTCGAGCTGAACAGCCAGAACTTCGCGAGCACCGACATCTCGTTCGTGAGCGTGACTTCCTTGCGGTCGCACAGGTGCCGCGAGGCACCCGCGAACGGCGCGACCTCCTTCGAGCCCGGGAACAGGCTGATGTAGTCCGGCACGATGCGCAGCGCGCCGACGCACGGCCAGAAGGTCTCGACACTGCCCGTGTCGCCTTCGTGCCGCGGTGTCGAACCGAGATCGGACGTCGGGTTCTGCGCATTGTTCGGGTTGAAGGTCGAATTCATCGCCGCCTGGTCGGGCAGGATGAAGATGTTGCCGAGGCCGCCGAACTGCTGCGTCACCGGGGCGATGTAGTTGTCGCCGATCAGGATGTTCTTGTCCTCCTCCTTCACGAGCTCGTAGCCCGGCGGCACCACCACCTCGACGACGTATTTCCCGGTCGGCAGCATCTTGGTTCCGTCGCCCGACGGATTCGCCACGCAGATCGTGCAGTTCGTGCCCGTCGGCAGGCCCGTCGACGGATCGCGCGACGTCACGCTCGGGAACTGGTACATCCCGTCGTAGGGCGCCGGCTGCACCTGGTTGAACGCATGCATGCCGTCATAGCACTTGAACTGCGAATTCGCAGGCAACGCGCGATGCGTCGGGTCGAGCCACTGAGGGCTGTTCTTCAACGTATAGAAGAACGGGTCGCTCGCCTCCTGCCCCGGGCAGTTCATGTTCGGAATGCCGTCGGAGCGGAAGCCCTGCGCCCAGTCGTCCCAGCTGCTCGTCTTCGTCGTGTCGACGAGCGCGAGCGTCGTCGTACCGTCCGTCGCCGTATCCTCCCGGTACAGGTTGACCGTCACGTTCGGAATGTTCGGCGTCCAGCTCGTGTGAATCAGCAGCGCCGGGTCGTCGAACGGCCGCGTCGACGCGTAGATCACCTCGCCCTTGATGCCGCCGTTCTCGGTCGGCCCGTACGGCTTCTTGCCGAACTCGATGAACGAATTCTGGCCGGAGAAGCCCTGCCAGCCTTCGGTCGTCACCCACGGCGGGTCGATCCGCGCGGTCGACGGGTTCGTGCCGGACTGGTCGGTGCAATCCGCGTCGTTGCAATACTTGGCGCCCGGCACGCGCAGGTTCGTCGGCAGATGCGCGGTCGAGGATTCGATCGTGTTGGCGAAATTCGCCGCGATGTTCGAGTTGCCGCCGCCAGGCGTGCCGTCGACCGGGCCGCCCGCGTCATACACCACGTGCACGCCCGTCTGTTTGTAGCGCGTCGTGTCGGCTTCGGCCACGTACCAGTTGAACAGCGGGAACACTTCGTTGAATCCGGCGAAGCCGTTCAGGTCCGTGTTGTTGAAATTCGAATAGCTCCCGTCGCGGAAACGGATGTTGGTCGGCACGAGCGTGAGCCCGGGCTCGCTGTCCTGCGACACGCCGTCGCCGTTCTGGTCGAAGAAGGTCCGCGTGTACAGATTCGTGTGCCACTGCAGCACGGGGATATCGCCGAGGTCCTTGGACTGTCCGCCCTTCAATTGCGTCGCCGTCGCCAGCCCGTCGACGATCTGGTCGTTCCACTGATCGAAGACCGTGATGCGGAACGTGCCGTCGGGCAGGCCGCTGATCTTGAACGTGCCGTCGGGATTGCACTTGGTAAAGGCGATGTCCTCGCCGTCGGTATCGCCGACGCTCACGTAGCACTGCGTGAAGCCGAGCGAATCGCGCGAGCCCGAGCCGT
This sequence comes from Burkholderia sp. Bp9015, assembly GCF_003853505.1. Lineage (NCBI taxonomy): Bacteria > Pseudomonadati > Pseudomonadota > Betaproteobacteria > Burkholderiales > Burkholderiaceae > Burkholderia > Burkholderia sp. Bp9015. Next base: position 11,775 of record NZ_QTPZ01000016.1, read on the forward strand.
ACAGGTTCTCGTTCGGCGGACGGCTGTAGTGCAGATTCGTGATCCGGCCGGCGACCGAGTTGTTGCAGATCGCGCCGGCGCATACCACCGGCAGCCGGTCGTTGATGATCTTCGGATTCGCGAAGCCGATCGACACGTGGAAGCCCGCGGGCCCGAACTCCTGGAAGTACGACGGGCCGCCGACCTTGATGAACGCGTCGTGCGCCTTCTGTCCGTCCAGCGTGTTGGTCTGCAGCCATTCCTCGCCGCGGCCGGTCCGGTCGGCGCCCGGCGTCGCGACGACGCCATAGCGTCCCGGCATCAGGTTCGCGATGACCGCCTGGCCGACCAGCGGCGACAGCGTCTTGCCGTCGGACTCGTACTTCGGGCAGGTCGGGATCATGCCGACGAGGCCGTCGGTCGACGTCGTCGAAATCGGGCAGGCGTTCAGGCCCGTGGCGGGATCGCGGGTGCCCTGCAGCGAGTTCGACAGCGGCATGTTGAACATGTCGTAGGTCATCTGCCCGGTGGCGTCGCCGGTGCCGCCGGCATCGTCGAACAGCTTGATCTCGAACCCGCCGAGACCCGGCTCATGCGCGCTGCCGAAGGCATCGTTGCCGCCGCTCACGTCCACTTCGCCGTTGACGGGCGCGTCGTCCTCGAACACGAATACCGAGATCTTCGCGGTCTGCAACGGCGTCTCCTGCACGAGCACGTTGACGTTCTTCTGGGCCGGTGCGATCGGCGCGCCGCCCATCGTATGACCGCAGGTGCCCGTGCCCGGCGCGAAATCCGCGCCGCCGGGGCCCGACGGGCAATCCTTTGAAATGTCGAACTGCCGCATCGCGCCGGTGGGGTTGTTCGGATCGACGGGTTTCGGGGCGCCCCCGCCATTCGAGAAACTGTTACCGGCATCGCCCGGCAGGATCGAGATGTAGTAGTGCTTGGTTGGATCGAGCGACACCTGGCTCGGATCGACCGGCACCTGCTGCGCGGCACTCGTGCGGCATGCGCCGTCGCCGATGTCGCACACCGCGGGCACGTGCGTGTTGGTGGCGGGATCGAACACCGTCTGCCCCGACTCGCACGCAACCGTGCCGACGCAACCCGCCGCGACCACCGGCATGTAGCTCGTATGGAAGCTGGTGCCGAGACTCGGCACCGGCAGCGGCGGACAGTTCGCGGGGCGCGGTGTCGTGTTCACCTGGCAGGCCGGGTCGATCTGGAACGTGCGGTCTTCCTCGATGATCCAGCGGTAGTCGGTGAGCTGCACGGGCGTCTTGCCCGGTGCCGTGCTCGGCCCGTCCAGCACCTTCACGGCGAGCCCGCTGCCGCCCTTGAACGTGACGGCAACGTTCGCCGGGGCGCTCGCCGTGTTCTGCGAGTTGACCGCCGTATACTTGAAGGTCACGCCCGCGGTCGCGGCGCCGACGGGCGGCGCGCTCGGCGTCACGGAGAACGAACCGTCCGCATTCAGCGTGACGGTGCCGCCGCTGACGCTGCCCGGCACCACTGCCGCGGTGAGCGGCAGCCCGCTCGGGTCCGTGTCGTTGACGAGCACGCCCGGCGCGCCGATCTGCAGCCGCGACGCGATGTTGCTCGTGTAGCTGTCGTCGTGAGCGACCGGCGGCCCGGACAGGCAGCCGGCGGCTTGCGTGCACGCGGCCAGCGTCACCATCGCGGTGACCGCGGGATTACCGTTCGCCTGATACACGAAGCTGTCCGACGTCGCACCGGCATTGGGCACGTAGCTGAACGTGCCGTCCGGGTTCAGCGTCACCGTGCCGTTGGCCGGCTTGGTCACGAGCTGCACGCCATAGACGCCGACGTCATTGGCGATCACCCCTTTCCCGGGGTCCGCCACGGTCAGCGTGTTGCCCGCCACGAGGAAGTACTTGTCGGGATTGGCGACGACGTTCTGGCCGCCTCCGCCTGCCGACGGAAGCGCGCCGTTGTTGATGCTGAGATATGCCTGCATGCCGCCGTCGCGCTGGTTGTTGGTGGACAGGCTCAGTTGCCGGTCGAACACCGGCAGCGCGGGCGCATTCAGGCCCGGCGCGGTCATCATCACGTCGTAAGTCTTGCCGGCCGCCAGGAACACGGACGACTGCACGCGCGGATTGCCGGGCAGCGGATTGCCGTCCTCGGCGACGAGCGTGAAGCCGGAGACCTGCGGGGTGCCGGTTTGCGCGCCGACCACCGACGGCACGTGCATCCGCAGGCCCGCGTTGACGAAGCGCAGGAGCACCTGGCCGGTCGACACGGAAGCCCTTGCGGGGAACGACGAGCGGTCAGGATGCGTACGATCGAAAGCGACGCCGTTGATCAGGTAATAACGCGGATCGTAGTTCACGGCCGGCGGATAGCAGGTACCGAACGATGAGGAGTGCGAATCCCCGCAGCCACCGGAAAGGCCGGACCATACCTTGGTTTCGCTGAAGCCGGTCGTCGCCACGGCCGCGGCGACCGCGGCGTTCTGCACCGGATCGATTTCGCTCAGCACGAGCGGGATGTCGGCATCGTATGGCACGCCCGGATATGCGACCGGTCGCGACGTTGCGGACGCCGGCGGCGTGCGCACCACCAGCACGCCGTAAAGGCCCATCGGCCCCTGGATCGACGGATGGGAGCCCGATTCGATCAGGTAGGTGCCGGGGCGCAGGTTGTTCCACGTCAACGCCGTCGTCGCGCCGTGCGCCACTTCGGTCGAGAACGACTGAACCCGCGGCCCTTGCGCGGGCGGCGTAAACGTCGCACCGCTGCCGGTGCCGGCGATCGGCCAGGTCGTCGAGGTCTGGGTCGGATGCACGGGGCTCGGGGTCGACGTCGCCGTCTTGCCGAGACCGCCGCCCAGCTGGCCGACGATCACGAGCGACGTCGGCACGGAGGCCGGCAGACTGTTCGTGAGGTTGATCGTCAGCGACGCGCCGGACGGCACGGTGATCACCACCGGCGACCAGCCCGATCCGGCGCCGGGATTGGCCGCCGCACAGGTTGCCGGCGCCACGGCGGCGGCCGAGCACGTGTAGCCCCACATCGGCACGATCTCGCCGTCGGGCATCGTGGCAGTCACGGCCTTCGCCGTCAGGTTCACGGTCTGGGCGAGCGATGCCTCGCTCGCTGCCAGCAGCATCGACGCGGCGAGGCTCGCCTTGGCCAGGCGGAGAAACGTCGCCTTGAACTGGATGAATCGCATTTCCGTTCTCCCCGCCTCTAGTTGCCTTCGTTGATCACGAAGACTTGTGGATCGACGAGCATCATCATCATCATTCCGCCCGGGAAGATGTTGTTCGTGGTGATCTCGCGTTCATTGTGCGAATGCCACATGAATGCAAAGCCCGCTTCGCTTCCCGGCGGATTCGCGATCGTGCCGCTCGGCGGCGTCGTGCCGGTCGGCGAGGTCGCGCGAATCGTCGCATCCGGTCCGAGATAGGGACTGCCGCCATACCACGCACCGTTCGTCAGGATGTGCGAGTCGGGCAGCGTGACCGGTCCGCCGCTGCCGACGTTGCCGAACGGATGCGCTTCGAGCGCCTTGTTGTGGTCCGCGCACCATTCGTAGTAGTTCGGCGCCGTCGGGTCCGCGGTGTAGTAGCCGTTCGCATCGGGAATGCAGACGCTGCCGTCGCCGGGCTTGTGCCCGTAGACGTCCCAGTTGAGCCCCTTGCCGGTCCAGTAGAAGATGCCGTCCAGGGTTTCGCCCGGCGTCGTGGTCGTGGTGAACAGCAGCGGGCCCGCGACCTTGGTCGCGTCCGTCTTGGCAAGCAGCAGGTTGCCGTCACGCGCGAGCACGCGGACGTGGTTGCCGTGCTCGTGGAACGGATGCTGCCAGCGGCCCGTGCCGATGATCCGCAACAGCACCAGCTCGCCGGGGTGCATGTGCGGATTGCCGTTGTAGGGCTGATGCGGATACTGCATCGCATAGTTCGGATCCATGTCGTCCGGCATCGAGCGGCCGTTGATCATGAAGTACGCGGGATGATAAGGCTCGGTCTCGACGGTCATGCAGCCCGTCGGCAGCGTGCACGTCTTCGCGGCCTCCTGCTCGGCCTGCGTATGGATGCGCGGATCCATTTCGGAGAACTGAAAAAGATACTCACGGTCGTAGCACGCCGAAACATGGTTGTATGCCGCCGCCGCGTTGCGGTAGTCCGGCTGGCCGTCGGGCAGCGTCGCGGCGACTGCGCGGCATCCGGCCGGCACGGCCAGCACGCCCGGCGCCGAGGTCGGCAATACGATGATCGCGCCATAGAGGCCCATCTCGATCTGCAGGTCGCCCCGTGTGCCGCTGTAGTAGGCATGCGTGCCGGGCGTCGCCGCGACGAAACTGTAGGTGACCGTGTTGCCGTGCGACGCCTCGCGCGTGAGCAGCCCGGGCACGCCGGTGAGCGCGGCCGGACACGAGCCGTCGGGATTGAGCGCCGCCGCGCACACCTGGAATCCCTGAAACAGGATCGACGTGTTGCCCGCGGCCGCGGGCAGGTTGTTCGTGAGCGTCACCGTGATCACGTCGCCCTGCCGCACGATCAGCGTCGGCCCGGGAATCTGCATGCTCGGGCAGTTCGCCCCCGTGATGCCCGCCGGCGAGAATCCCGCCGGCGCCGTGCGGCAGCCGTAACCCCACGAATAGACGCTCGTGCCGTCCGGCTGGCTGATGCGGCTCGCTTCCGCGCTCAGGTCGAAATGCGTGCCGGTGATGCCCGGCGCGGCGGCCAGAACCGGCCCGCAGAGCAATGCGGCAAGCATTGCCACGGCGAGCCGTACGAGCCGTCCGGCACCCGTGCACATAGCGGTCCGGATGTCATGAGTGAAGTGGCCCACGATATTTCTCCTAGATGCAGGACTTCGTAGCCGGGTTGAGCGCGGCCGGGCAGATGCGGACCTCCGTCATCAGCCCCCCGAAGTTCTCGGCGTCGTTCGACAGGTGATCGAGATTCGGCGTGTAGAGGTAGTAGACCGACCCCGGCGCGTACTTCGTCGTGTCGCTCGCATCGAGAATCACGTCGATGGATTCGCCGCCGCCGAGCGTGATCGAGTTCGTGTAGTAGGTCATGTCGTTGCCGGCCATGTCGCGCAGCAACCGGGCGTTGACGCCGATCACGTGCATCCTCACGCCCAGCGACGCGAGCGTCTGGAATTCGGTGACGTCGAGATCGGAAATCCTGAGCAGCGCGCGGCCGCCGGCCGGGATATTGATGATGGTCGGCAGCGGCTGGGAAACATGGGCCGTGCCGTCGGCCACCGGGGTCTGCATCGGCCCCTGGGTCACCGTGTCCGGATAGCTGCGCCCGTTCAGCATGAAGTACTTGTCCTTCATGTCGGTGAACGGTTCCGGGTTGAACGTCATCCCCACGAAATGGAAGTTCGGATCGAAGCCGTGGATCTGCACCGGATACTCGACGTCGTATGCAGTCGAACCGTCGCCGTCGTTGTACGCGTAGAGCGTCGGCTTGCCGCTCTTGTCGTTGACGTGCAGCACGCCATTCGAAGGCGGCAGCGGCGTCGAGCACAGAATGTCGTTGCCGCACCGCGTACGAAGATCGCCTTGCTGCGCCACCAGCGCGGCGTACAGCGAATGGCCGGACGGCACCCGGTTCTGGCGCGGCCGCACGAAGATCTGGCCGACCATCCCCATCTGGAGGTGCTCCGGCGGCGTGATGTGGCAGTGCCAGAAGTAGGTGCCGGCATCGGGCGCGAGATAGTAATAGGTGAAGCTGGCGCCGATGTTGATCGCCACCGACGCATCCGGCACGCCGTCATAGAACGACGACGCATTCGGATAACCGTGGAAGTGCACCGTGTGCTGCTCGAACAGGTCGGGGCGCATGATCATGCCGACGTTCGTGAGCGTCAGGAAGAACTCGTCGTCCTCGTCGATCGCCATCTCGGGCGCCGGCATGTTGCCGTTCATCACGCCGATGTCCATGATCGGGCGCGGATCCACATGGCCGGTCAACTGGCCCGGCGGCGACGATTCCGGGTCGGGCACGAGGCCGACCGCGCCGTTGTAGGTCGGGTCGGTTCTCGGATCGCCGACCGTGTTGAACACCGATGCGAATTCCGTACCGGCGCGGCCGGCCTGGATGTCGGCAATGCCGGACAACGGGCCGAAGGCAAACAGGTACGTCTGCGTGCCGTCGGCCATGGTGGCGTACCCGTCACCGCCCGAGATCTGCTGACACTTGATGGCGCCGTTGACGATACCGGTCGGCGTGGAGTTCAGCCCGGTGAAGGACGGTCCGGTGTAGGCGGGTTCCGCACCGCCGGCCGGCAGCGCCGTCGGATGGGACGGCGTGGTGAACGGACATTGAACGCGAAACGTTTGGGCAAACGAGGGAACGGCGCACATCAGGAGCAACAGTGCCGCCACACTGCTGCAACACGCGCGGGTACTGAACATATGACCTCCATCCAAGGGGTCCGCCAGCGACACGCGCTGGACGTCATGCTCTGCTGCAGACGCGGGCCGCGAAGCTTTCACGGCCCGTACCGGCATTCTGCGGACGCGCGCGCAAGGTCGGGATGGGTCACCCTCCTACTTTTGCATAGGGGGTCCCCGGCGAACGGGGAGCATCATTTGCCGCACGATCGGCGCACACCGCGCGGGCATGCCGGCGGCGCGGCCAGCCGAAAATCGAAATGACGGAAACGAGGGTCCGGCGCCGAACGACGCGGCGATTCGGGGGAGGATGGCTGGCGACGCGGTAGACTTCGCTGTGGCGCAACCGCGGCGTTCGGGCCCTGGTGGCGGGCTTGCCGGCCTGCGACAGGAAAACGACGGGCAAAAAAAAGCGCCACGGAGACCGTGGCGCTAAAAAAGTTCTAGCCATTCCGAGGGCCGTGCTAGAACCTGAGAGACTGCGCGAAACACCGTTGCCGGTTAAACTCCTGAAACGATGTTTCGAAAACGTGAGACATTCTTTCCGTTTCCGCCCGACAAGTCAAGCGGTATTTGCACCGGTTTGTTCACTTTCCGGCAATGCTCGTTTGAGCACTTTCCTAATAAACCAAGGGTGAACCCGTAAAATCGCATCGAATGAACGATTCACCCATGGAACATGCATCTTTTGACAATCATCCTACAATACCAACAAAATGAAATCGAGTTTCGGAAATAGAGAGAATCCCTCGTGTCGACATCTGTAACGCCTCCCGCGCCCCGAGACCGCGAATCGTCGCCGGACGAGATCACCGCGCTCGCGCGCGGCCTCGCCGTGCTGCGCCGCATCGCGGCCGCCGACGCCCCGGTCAGCAACCGCGAGCTGACCGAATTGACGGGCATCCCGAAGCCGACCGTGTCGCGCATCACGGCGACGCTCGTCAGCGCCGGCTTCCTGTTCCAGCTGCCCGACAGCGAGCGCTTCGTGCTGACCGCGTCGGTGCTGGAGCTGAGCCACGGCTTCCTGCGCAACTTCGACATCCGCGCGCGCTCGCGGCCGTTCATGATCGAACTCGCCGAGCGCACGTCGCTGTCGGTGCACCTCGCGGTGCGCGACCGGCTCGACATGGTCGCGATCGACGTGATCCGGCCGCGCTCGGCCGTGCTCGTCACGCGCCTCGAGATCGGCTCGCGGATGGACATCGCGCGCACCGCGGTCGGCCGCGCGTATCTTGCGGCGCTGGAGGACGACGAGCGCCGCACGCTGCTCGACGCGCTGCGCGCGACGGCCGGCGACGACTGGCCGCACGTATCGGCGCGCCTGACCCCCGGCCTCGAGGACGCGATGCGCGCCGGCCACGCGATCGCCATCGGCGAATGGCGCGAAGGGCTGAATGCGGTCGCGGCCGGGTTCGTCGGCCCGTCGGGCCAGCGCTATTCGGTGAACTGCGGCGGCGCATCGAGTCAGTGCCCGCCCGAATGGCTGCAGGAACACGTGGTGCCCGCGCTGCACGAGTGCATCGCGAAAATCACCCGCGAGATCGGCGGCGCGCCGGCCCGGCGCAGCGCCGTGTAATCGATCCGTCATCGCCCCGTCGCGTTCTGTAACGACCGTAACCCGTTGAAAGATAGACGACTGGACTGTAACGGGGACGGGACGTAGGATCATGCCCATCGTCGCGCCGCATTCGCGGCGCGCACCGCTCTTTTCTTTTTCCGCGCAGACCGGAAGGGCCCGGACCGAGCCGGCCTTCCGGCACCGCATGCCCCTGCGCCGCCCAGGCCCGTTTTCCAGCCCGGTTTCGAGCCCGTTTCCCGGCCTGCCGAGCCGTCTTCCTGACAGAACCCGATGGACAATCAACAAAAGCCCACGCCCCCTTCGAAGGATCCCGCCTCCCCCGCCGCGCGCCGACCGCGCCGCACGCTGGTGATCGGGACGCTCGCGGTCGTCGTCATCGGCGGCCTGCTGTGGTGGCACCCGTGGAACCGCACGCAGGCCGACGCGCAGGCGGCGGCCAGCGCGGCCTCCGGCGCGAGCGCAGGCGGCGGCCATCGCGGCCGCGGCGGCCCCGCCGCGATGGCGAACGTTCCGCAACCGGTATCGGTCGCGACCGCGACGCAGGGCGAGATGCCGATCGTGCTGTCCGCGCTCGGCACCGTGACGCCGCTCGCGAGCGTGACGGTCAAGACGCAGTTGTCGGGCTACCTGCAGTCGGTCGCGTTCCAGGAAGGCCAGATCGTCAGGAAGGGCGACCTGCTCGCGCAGATCGACCCGCGCCCGTACCAGGTCGCGCTCGAGAACGCCGAAGGCACGCACGCGCGCGACTCGGCACTGCTCGCGACGGCCCGCCTCGACCTGAAGCGCTACCAGACGCTGCTGTCGCAGGATTCGATCGCGTCGCAGACGGTCGACACCCAGGCATCGCTCGTCAAGCAATATGAAGGAACGGTGAAGACCGACCAGGCGGCGATCGATTCCGCGAAGCTGAACCTCGCGTACGCGCGCATCACGGCGCCGGTGTCGGGCCGCGTCGGCCTGCGCCAGGTCGACCCCGGCAACTACGTGACGCCGGGCGACACGAACGGGATCGTCGTGATCACGCAGCTGCAGCCGATGAGCGTGATCTTCACGACTTCGGAAGACAACCTGCCGCAGATCGTCAAGCAGGTGAACGCGGGCCGGAAACTGTCGGTCACCGCGTACAACCGCAACAACACGGTGCCGCTCGAGACGGGTTCGCTCGCCACGCTCGACAACCAGATCGACACCAGCACCGGCACGGTCAAGCTGCGCGCGACCTTCGATAACAAGGAAGGGCTGCTGTTCCCGAATCAGTTCGTGAACGCGCGGCTGCTGGTCGACGTGATGCGCGATGCGACGATCGTGCCGACGGCCGCCGTGCTGACGGGCTCGATCGGCCAGTTCGTGTACATCGTGAAGCCCGACAACACGGTGACGGTGCGCAAGGTCACGATCGGCCCGGTCGACGGCGAGCGCACGAGCATCGTCAGCGGCGTCGCGCTCGGCGAGCGCGTGGTCACCGACGGCTCCGACCGGCTGCGCGAAGGCGCGAAGATCACGATCCCGGCCGACAAGCCGAAAGGCGCGTCGGGCGCGCACGGCGCCGGCGCGGCGTCCGGCGCATCGGGCGCGGCCGCCCGCCGCGGCGGACACAAGCACGGCGCGTCGCAGGCAGCGGCCCCCGCGGCCCAGTAACGCGCGGGCCGCTCGATGAATCCCTCCCGCCTCTTCATTCTCCGGCCGGTCGGCACCGCCCTCCTGATGGCGGCGATCATGCTGGCCGGTCTCGTCGCGCTGCGCTTCCTGCCGCTCGCCGCCCTGCCCGAGGTCGACTACCCGACGATCCAGGTCCAGACCTTCTATCCGGGCGCGAGCCCGGAGGTGATGACGTCGGCGGTCACCGCGCCGCTGGAGCGGCAGTTCGGCCAGATGCCGTCGCTGAACCAGATGTCGTCGCAAAGCTCGGCCGGCGCGTCGGTGATCACGCTGCAGTTCTCGCTCGACCTGCCGCTCGACATCGCCGAACAGGAAGTGCAGGCCGCGATCAACGCGGCCGGCAACCTGCTGCCGTCCGACCTCCCTGCCCCGCCGATCTACGCGAAGGTCAACCCGGCCGACGCGCCGGTGCTGACCCTCGCGATCACGTCGAAGACCCTGCCGCTCACCCAGGTGCAGGACCTGACCGACACGCGTCTCGCGATGAAGATCTCGCAGATCGCGGGCGTCGGCCTCGTCAGCCTGTCGGGCGGCAACCGGCCGGCCGTGCGGATCCAGGCGAACCCGACCGCGCTCGCGCAGTACGGGATGAACCTCGACGACCTGCGCACGACGATCTCGAACCTGAACGTGAACACGCCGAAGGGCAACTTCGACGGCCCGACGCGCGCGTACACGATCAACGCGAACGACCAGCTCACCAGCGCCGATCAATACAACGACGCGGTCGTCGCCTACAAGAGCGGCCGCCCGGTGATGCTGACCGACGTCGCGAAGATCGTCGCCGGCTCCGAGAACACCAAGCTGGGCGCGTGGGTCAATGCGGAGCCCGCGATCATCCTGAACGTGCAGCGCCAGCCGGGCGCGAACGTGATCGCGACCGTCGACGCGATCAAGGCGCAGCTGCCGAAGCTGCAGGAGACGCTGCCCGCAGCGCTCGACGTGCAGATCGTCACCGACCGCACGACGATGATCCGCGCCGCCGTGCGCGACGTGCAGTTCGAGCTGCTGCTCGCGGTCGCGCTGGTCGTGCTGGTGATGTACCTGTTCCTCGCGAACGTCTACGCGACCATCATCCCGAGCCTGTCGGTGCCGCTGTCGCTGATCGGCACGCTCGCGGTGATGTACATGGCCGGCTTCTCGCTGAACAACCTGTCGCTGATGGCGCTCACCATCGCGACCGGCTTCGTCGTCGACGACGCGATCGTGATGATCGAGAACATCGCGCGCTACGTCGAGGAAGGCGACACGGGCCTCGAGGCCGCGCTGAAGGGCTCGAGACAGATCGGCTTCACGATCATCTCGCTGACGGTGTCGCTGATCGCGGTGCTGATCCCGCTGCTGTTCATGGGCGACGTGGTCGGCCGCCTGTTCCACGAGTTCGCGATCACGCTCGCGGTGACGATCGTGATCTCGGCGATCGTGTCGCTCACGCTCGTGCCGATGATGTGCGCGAAGCTGCTGCGCCATTCGCCGCCGCCGGAGAGCCACCGCTTCGAGGCGCGCGTGCACCGCGCGATCGACTGGGTGATCGCACGCTACGGGGTCGCGCTCGAATGGGTGCTGAACCGCCAGCGCTCGACGCTCGTCGTCGCGGTGCTGACGCTCGTGCTGACCGGCCTGCTCTACGTGTTCATACCGAAGGGCTTCTTCCCCGCGCAGGATACCGGCGTGATCCAGGCGATCACGCAGGCGCCGCAGTCGATCTCGTACGGCGCGATGGCCGAACGCCAGCAGGCGCTCGCGGCCGAGATCCTGAAGGATCCGAACGTCGCGAGCCTCACGTCGTTCATCGGCGTCGACGGCAGCAACATCACGCTGAACAGCGGCCGGATGCTGATCAACCTGAAGGCGCGCGACGCCCGCTCCGAATCGTGCGCGCAGATCATCCGCGACCTGCAGCAGCGTGTCGCGAACGTGACCGGCATCTCGCTGTTCATGCAGTCGGTGCAGGACCTGACGATCGACTCGACCGTGAGCCCGACGCAGTACCAGTTCATGCTGACGAGCCCGAACCCGGACGAGTTCGCGACCTGGGTGCCGAAGCTCGTCACGCGGCTGCAGAAGGAGCCGTCGCTCGCCGACGTCGCGACCGACCTGCAGAGCAACGGCCAGTCGGTCTACATCGAGATCGACCGCGCGAGCGCCGCGCGCTTCGGCATCACGCCGGCGACCGTCGACAACGCGCTGTACGACGCGTTCGGCCAGCGCATCGTGTCGACCATCTTCACGCAGTCGAACCAGTATCGCGTGATTCTCGAGTCGGAGCCGAAGGAGCAGCATTACGCCGAATCGCTGAGCGACATCTACCTGCCGTCCGCGGGCGGCGGCCAGGTGCCGCTGTCGTCGATCGCGTCGTTCCACGAGCGGCCGTCGCCGCTGCTCGTCGCGCACCTGTCGCAGTTCCCGTCGACGACGATCTCGTTCAACCTCGCGCCGGGCGCGTCGCTCGGCGAGGCCGTGAAGGCGATCGGCGCCGCCGAGCAGGACATCGGCCTGCCCGGCTCGTTCCAGACGCGCTTCCAGGGCGCCGCGCTCGCGTTCCAGGCGTCGCTGTCGAACCAGCTGTTCCTGATCCTCGCGGCGGTCGTCACGATGTACATCGTGCTCGGCGTGCTCTACGAGAGCTACATCCATCCGATCACGATCCTGTCGACGCTGCCGTCGGCCGGCGTCGGCGCGCTGCTTGCGCTGATGATCACCGGGCACGACCTCGACATCATCGGGATCATCGGGATCGTGCTGCTGATCGGCATCGTGAAGAAGAACGCGATCATGATGATCGACTTCGCGCTCGAAGCCGAGCGGGTCGAAGGCAAGCCGCCGCGCGAGGCGATCTACCAGGCGTGCCTGCTGCGCTTCCGGCCGATCCTGATGACGACGCTCGCCGCGCTGCTCGGCGCGGTGCCGCTGATCGTCGGCGCGGGTGCGGGCTCCGAGCTGCGCCAGCCGCTCGGGATCGCGATCGCGGGCGGCCTGATCGTGTCGCAGGTGCTGACGCTGTTCACGACGCCGGTGATCTACCTCGGCTTCGACAGCCTCGCGCGCCGCGTGCGCGGCTGGTTCGAGCGGCACGGCCCCGGCGCCGATGCCGGCAAGCACACGGGTGCGTAAATGAACCGCCCCCCACGCTCACTTCGTTCGCGTGGGGGGGCGCAGCCCCCCCATCTCCCGAAAACGCATCCGTCGGAACACGCGGCCGCCCAGCGAGTGCCAACATGAACCTGTCGCGCCCCTTCATCACCCGCCCCGTCGCGACGACGCTGCTCGCGCTCGGCGTCGCGCTCGCGGGCCTGTTCGCGTTCATCAGGCTGCCGGTGTCGCCGCTGCCGCAGGTCGACTTCCCGACCATCTCGGTGCAGGCGTCGCTGCCCGGCGCGAGCCCCGAGACGGTCGCGACCAGCGTGACGAGCCCGCTCGAGCGGCACCTCGGCTCGATCGCCGACGTCAGCGAAATGACGTCGACCAGTACCGTCGGCAACGCGCGGATTACCCTGCAGTTCGGGCTGAACCGCGACATCGACGGCGCCGCGCGCGACGTGCAGGCCGCGATCAACGCGGCGCGCGCCGACCTGCCCGCGTCGCTCAGGAGCAACCCGACGTACCGCAAGGTCAACCCGGCCGACTCGCCGATCATGATCGTGTCGCTCACGTCGGAAACGTCGTCGCCCGCGAAACTGTACGACGCCGCGTCGACGGTGCTGCAGCAGTCGCTGTCGCAGATCGACGGGATCGGCCAGGTGTCGGTGAGCGGCTCCGCGAACCCGGCCGTGCGCGTCGAGCTCGAGCCGCACGCGCTGTTCCACTACGGCATCGGCCTCGAGGACGTGCGGGCCGCGCTCGCGTCCGCAAACGCCAACAGCCCGAAGGGCGCGATCGAGTTCGGCCCGAAGCACTACCAGCTCTATACGAACGACCAGGCGTCGCAGGCGTCGCAGTACAGCGACCTCGTCGTCGCTTACCGCAAAGGCGCGGCCGTGCGGCTGTCCGACCTGTCCGAGGTCGTGGACGGCGTCGAGGACCTGCGCAACCTCGGTTTGTCGAACGGCAAGCGCGCGGTGCTCGTGATCCTCTACCGCTCGCCCGGCGCGAACATCATCGAGACGATCGACCGCGTGCGCGCGGCGCTGCCGCAGCTCACCGCGTCGCTGCCGGCCGACATCACGGTCACGCCGGTGCTCGACCGTTCGACGACGATCCGCGCGTCGCTGAAGGACACCGAGCACACGCTCCTGATCGCGGTCAGCCTGGTCGTGATGGTCGTGTTCCTGTTCCTGCGCAACTGGCGCGCGACGCTGATCCCGAGCGTCGCGGTGCCGATCTCGATCATCGGCACGTTCGGCGCGATGTACCTGCTCGGCTTCTCGATCGACAACCTGTCGCTGATGGCGCTGATCGTCGCGACCGGCTTCGTCGTCGACGATGCGATCGTCGTGCTCGAGAACATCACGCGCCACATCGAGAACGGCAAGCCGAGGTTGCAGGCTGCGTTCGACGGCGCGCGCGAGGTCGGCTTCACGGTGCTGTCGATGAGCATCTCGCTCGTCGCGGTGTTCCTGCCGATCCTGCTGATGGGCGGCATCGTCGGGCGGCTGTTCCGCGAGTTCGCGCTGACGCTGTCGCTTGCGATCGGCGTGTCGCTCGCGGTGTCGCTCACCGTCACGCCGATGATGTGCGCGCGGCTGCTGCGCGAATCTCACGAGGTGCAGGAGGAAGGCCGCCTCGGCCGCTTCCTCGAGCGCTTCTTCACGCGGATGCAGCGCGGCTACGAACGCTCGCTGTCGTGGGCGCTGCGCCGCCCGCTGCTGGTGCTGCTGATCCTGTTCGCGACGATCGGGCTGAACGTCTACCTGTACATCATCGTGCCGAAGGGCTTCTTCCCGCAGCAGGACACCGGGCTGATGATCGGCGGCATCCAGGCCGACCAGTCGACCTCGTTCCAGGCGATGAAGCTGAAGTTCGCCGAGATGATGCGGATCGTGCAGGCGAACCCGAACGTGAAGAGCGTCGCGGGCTTCACCGGCGGCACGCAGACCAACTCGGGCTTCATGTTCGTCACGCTGAAGGACCGCGCCGAGCGCAAGCTGTCGGCCGACCAGGTGATCCAGCAGCTGCGCAGGCCGCTGTCGGACGTCGCGGGCGCGCGCACGTTCCTGCAGGCCGCGCAGGACATCCGCGTCGGCGGCCGGCAAAGCAGCGCGCAGTACCAGTTCACGCTGCTCGGCGATTCGAGCGCCGAGCTGTACAAGTGGGCGCCGCTCCTGACCGAGGCGCTGCAAAAGCGCGCCGAGCTGACCGACGTGAACTCCGACCAGCAGCAAGGCGGCCTCGAGGCGATGGTGACGATCGACCGCGCGAGCGCCGCGCGGCTCGGCATCAAGCCCGCGCAGATCGACAACACGCTGTACGACGCGTTCGGCCAGCGCCAGGTCTCGACGATCTACAACCCGCTGAACCAGTACCACGTGGTGATGGAGGTCGCGCCGAAATACTGGCAGAGCCCGGAGATGCTGAACCAGGTGTGGATCAGCACGTCGGGCGGCAGCGCGAACGGCTCGCAGACCACCAACGCCGCGGCCGGCACCTTCGTCGCGACCTCGGCCGGCACGTCGAGCGCCGGCACGGCCGCGACGAGCGCCGCGGCGATCGCGTCCGATTCCGCGCGCAACCAGGCGCTGAACTCGATCGCGTCGAGCGGCAAGTCGAGCGCGTCGTCGGGCGCGGCGGTGTCGACGTCGAAGTCGACGATGATTCCGCTGTCCGCGATCGCGACCTTCGGCCCGAGCACGACGCCGCTGTCGATCAACCACCAGGGGCTGTTCGTCGCGACGACGATCTCGTTCAACCTGCCGCCGGGCGTGTCGCTGTCGCAGGCGACCCAGGTGATCTACCAGACGATGGCGCAGATCGGCGTGCCGCCGACGATCGTCGGCAGCTTCCAGGGCACCGCGCAGGCGTTCCAGCAGTCGCTGAACAACCAGCCGATCCTGATTCTCGCGGCGCTGCTGGCCGTCTACATCGTGCTCGGGATCCTGTACGAGAGCTACATCCACCCGATCACGATCCTGTCGACGCTGCCGTCGGCCGGCGTCGGCGCCCTCCTCGCGCTGCTGCTGTTCAAGACCGAGTTCAGCATCATCGCGCTGATCGGCGTGATCCTGCTGATCGGTATCGTGAAGAAGAACGCGATCATGATGGTCGACTTCGCGATCGACCAGACGCGCAACGGCAACAAATCGTCGTTCGATGCGATCCACGAGGCGTGCCTGCTGCGCTTCCGGCCGATCATGATGACCACGATGGCGGCACTCCTCGGCGCGCTGCCGCTCGCGTTCGGCCACGGCGACGGCGCCGAGCTGCGCGCGCCGCTCGGGATCGCGATCGCCGGCGGCCTGATCATGTCGCAGGTGCTGACGCTCTATACGACGCCGGTCGTCTATCTGTACATGGACCGGTTCCGCGTGTGGGGCGAAAAGCGCCGCAACCGCCGCGGCAATTCGGGCGGACCGGCGGTGGCCGGGGAGTAACGGCACGCGGCCGCTTCGAGAATCGCGAGCCTGCGCGCAAGCGCGGGCTCGCGATAGCGCGACGAGCCGTCATCCATGTCGCGCGAGGTCATACAGATCCTTTGCGTTGCGCGCATAGCGGCGCGGCGCCATTCCCGACCAGCGATGAAACGCGCGCGCAAATGCCTTCTCCGACGTGTAGCCGACCCGCTCGGCGACCTCGATCAGCCGCAGCTTGCCGTGCGCGAGCTCGCCGCTCGCCAGATACATCCGGTAGGCGGTCAGGTGGACGATCGGCGTCTCGCCGACCAGTTCCGCAAAACGCGCGCAAAAGCGCGAGCGCGACATGCCGGCCTCGGCCGCGAGACTCGCGAGCTGCCAGTTGCGGCGCGGGTCGCGGTGCATCAGCGCCATCGCACGGCCGATCTGCGGATCGGTCAGGCCGCGCAGCCAGCCCGTATGATTTGCCGACGACTGCAGGTGCGCGCGCAACAGCTGCACGAACAGCACGTCGGCGAGACGCGTCGCGGCGACGGCCCAGCCGGGCTGGCACGCCATCGACTCCTCGATGAAGCTCTGCAGCGTGCTCGCGAGCCAGGGCGCGACGGCCGCGTCGTTCGCGCGGACGTGGATCAGTGGCGGCAGCACGGATAACAGCGGGCTGCGCACGAGGTCGCGATAAATGACGATCCCGGTATAGAGGTCGCTGGTCGCGCCGCCGCCGCCCGCGGCAAATTCGAGCGGCGTGTCGAAGCGCGGCCGGATGCCCTTGTCCGCCATCAACGTATCGAACGGCACCGGTGGCTCGTCGAGCGACGACGCCATCACGTGCTCGTCGCCGTGCGGCAGCAGCACGAAGTCGCCCGGCCCCACGTGCACGGGCGCGGCACCGGCGACCGAGAGGAAGAACGGGCTGCCCGCGCAGGTGCGAAACGGTGCGCCCGCGACGGCCGGCTTGCGGATCGCCCACGGTGCGCTCAACGTGAAGCGCCCGGTGACGACCGCATCGGCCCGCAGATCGGCCAGCACGTCGCTGAGAAGATCAGTCGTCATCGTCGGAGTCTCCGTGGTGCGTGCCGCCGGCTCAAAAGCGCTGCTGGATGCCCGCCATCACGCCGACCTGGTTCCGGCCGGCGCCGACGGTGCCGCCGGCCGCCACCGCCGACGTGCCGAGTGCGCTGTTCGTCATATAGCCGACCGACGTATAGAGCATCGTACGCTTCGACAGGCTGTAATTGGCGCGCGCGACGAACAGGTTCGAGTCGTAGCGGCCGCGCAGCAGGTAGCGCACCGCCTGTGCGTCGAACGATAGCGCCGGCGTCGCGTAGACCGTGCCGCCCGCGAAGAAGATGTCCGACTGGCTGTGCGTCGCGGCCGCCGTGTTACGGCGGATCCAGCCCGCGCCGAGTTTCGCGATGCCGAATTTCACGTACGCGTCGACGATCGTGCGCGTGTCCGTATAGCCGGGGCTCGACAGCGGCGCCGACGCACCCGCGCCGCCGTGCATCACGTCGTACGAAGCGGCCGCGCCGAACTGCGGCGCGTCGTACGCGACCATCATCGTGTACTGGCGGCAGGCGACCGGATCGCCCGCCACGTTGCCCGCGCAGTTCGTGGCCGACGGGCCGGCCGGGCCCGCGCCGTCGCGCCCGGTGCTGTAGGTGCCGCCGAGCGTCAGGCCGCCGAAGTGGCCGAGATAGCCGACCGCGTTGTCGCTGCGCGCGTTCGGCAGATAGCTGTCGAAGCTCGCCATCGAATGAATCGACGGGCCGATCACGTCGGCGTTCAGCAGCACCAGCATCGACATGTTCATCTGCCGCCCGAGGGTGAGCGCCCCGTACGGCGATTCGATGCCGACGTTCGCCTGCCGGCCGAAGAGCCGGCCGCCGTAGTTCAGCGCGCCCGAGTTCAGCGCGAAGCCGTTCTCGAGCACGAAGAACACGCGATAGCCGCCGCCGAGATCCTCGACGCCGCGCAACCCGAAGCGCGACGGCACCTCGCCGGTCAGCGACGGCATGCCGGCGACCGAGCCGCCGCCCGCCGCGTTGTTGTAGTACTGGACGCCGGTATCGACGATGCCGTACAGCGTCACGCTGCTCTGCGCATGCGCGCCCGGCGACACGGCAGCGGCGGCCGCCGCGAACGAAACGGCCGTCGCGGCCGTGCGGAAGGTTTTCATGGAATTCTCCAGACCAGTCGTGTAGTTATGCTTGATATTGACCGGCGTCGCATCGCACGCCGCCGGCCTTGGGGGAACACCGGAAAGCTCAGGTCACGAGCGGCGTGGCGAACGGCATCGAGCGCGGCCGCTCGCCGGTCGCATGCCAGATCGCGTCGGCGACGGCCGGTGCGACCGGCGGCAACGCGACTTCGCCGCAGCCTTGCGGGTCGCGATCGCTGTCGACGATCACGACGTCGATCTTCGGCATCGCGGCCAGACCGAGCAGCGGGTAGTCCGCGAAATTGCGCTGCACGACCGCGCCGTGCGCGAACGTGATCTCGCTTCGGAACGTATTGGTCAGCGCGAAGCCGACGCCGCCTTCGACCATCTCGCGAATCAGCAGCGGATTGATCGCGCGGCCGCAGTCGATCCCGCACACGATCCGCTCGAGCTTCACGTTGCCGCCCGTCACGCGCACCTCGGCGATCGTCGCGACGTACGTGCGGAACGCGCCGCCGCGCCCCGTGTACAACGAATACGCGACGCCGCGCGACAGGCCGGCCGGCGCGCGGCCGAACCAGTTCGCGCGCGCGGCCGTCGCGTCGAGCACGCGCAGCGCGAGCGGGTCGTGCTTGAGCAACGCGCGCCGGTATCGCACGGGGTCGGCCCGCGCCGTGTGCGCGAGTTCGTTTACAAAGCTCTCGAGGAAAAACACCGTCGACGTGCTGCCGACGCTGCGCATGAAGCTGACCGGAATCGGCTGCATCACCGTGACCGAGTCGACCAGCAGGTTCGGCACGTCGTAGCAAAGGTCGTACAAGCCGTCGAGCATCGTCTCGTCCCAGCCACCCGCCTTCTCGTAGCGGTCGCGCTTGATCGCCGCATACAGCGAGTGGCCGGCGACGCGCGCATGCAGCGCGACCGGCAGCCCGTCGCTACCGAGCGCGGCGCGCAACCGCGCAGACGCGCACGGCCGATAGAAGCCGTGACGGATATCGTCCTCGCGCGAGCGGATCACCTTCACCGGCCGCCCCACCGCTTTCGACGCGACGGCCGCATGCACGACGAAATCGGGCACGTACTTGCGGCCGAAGCTGCCGCCGAGAAACGTCGTGTTGACGATGATGCGCTCGGCCGGCATGCCGAACAGCGCCGACAGCGCCCAGCGCACCTTGTCCTGCCCCTGGATCGGCCCCCACACCACGATCTCGTCCGCCCGCACGTGCACGGTCGCGTTGACGGGCTCCATCGTCGCGTGAACGATGTACGGCGTGTGGTAGTCGGCTTCGACGAGCGTGCCGGCCTCGGCGAGCCGGCGAGCGGGCTCGCCGATCGTCGTCGCGACCGCCGCGTGCTCCGCCTGCAGCGCGCCCTTGCACTGCGCGAGAATCGTCGCGCTGTCGAACGCCGGCGTCGGGCCCGCATCCCACACGATGTCCGCCGCATCGCACGCCTTCTTCGCCTGCCAGTAGGTATGCGCGACAACGATCACCGCGTCCTTCGCGAGCACGACGTCCGCGACGCCGGGCATCGCACGCAACGCATCGCGATTGTTCACGGCCGTCGGCCGGCCGTTCAGCGTCGGCGCCATCGCCAGCGCGCCGACCAGCATATCGGGCACCTGCACGTCGATGCCGTAGATCGCGCTGCCGTCGACTTTCGCGGGCACGTCGAGCTTGTGCAGCGGACGACCGATCAGCGTGTGCGCGGATTCCGGCTTCAGGCGCGGCTGCGGGTCGTGCGGCAGCTTCGCGGCGGCATCGACGAGTTCGCCATATGACAGCGACCGGCCGCTCGGCGCATGGATGACACGGCCGTCGCGCGTCACGCACTGCGTGTCGCGCACGCCGAGCCGCGCGGCACCGGCCCGCAGGAACGCCGAGCGCGCCTGCGCGCCCGCGATGCGCAGCCGCGTGTAGAACATCGTCGCCGACATCGATGCGCCGACGAACTGCTGCGGCGCCTCGTTCGCGGCGTCGATCCGGTACGCGTCGCGCCCCGTGACGAATTCGATCGTCACGCTGCGCCAGTCAGCATCCATCTCGTCGGCGAGCACCTGCGGCAGCCCCGTGTAGACGCCCTGCCCGACTTCGGCTTGCGACAGGCCGATGATCGTCGTGCCGTCAGCGTCGACGCGCACCCAGTCGTTGATCTCGCGAAAGCGTGCGCCGTCGCCGGCCGCCTGCACGACGTCGCCGATCGCGAGCGGCAGCAGCAGGCTGCCCGCCAGCGCGACGCCGCCCTTCAGGAATACGCGCCGCGATGCATTCGGCGTGTGCCGCACCCGCAGCGCGTCAGCCGGCCGCGACATGGATGGCCTCGCGAATGCGTTGATAGGTCGCGCAGCGGCACAGGTTCGTGACGGCCTGGTCGATCTGCGCGTCGGTCGGCTTGCGATGCCGCGCGAGCAGCGCGGCGGTGGCCATCACCATCCCCGACTGGCAGTAGCCACACTGCGGCACGTCCTTCTCGATCCACGCGCGCTGCACCGGGTGTGAGCGATCGTGCGACAGCCCCTCGATCGTCGTGACCGCGCGACCCGCGACGCTCGCGGCCGGCAGCACGCACGAGCGTGCGGCCTCGCCGTCGAGATGCACGGTGCAGGCACCGCACGCGCCGATGCCGCAGCCGTATTTGGTGCCGGTGAGCCGGGCCGTGTCGCGTATGACCCACAGCAGCGGCGTATCGGGATCGCCGTCGAAATCGAACGGCTGGCCGTTCAGCGTGAAGCGCATCGTCTGTCTCCCTGTTGCGCATCGCCGGTTCGTCATCCGGCGGATGGCGGCGATGGTTGACAGGGATTCTTGGCGGCGCAAAAAGCCACGCCAATGACCTTTGCTCCCGAAAAAGTAGCCGATCGTCCAGATCGTTGCAGACGACGATTCGCTGATGGCCGCCGCACCAGCCGCCGTCGTGGCCGCCGCGCTCGCCGCCCATCCGGCTTGCACGCCGGCGGTGATCGACTATCGTGTGTCCATGCCCACCCTCGCGCCCCGTCCCGGGGACCCGCCATGAACGTCCAGCTGAACCATACGATCGTCTGGTGCCGCGACAAGCACGCATCGAGCCGCTTCCTCACCGAACTTCTGGAACTGCCGGCGCCGACGCCGTTCGGCGCGATGCTGGTCGTCCGGCTCGACAACGGCGTGTCGCTCGATTTTTATGAAAAAGAGGGAGAGATCACGGCCCAGCACTACGCGTTCCTGACCGACGAGACCGGCTTCGACCGCGTGTTCGCGCGCATTCGCGCGCGTGGCCTGCCGCACTGGGCCGATCCGGCGAAGCGGCAGCCCGGTGAGATCTACCGCCATGACGGCGGGCGTGGTGTGTATTTCGACGATCCGGACGGTCACTTCCTCGAGGTGATGACGCGGCCGTACGTGCTGAACGGATAACGAAGCGCGTCGGCCGGTGTTGCACCGGCCGACGCGGCGGCGCGGGCAGCGCCCTCGGTCGGACGCCGTCCCGCCCGGACGCCCTCTGACGCCCGCTGACTCCGTTACTCGGCGGCGGCAGCCGTCTTGCGCGGACGGCGCGCGCGGGTCGCCGTCTTGCGGGCCGGCTTCTTCGGCTTGGCGCCGGCTGCTGCGTCGGCGGCCGCTTCAACGGTCGATTCGGCGGTCGGTGCGGCTTCGTGCGACGGCTGCGCGGCAGCCGCCGAGGCACCGTACTCGCCGGCCGTCGGCGCCGCGTGCTGCGCCGCGACGTGCCGGTCCTCGCCGTGCTCCGCGTCGCGATGTGTCGCTTCTGCATGCTTGCCTTCCGCATGCTTGTCGCCACCGTGCTTCGCACCGCCGTGCGCGGCCTCGTCCGGATTCGCCGCCGTGTGACGGCCGGCCCCCTTCGCATCGCCCGCCTGCTTCACGCCGGCCTTCTTCGCCCCTGCCTTCTTCGCCGCGGTCTTGCGCGCGCGCTTGCGGCCATCCTTCGCGTCACCGTGCGTGTCGGCCGCCTCATTCGCGTCGGCCGTCGCGGCCGGCACGAGCGCCGCTTCGTTCACGAAGTCGACGACGTCCGCCTCGTCGACATCGGCCCGCACGCTTTCGCCGACAGCCGCTTCCGCCCGCTGCCCGCGGCGCCGCGGCTCGCGCTCGGCCGTTGCGGCTTCCCCGTGGCGCCCGCCGTGACCGTGCTGGGCGCCGCCCGTATCGCGCGCCGCCGCCACCGGCTCGGCCGCCGCCGCGGACTGGCGCGGCCGCGACACGAACGCGCCCGACTTGTCGTCGCGTCCCACCTCGAGCAGGCCGCGCGCCTGCGCTTCGTCGAGCAGGTTGCCGAATGCGCGGAAACCGTAATACGACTCGTTGAAGTCCGGCTTGCGGCGCTTGATCGCGCTCTTGAGCACCGACGCCCAGATCTTGCCGACGTCGTCGCGCTCCGACGCCAGCGCATCGAACGTCTCGACCGCGAGCGCGATCGCCTCGCTGCGGCGCACTTCCAGTTCCGGCTTGCGCGACGGCTCGTCGGCGCGCTTCGCGCCGCCGTTGCCGGTGCGCTGCTGTTCGCGCTTCGCCAGCGCGCGCTGCTGCTCGCGCACCAGGTCGTCGTAGAAAATGAATTCGTCGCAGTTCGCGACCAGCAGGTCCGACGTCGACTTCTTCACGCCGACCCCGATCACCTTCTTCGCGTTCTCGCGCAGCTTCGACACGAGCGGCGAGAAATCCGAGTCGCCGCTGATGATCACGAACGTATCGACGTGCGACTTCGTGTAGCAGAGATCGAGCGCGTCCACGACGAGCCGGATGTCGGCCGAATTCTTGCCCGACTGGCGCACGTGCGGAATCTCGATCAGCTCGAAGCTCGCCTCGTGCATCGAGGCCTTGAAGCCCTTGTAGCGCTCCCAGTCGCAATACGCCTTCTTCACGACGATGCTGCCCTTCAGCAGCAGCCGCTCCAGGACGGGCTTGATGTCGAATTTCTCGTACTTCGCGTCGCGCACGCCGAGCGCGACGTTCTCGAAGTCGCAGAATACGGCCATGCTGACGTTGTCCAGGGGTAATGCCATGTGTACTCCAACCGGTTGGTCGCCGCGTTGTATTGCCTGGCGGCGAAAAATGCATCGCGCACATGATAGCCGGTCGGCGGGGCGATTCCGCGATCCGTGCGCGCGAGCGCGCGGAGACGGGGCGCCGCGCCGGCCGTTTCGGTGCGGTACAGCCCCAATTACCCGAGCGCCGCCGCCCCGATCGACATACACTTGAGTATCGGTCGTCCGTCCCTATCTGGAAGGACGACGCATCGAGCAAGGAGCGGTTTCATGACGACGAAGGTATTGCTGATTGGCGCGACCGGCCGCACCGGCCGGGCCTGCGCGGATCTGCTGCTGGAGCAGCCGGAATTCGAGGTGACTGCGCTGGTGCGCCGGCACGGCTATGCGCTGCCGGGCGCGAAGGTCGTCGAGGCCGATCTGACGGGCGATTTCTCGCACGCGTTCCAGGGCATCACGCACGTGATCTACGCGGCCGGCTCGGCGGAATCGGAAGGCGCCGCCGAAGAGGAGCAGATCGACCGCGACGCGGTCGCGCGCGCGGCCGAGCATGCGCTCGCCTACAACGTGCAGAAGCTGGTCGTGATCAGTTCGCTGACCGCGTACTGGCCGGAGCGCAGCGGCGACGCGCTGCGCCACTACTCGCAGATGAAGCGCGAAGGCGACGACCGCGTGATCGCGTCGGGCATCGATTACGTGATCCTGCGCCCCGGCCCGCTCGCGGACGGCCCGGGCGTCGGCAAGATCGCGCTGACCGAGGAGCCGCTCGACGCAGCGCCGCCGGTGTCGCGCCAGGATGTCGCGTGGGCCGCGATCGAGGCGATCAAGCTGGGCATTTCGCGCAAGGTCATCGGCTTCGTCGGCGGCAGCGTGCCGATCGAACAGGCATTGCGCGCCTGACGCTTGCCCGGCCTGCCCGCGCCGCCACGGGGCGGCCGCGTGTCATCGCGCCTGCGGCCCGCGAAGCGGGCCGCTTTACGGCGGGCTGACCGCCTGCGGATGGCTGCTTACGGCTTCGGATGCGCGTCGGCCCACGCCTTCACCGCGCCGAGCGTGTTCTCGACATGCTTGTCGGGCGACAGGCTCGTATATTGGTACAACACCTTCCCTTCCGGCGAAATCACGTAGGACACGCGGTTCGCGCGATCGAGCGCGGGCAGCTTCGCGTCGTATTCGCGGATGATCTTCGCGTCCGGATCGGCCGCGACCGGGAACTTGCTGCGGCACTCGCTCACCGAGAACTTCGTCAGCGTGTCGATGTTGTCCGCGGATACGCCGATCACCGTCGCGCCGTAAGCCTTGTAACGATCGACCGCATCCGCGAACGCATGCGCCTCGATGGTGCAGCCCTTCGTGAACGCGGCCGGGTAGAAGTACAGCACGACCGGCCCGTGCTTCAGCGCATCGGCCAGCGAGTACGTGTAAGTCTTGCCGCCCAGCGACGCCTGCGTCGTGAAAGGGGGCGCCGCGGCGCCCGGCTTCAGTTCCGCCTGCGCGACCCGCGCATGGCCGGCCACCAGCAGCGCCGCCGCGGCGCCCACCCATAGTTTTCGCTTCATCTGCGTCCTCATTTCTTATAAAGTCAGCCTCGATGTAGGCCGTATCGGCGTTCGCCTGTCGAACGCCGATGTGCGCGACCCGGTCCAGCGGCCGTGCCAGCCGCGGCCGGCCGGTTAAAGATTTTGCGCAGCCTGCCGTTATTTCTTCCGGACAACCAGTTCCAGCCCTTCACGTCAGCGAGACACATGGAAGCCAACAGGAAACAGACGCCACGCAAGGGCTCCTGGCGCAATGCCTTGCATACGCTGCGCCGCTTCGCCTGGTCGGGCGGCGCGCTGATGCCTGCGCGCGCCGGCGCGCCGCGCCGCGACGACACCGTGCGCAACTGGCTGGAACAGACGGTCGGCACGGTGGACTTCCTCGCCCATGTCGACCGCGAGCTGCGTTTCCTGTACGTGTCCGATGCGAGCCTGCGCTTCATCGGCTATCACCGCGACTACCTGCACACGCTGACGCTGCGCGACCTGATCGCGGAACAGGATACCGCGACGCTCGAAGGCCTGCTTGCACGCGCCGCGCGCTCCGGCCAGGTCGAGAAGGCGACGATGTGCATCGTCAAGTCGCTCACCTATCCGCTCGACGTCGAGGTCCGCGCGTTCAAGAGCCGCCACCACGGCGTCGACGGCTTCGCGATCGCGGCGTTCGACGTGTCGGCCTGGCGTGCGCTCGAGGCCCGCCTGACGTACGAGATGCACCACGACCCGATGACGGGGCTCGGCAACCTGTCCGCACTCGTGCCGGCGCTGATGCGCGCCCAGCAGGCCGCCGACGAAAGCGGCACCTGTGCCGCCCTGCTGCTGCTCGACCTCGACGACTACCAGCGCATCAACCGTGCGCTCGGCTACGACGCCGGCGACACGCTGTTGCGCGACACCGCGCAGCGGCTGCAGGCGCTCGTCGCGCCCGGCGAGCAGCTCGCGCGTGTCGCGAGCGACAAGTTCGCGGTCGTGCTCACCGCACCGGACCGCGCACACGCGAGCAATGCCGCGGACGCGCTCGCGCGCCGCCTGCAGGCCGCGGTGCGCGAACCTTACGCGTACCAGGGGCAGACCGTCCACCTGTCCGCGAGCATCGGCATCGCCGTGTACCCGGACGAACGGGCTGCGCCCCATCGCGCGCAGCACCACAGCCCGCTGCTGCGCCGCGCCGACCACGCCCTCGCGCAGGCGAAGGCCTCGGGCGGCAACGCGCTCGCGTTTCACGCGCCGGTCGACGATCCGGCCGACGCCGAGCGGCTCAAGCTCGAAGCCGACCTGTACGACGGCGTGCGCAACGGCGAGTTCTCGCTCCACTTCCAGCCGATCACGCGCAGCCAGTCGGGGGCGGTGGACGGCGTCGAGGCGCTGATCCGCTGGCGTCATCCGGTGCACGGCCTCGTGCCGCCGGCGACCTTCATTCCGCTCGCCGAATCGATCGGCCTGATCAACTATCTCGGCAACTGGGTGCTCAAGGCCGCGTGCATGCAGCTCGTCGCCTGGGATCGCCAGGGGCTCGCGCTGCAGTACGTGGCGGTCAACGTGTCGCCGCAGCAGTTCCGCGACCCGCGCTTCACGCAGAGCGTGCGCGAGGCGATCGCGCTGACGGGCATCGATCCGCGCCGCATCGTGCTGGAAATCACCGAAAGCCTGCTGATGCACGACCCCGTGCAGGCAAAGGGGCTGCTCGAGGAGCTGACCGAGCTCGGCATCCGCTTCGCGATCGACGATTTCGGCACCGGCTATTCGAGCCTCGCCTACCTGCAGCGCTTCCCGCTCGCGAAGCTGAAGATCGACCGCAGCTTCGTCGAGAACCTGCTGACGTCGCGCAACGACCGCGCGATCGTGTCGGCGGTGGTCGGCCTCGCGCAGACGCTCGATCTCGAACTCGTCGCGGAAGGCGTCGAGACCGAGGCACAGCGCGAACTGCTGACCGAGATGGGCTGCAACCACATCCAGGGCTGGCTCGTGTGCCAGGCGCTGCCGTCCGAGGAACTCGCACGGCGCTTCGAGGCGCAGCAGCTGCGCCTGCACGCCGCCTGACGCGCGCGGCGAACCGGATAGATCCGTATGTCAATCACCGCACACCTGCCCCGCACGGCGCTGCTCGACAAGCTGTGGGCCCGGATGAACGAACGGGGCGACTTCCCGCTGCTGTCGGAGTCGCTGCGCGCGACGATGGCCGCGATGAAGAACGACGACCTCGACTTCACCGCGCTCGTGCGCGTCGTGCTGTCGGATTTCGCGCTCACGCAGAAAGTCCTGCGGCTCGCCAATTCCGCGATGTACATGGCGTTCGGCGGCAACATCACGACCGTCACGCGGGCGCTGATGGTGCTCGGCATGGACACGGTCGGCCATCTGGTCGTCGGGCTGAAGCTCGTGGACCACTTCCACCACAGCACGCCGCGCCGCATCGACGCGAAGCTCGAGCTGAACCGCGCGCTGCTGTCCGGCTGCGTCGCGCGCAAGCTCACCGAGCATGCGGAGCTGCGCGGCGGCGAGGAAGCCGTCGTCTGCACGCTGATGCGCCAGGTCGGCAAGCTGCTGGTGGTCTGCTACCTCGACAGCGAATGGGACCGGATCCGCCGTCGCGCCGCCGAGCTGGACGGCGACGATGCGGCCGCGTGCATCGACGTGCTCGGCGTCGGCTTCGACGAGATCGGTATCGAGGCCGCCGCGAACTGGCGGCTGCCCGACGTGATCCGCGCCGGGATGGCCGACGGCGACGGCAGTACCGCGCATGCCGCGAGCCTCGACGAGGACGATGACGACGCCGATCGCCAGCGCTCCCGCGACGCGTGCGCCGACGACAGCCCCGGCCGCGTACGCTGGCTGCGCGCGGTGAGCCGCTGCTCGACCGATGTCGCCGGTGCGCTCGCGATGCCCGCGGGGCCGCAGCGCGACGCGCACATCGCGGTGCTCGCGCAGCACTACAGCCAGGAGCTGGACATCGACGCCGACGCGCTGGTGGCGATCGCCGACCGGCTCGCATCCGAGGAAGCGAGCGACACCGTGATGCGCGAGATCGTCGAGTTGCGCGCGAACGCCGACGCGATCGCGCGGGCGCAGCCCGATCCCGAGGCATGCCTCGAGGCCGGTCTCGCGGACCTGCGCGCGCTGCCGTCCGAGCACGTGCTGACGCCGGTGCTCGCGCTCGCGTCGGAAAGCCTGCTCGCGGGCCTCGCGTTCACGCGCACCGTGATGTTCGTGCGCCGGGAAGACGGCGCGTTCGCCGCGCGTCTCGGCTTCGGCCCGGGCGTCGATGCGGCGCTCGACCGGCTGTGCTTCGACGAGCGCTTCGAGCCGGACGTATTCCATCTCGCGATCACGAACTCGGTCGGCATCTTCATCGAGCAGGCGCAGGACCCGAAGATGGTGAAGCGCCTGCCCGCGTGGTATCTCGACGCGCTTCCGGACACGCGCGCGTTCGTGCTTCTGCCGGTGCGCGTCGGCGCGAAAACGGTCGGCCTGCTGTACGGCGACTGGGCCGGCGCGCAGCCGGCGCGCAAGATCACGCAGCAGGAGATGAGCGTGCTCAACGAACTCGCGCGCGAACTGGGGCGGTTCTTTCCCGCGTAATCGGCGTGATGCGGGCGGCGCCCCAAAAGCAAACCGGCCGCAAAAGCGGCCGGCTGCAGGTACGACGGATCGAAATGCTTACTTGAGCGTGACCGGCACGCTGAAGTACTTCTTCGCGAGGTTGTCGATCGTGCCGTCGGCCTTCAGTTCCTTCAGCGCCTGATCGAGCGCGGTCTTCAGCGCCGCGTCGTTCTTGCGCAGACCGAAGCCGACGCCCGAACCGAGGATCTCGGCATCGCTGACCGTGCCGCCGGCGAAGCCGAAGCCCTGGCCTTGCGGCTTCGACAGGAAGCCCTTCGAGCCCGCCTCCGAATCCTGGAACGCCGCGTCGAGACGGCCCGACTTCAGGTCGGCGTAGGCGAGGTCCTGCGTCTGGTACGGCACGACTTCGACGCCGGCCGGCGCCCACTTCTTCTTCGCGTACGCTTCCTGGATCGTGCCCTGCAGCACGCCGACGCGCTTGCCCTTCAGTGCTTGCGGGGTCGGCTGCAGGCCGCTGCCCTGCTTCGCGATCAGCTGGTTCGGGATCGTGTAGATCGGATCGGTGAACGCGATCGCGTGCTTGCGCTGGTCGGTGATCGTCATGTCCGAGTTGATCGCGTCGAACTTGCGCGCCTGCAGCGCGGGGATCAGGCCGTCGAAGTCGTTCTCGACCCACACGCACTTCGTCTTCAGCTTCGCGCACACCGCGTTGCCGATGTCGATGTCGAAGCCGGTCAGCTTGCCGTCGGGCGTCTTGTATTCGAACGGCGCGTACGAGGCCTCGACGCCGAACCGGATCTCCTTCAGATCCGCTGCCATCGCGCTGCCTGCCGCCACGGCCGATGCCGCCACTACCGCGTGCGCGGCCACTTTACGCCAATCCAACTTCATCAGGTGTTCTCCTCGATACTCGAATGTTCCGGAACTACGGGCGCATGCATCATCGCAGGGTCGGATGACGACGCCAATGCCGATGCCGCGCCTTGATGCGGCGCAACAGCCGCAAGGCCGCGATTGTACCAATCCGCGGGGCCCGGCACGGCAAAGCGGCCGCCGGCCCGCGATGCTGCGCTGCGTGCACGATGACGGCAGGATGCGCCGTCGAACTTGCA
Source organism: Burkholderia sp. Bp9015 (assembly GCF_003853505.1). Classification (NCBI taxonomy): domain Bacteria; kingdom Pseudomonadati; phylum Pseudomonadota; class Betaproteobacteria; order Burkholderiales; family Burkholderiaceae; genus Burkholderia; species Burkholderia sp. Bp9015. Next base: position 41,236 of record NZ_QTPZ01000016.1, read on the forward strand.
AGACGATGTCGCAAATACGCAAGCGCGACGCACGGGCCATCCGCGCGGCATGCGGGCGTCGATCGCAAAAAAGGAAATGCGGCCGGACGATGCGCGTGCCGCGGCCCCCGCAGCCACGCGCCACCGGCCTTGGATCAGACGAGTGCGGCCAGCGTCTCGCGCGTCGTATCGACCACCAGCAGCCCCGCGCGCAGGCCCGGCTTCACGGCCGGATTCGGAAACACGATGCGCTCCTCGTCGTGCTGCACCGTGTAGCGGTAGTCGCCGTCCTGCGCGAGTACCGTGCCGCGCGCGAACGCGGTGAAATTCGCGACGTCGGCCGCGACGAACAGCTCGAGCGCATCGCTCTGCTTCGTGATCTGGTCGATCACGGTGAACACGCGCGGCAACGCGGCGTCGACGTCGCGCGGCGCACCGGACACGAGCTTGCGCACCGCACGGTCCGCCGGCGCGAAGCGCGACAGGTCGTTCTGGCCGAACGGCCGCACCTTGCCGAGTTCGAGCGTGCACGCGAGCGCGCCGCAGTGCTCGGCCGTGTAATGCGAATACGTGTTGCCCTTCGCGGTATGCAGCAGCACGGCCGCGATGCGCGCATCGCCGAGCCATTCGACCATCTTGCGGGCCGGCGGCGTGCCCGTGTGGGGCAGCAGCGCGAACTGTTCGAACACCGATGCGCGGATCGCCGTGTGCATGTCGACGTGCCAGCGCGCGCTGCCGGCCGGCGCGTCCGCGAAGAACGCGGCGGCCGCCGCTTCGAGCTGCACCGCGCGCGGCGCTTCGCGGCTCGCGGGCACTTGTGCGTGACGGCCGCTGAACAGGCGGTTCAGGTCGTCGTCGAGATAGCGTGCGCCCGCGCGCATCGCCGGCACGTTGCCGAGCACGACGAGCAGGCGGCACGCGAGCGGCAACGTGCCCGCCGCGAGATCGCGCACGAGCATCGACAGCAGCTCGATCGGCGCGGTCTCGTCGCCATGCACGCCGGCCGACACCAGCACGCTCGCACGCGCCGCAGCGCCCGCTTCATTCGCTGCCGGCTCGAGCGCGAGCAGCCCGTCGCCGAGCCAATGCCAGCGCACCGCGCCGTTCGCGCACGCGCCGACCTTCACGGCCGGCGCGTCGCCCGCGAGCGTGAACGCGAGGAAGTCGTCGAGCAGCACGGCGGCCGGCACGCGGGACTCAGCGCTGGAAGTCATACAGCGACCCGACGCGCAGGATCTGCGTGAGCTCGTCGAGCGCCGTGCGCGATTCGTCGAGCAGCGTCGGATCGGCGAGGTCTTCCGGTGCGAGACGGTCGCGGTAGTGCTTTTCGATCCACGCGTCGAGCGACGCGAACAGCGTGTCGTTGATCCACACGTTCGACGTGACGGCCGCACGCTCGGCGTCGTTCAGCACGACGCGCAGGCGCAGGCAAGCCGGGCCGCCGCCGTTCTTCATGCTTTCGCGCAGGTCGAACACGAGCACGTCGCGGATCGGGCCGTTGCCGGCCGCGAGCTGGTCGAGATAGGCGGCAACGTTCGCGTTCTCGCGGCATTCCTGCGGCACGACGAGCACCTGCGAGCCGTCCGCGCGCGACAGCAGCTGGCTGTTGAACAGGTACGACGTGACCGCATCGTTCACGCTCACGGCCGCATCGGGCACCTCGATCACGTTCAGCCGCGCGCCGCGCGCGTCGAGCGCGGCCGTCAGCGTGTCGTAGATCGCCTGCTTGTTGACGAACGCGCGCTCGTGCGTGAACAGCGTGTCGCGGTTGCCGACCGAGATCACGTCGTTGTGGAACACGCCTGCATCGATCACGTCCGGATCCTGCTGCGCATAGACCGTCGCCGTTTCGGCGAGACCGTGGCGATGCGCAACCGCGCGGCTCGCCTCGAAGGTCTGGCGCGCCGGGAAGCGCTTCGGCTCCACGCCGCGGCGGTATTCCGCGCGGCCGTACACGAAGAACTCGACGCCCGGCAGGCCGTATTCGGCGCAAAAGCGCGTGTGGTTGGCCGCGCCCTCGTCGCCGAGTGCCGGCGTGCCCGTCAGCGCCTCGTGCACCGCGAAGTGCGCGGGATCGGCGAACAGCGTCGACAGCGTGCGGCGCGTCGCTTCGTGCTCGATCGCGCGATGCAGCTTGCTGCACAGGTTGGCCGGCGTGAAGTGCACGCGGCCGTCGCTCGTGTCGGCCGACGGGCTGACGGTCGCCGCATTCGCGGTCCACATCGCCGACGCCGAGCTCGCCGCGGCGAGCAGCTCCGGTGCCTGCTTCGCGGCCTTCGCGATCACGTCCGCATCCTTGCCGGAGAAGCCGAGCTCGCGCAGCAGGCGCAGCGACGGACGCTCCTGCGGCGGCAGCACGCCTTGCGCGAAGCCGAGGTCCGCGAGCTGCTTCATCTTGCGCAGCCCCTGCTTCGCGGCGGCCTTCGGATTCGCGGCCGACTTCTCGTTGTTGAGCGACGCCACGTTGCCGAACGACAGCCCGGCGTAGTTGTGGGTCGGGCCGACGAGTCCGTCGAAATTGGCTTCTTGTGCGTTCATCGTCGTTCCCTCGATCAGAAATGCAGGCCCGGCGACAGGCTCGCGGGCAAGGTCAGTTGGGTGCTTTCCACCGACGCCATCGGATACGCGCAATAGTCGGCCGCGTAGTACGCGCTCGGCCGATGGTTGCCCGAGCGGCCCGTGCCGCCGAACGGCGCGGCCGACGATGCGCCGTTGGTCGGGCGGTTCCAGTTGACGATCCCCGCACGAATCGTGCGGCGGAAGTGGTCCCATGCGTTGGCGTCGTCGGCGAGCAGGCCGGCCGACAGGCCGAACGCCGTGTCGTTCGCGCGCTCGATCGCTTCGTCGAACGTCGCGTAGCGGACGATCTGCGCGAGCGGGCCGAAGTGCTCTTCGTCGGGCAGGTTCGCCACGCCGGTCACGTCGATGATCGACGCGTTCACGAAGCCCAAGCGCGGATCGCGCTGCGTCATCGCGATGATCGGCTGCGCACCCTGCTCGATCAGGCGCGACTGCGCGTCGACGAGCTTGGCGGCCGCGCGTGCCGAGATCACCGCGCCCATGAACGGCTGCGGATCGGCGTCGAACACGTCGGCCGTGATCTTCGACGTGACGTCGGCGAAGCGTGCGAGGAAGCGGTCGCCGAACGCGCCGTGCGGCACGAAGATGCGGCGTGCGCACGTGCAGCGCTGGCCGGCAGACAGGAACGCCGACTGGATCGTGTGATGCACGGCCGCGTCGACGTCCTCGACTTCGCCGATCACGAGCGGGTTGTTGCCGCCCATCTCGAGCGCGAGCACGATTTCCGGACGGCCGCCGAACTGCTTGTGCAGCAGCGTGCCGGTATCAGAGCTGCCGGTGAAGAACAGCCCGTCGATCTGCCGGTGATTCGCGAGCGCGATGCCCGTGTCCTTCTCGCCCTGCACGAGGTTCAGCACGCCGGCCGGCAGACCGGCTTCCTGCCACACCTCGACCGTCGCGCGCGCGACGCCCGGGGCGAGCTCCGACGGCTTGAACACGACCGCGTTGCCCGCGATCAGCGCCGGCACGATATGACCGTTCGGCAAATGGCCGGGAAAGTTGTACGGACCGAACACCGCGACGACGCCGTGCGGGCGATGGCGCAGCACCGCGACGCCGTCGGCCATGTCCTGGCGCTTCTCGCCGGTGCGTTCCTGGTAGGCCTGGATCGAGATGCCGACCTTCGCGGCCATCGCCGCGACTTCGGTGCGGGCTTCCCACAGCGGCTTGCCGGTCTCGCGACCGATCGCGGTCGCGATCGCTTCCTTGCGTTCGGTGAGCAGCGCGGCGAAGCGCTTGACGATTTCGCAGCGCGCTTCGAAGTCGAGCGCCGACCAGCCGGCGAACGCGCGGCGCGCGCTCGCGACCGCGCGGTCGACGTCGGCCGCCGACGCGCTTTCGCCCTGCCATGCGATCGCGTCCGTGCCCGGGTTGCGCGAAGCGAAGACGGGGCCCGAGCCTGCGACCCAGGCGCCGTCGATGAAGAGTTCCGTCATGATTCGTTTATCCCTGTTTGACTTTGAGCGGCAGCACGCGGACCGGATCGCCGGCCTTCACGTCGAGCGCGGCGGCATCGTCGGCCGACAGCACGAATGACCCGTTCACGACCACGCCCGGCGCGACGCCGACGCGGAAATCGCCGAGCGACGTGTTCGATACGAGCGACTTCGGCATATCTTCCCGCACGTCGGGCACGCCGATCGCGACCGGCACGACGACGCTCTCGCGCACCGTGCGCAGGTCGTTGATGTGGCATTCGAGCACCGGGCCCGCGTCGAAGATGTCGACGTGGTTCTGGTAGCGCAGCCCTTCGGCCTCGAGCATCTTGCGGGCCGGCAGCGTGTCGCGGTGCGTGAGGCCGACCGCGTCCTGCGCGTCCTGCGGCAGCAGGTCGACGTACACCGGATAGCGCGGCATCAGTTCCGCGAGGAACGACTTGCGGCCGTGCGAGCTGAGGTAGTCGGCCGCGTTGAAATCGATCTGGTAGAAGTGCGAACCGACCGCGCGCCAGAACGGCGACGTTCCGTCCTCGTCGAAGTGGCCGCGCAGTTCCGCGCAGATGCGTTCCGGGAAGCGTTCGCGGAACTGCGCGATGAACATGAAGCGCGAGCGCGACAGCAGGCCGCCGACGCCGCCCGTGCGGTAACGCGGGCTCAGGAACAGCGAGCACACTTCCGCGTAGCCCGTCAGGTCGTGCGAGATGTTGAGCGCGGACATCCGCGTCCACACACCGAGCTCCTGGCTCGCGTGCACGACCGTGCTCACGCGATAGTTGTAGAACGGCTGTTCGAGGCCGACCTGCGTCTCGATCCCGCACACGCCCGCGATGTCGCCCGTCTTCGATTCTTCCATCACGAAGAAGTAGCCGGCCTCGCCCGGCGCGGCCTCGCCGTCGAGCGTGCGGCGCGTGCGTTCGATGCGCGCGGCGAGCGCGTCGCGATCGGGCTTGAACGTGGTCAGGCCCGGCCCGGTTTCCTTAGCGAGCGACACGAGCGCGTCGACGTCGCCCGTTTGTACGACCCGAACGACGATCATGCTGCGTCTCCCTTCATGTCTTCATCGTCGCGGCGGTGCAGCGGCACGCAGCGCACGACATCACCATCCTTCACATCGAGCGCCGCGCGCACGTCGCCGGCGAGCGGCGCGTCGGCCGTATCGCCCGGCAGGTCGGCCAGCACGCAGCGGAACGATTCGCCGCTGCCGGTCGACACTATGTACGCGACGTCGCCCTGCTGATGCGCGGCTTCGCGCACCGTGCGCTCCGCGCCGTGCTTCACGCATGCGGTGCGGTCGACCTGCGCGGTCAGCACGGGGCCCGCGTCGAAGATGTCGACGAAGCGGTCCGGCTCGAAGCCTTCCTCGAGATGGATGTCGTACGCGAGCAGCGCCGTTTCGTTCGGCTCGCCGAGCACGCGCTGCGCGGCTTCCGGCAGCAGCGGCACGTAGAGCGGATACGCCGGCATCACTTCCGCGATGAACGTGCGGCTGCGGCCGCCCGACGCGATGTCGACGTCGGTGAAGTTGCGGCCGAAGAACTTGCGGCCCACCGCTTCCCAGAACGGCGATGCGCCCGTGCTGTCGCTCACGCCGAGCAGCAGCGTGAACACTTCCGGCGTGAAGCGGCGGCGGTTCGCGGCGATGTACATCATCCGCGCACGCGAGATCAGGTGCGCGGCCGCGTCGCCGCGCAGCGACGGATCGACGTAGAAGCCCGCCAGCCGGCTCTTGCCGGTCAGCTCGTGCGACATCGTGAGCGCGTGGATCTTGCGGTTCACGTGCAGCTCGCGCGACGCGTGGATCAGTGCATCGTTGCGGAATGCGTAGAACGGTTCCGAGTAGCCGGCCGCGGCCACGATGCTCGCCGTGCCGAGCAGCTTGCCCGTCGACGAATCCTCGAGCACGAAGAGATAGAACTCCTCGCCGGCGAAGTCGACGTCCGCGCGAAACGAATCCTCGGAGAGCGCCACGCGCGCTTCGAGCGCCGCGCGATCGTGCGGCAGCGAGTGCAGGACCGGCTGCGCGGTGCGCGCCATGTGCGCGAGCGCATCGAGATCCGTGAGTTTGCCGGGGCGAACAAATAGCATCGTCGTTCCTGTCTGCGATGGGCGCGCCGCTCAGCGCGCGGTGGCTTCCTGGGCCGCGAGCACCTGCTCGACTGCCTTCTCGAAGCGCTTCACGCCTTCGTCGAGCAGGTCGAACGGGATCACGAGCGACGGCACGAAGCGCAGCACGTTCGGGCCCGCGATCAGCATGATCAGGCCGTTCTCGGCGGCGGCGGTGACGAAGTCCTTCGCGCGGCCGTCGAATGCGGCGGTGAGTTCCGCGCCGACCAGGAGGCCCTTGCCGCGGATGTCCTTGAAGATGCCGAAGCGTGCGTTGATGCGTTCCAGCGCGCCCTTCAGGCGCACGCTGCGTTCGCGCACGCCTTCGAGCAGCGCCGGGTCGCCGATCAGCTCGACGACCTTGTCCGCGATCGCCGACGCGAGCGGGTTGCCGCCGTACGTCGTGCCGTGCACGCCGACCTTGAAGTGGGCGGCCAGTTCGTTCGTCGTCAGCATCGCGCCGATCGGGAAACCGTTGCCGAGTGCCTTCGCGGTCGTGAGGATGTCCGGCGTGACGCCCGTGTCCATGTATGCGTAGAACTGGCCCGTGCGGCCAACGCCCGTCTGCACTTCGTCGAAGATCAGCACTGCGTCGTTGGCGTCGCACGCTTCGCGCAGTGCCTTCAGGAAGGCCGGATCGGCCGGGATCACGCCGCCTTCGCCCTGCACCGGCTCGACGATCACCGCGCAGGTTTGCGGGCCGATCGCGGCCTTGGCCGCTTCGATGTCGTTGAACGGCAGGTGCTTGATGCCTTCCGGCACCGGGCCGAAGCCTTCCGAGTATTTCGGCTGGCCGCCGACGCTGACCGTGAAGAACGTGCGGCCGTGGAACGACTGGACGAACGACACGATTTCGTACTTGTCGGCGCCGTGGCGGTCGAATGCGACGCGGCGCGCGAGTTTCAGCGCGGCTTCGTTCGCTTCCGCGCCCGAGTTCGCGAAGAATGCGCGGTCGGCGAAGGTCAGCGCTTCGAGGCGCTTCGCGAGGCGCAGCACCGGCTCGTTCGTGTAGCCGTTGCCGATGTGCCAGAGCTTGCGGCCTTGTTCGTCCAGGACCTTCAGCAGTTCCGGGTGGCCGTGGCCGAGCGACGTGACGGCGATGCCGCAGGCGAAATCCACGTATTCGCGGCCGGCCGTGTCCCACACGCGCGAGCCCTCTGCACGGTCCGGCACGAACGGCGCGGGGGAGAATACCGGCACCATCACTTCGTCGAATGTCTGGCGGGTCACGGTCGAGGTCGTCATGGTCGTTCCTTTCGGTTTCGTAAGAGGGTTCAACAGGATCAAGTTTAGGTAAGGGTGACGCAAGCGTCTTGCGGAATTGCGACGGGTTCTATCGGAAGCGGATAGGGCGCTTTATTTTGCCTCTCCCCGGCGGGGGGCGTGGCGTTTTGTGCTTGGTTGCTGTTTCGCGGTTTTTTGGCGGTGCGCTCGCCGTTTGGCGTGAAGCACCTGCGATCGTGTCGGTCTATTAGCGTCGCCCCTGCGCGGGGCGGCGGTTACTTTTCTTTGTCTTGCCAAAGAAAAGTAACCAAAAGAAAGGCGCCCGGATAACGCATGACTTCCCGGTGCCGTAGTCCACCAAGTGGCCCTCGCCTAAGTGTCCGCGCCAGTCGGGAACCCGGAGTGGTTCGAGCAATGGTTCTGACACCACTCCCTACGCAACGGAGCGGTATACCGCCCGCTAGCTCCATCCTCGCTATGCTCGGCTGCAAGGTTCTTCGGCCGCATTCATGCGCCCGCGCCACGCATGGACACCCACTGATCAGTTCCCCAAATCAGTGAGGGGCCGCTGTACCACAACGACGATTTCAATTTATTCAATTCATGCGTCGCTTGCCGCAATTGTGCAAATCAATCGACCGACAGCTTTGCGAAGCGGGACGTGTGGACCTGTCGACCGAGCGAAGCGAGGGCGGAGCTAGCGGGCGGTATACCACTCCGCGGGGTGGTGAGTGGTGTCGGAACCATTGCTCGAACCACTCCGGGTTCCCGACTGGCGCGGACACTTAGGCGAGGGCCACTTGGTGGACTACGGCACCGGGAAGTCATGCGTTATCCGGGCGCCTTTCTTTTGGTTACTTTTCTTTGGCAAGACAAAGAAAAGTAACCGCCGCCCCGCGCAGGGGCGACGCTAATAGACCGACACGATCGCAGGTGCTTCACGTCAAACGCAAGCGCACCATCAAAAAAACAGAATCAATCCTTAGCCCCCCGCTCAACAAGCGCGCCCCCGCGAGGCTCTCCCCCACCGCCGGTCTGCTTCTCGAGCCAGGCTCTCCGATCCTCCCGAGGCGTGACCCCAAACCTTTCGCGGTACGCATTAGAAAAGTGCGCAGCAGAAGAAAACCCACAGGCGAGGCTCACCTGAACGACCGACTTGCTGGTCCGCTGCAACTGCGTGCGAGCCTTGAGCAACCGGAGATTGAGGTAATACTTGGAGGGCATCGCCCCGAGATACTGCCGGAAGAGCCGCTCCAGCTGCCGCCGCGACACGCCGACGAGCCCGGCGATCTCATCGGTCGTCAAAGGATCCTCGACATTGGCTTCCATCAAAAGCAACGCATCGTTCAGCCGAGGATGCCGCTCACCGGGCGCGGTCACAAAAGGAATCCGCTGCCGCTCCTCGCCGCTGCGCAGCGTGCCGGCCCCGAGCGCGTCGGCAATGCGCTCACCCAGGTCCGCCCCGTGTTCCCGGCCGATCATGGCCAGCATGAAATCGACGGTCGCCTGCCCGCCCGCACAGGTCGCCCGATCGCGATCGATCTCGAAGATCTGCTGCGTGACGATCGAGCGCTCGAACTGTTCGGCAAACTGCTGATACGTCTCCCAGTTCACGCTCACGCGATATCCGGAAAGCTGCCCGGCCATCGCGAGCCACCACACGCCGTGGTGAATCCCCGTGACGACCGGCGTGCGCTGCCCCACCCGCGCGAGACTCGCAAGAAACAACCGATAGTCGGCAAACTGCTGAAACCGCTCCGACACGACGATCAGCCAGTCGCACGCGATCGCATCGTTGAACGCCGCATCGGCATGCCACTGCGCGCCGCCGGCGAGCGGCACCGGCCGCCCGTCCCACGAACACACCTGCCAGCGATACAGCAAGCGCCCGTCGATCTCGTTCGCGAGATGCAACGCATCGACGATCGGACCCACACCCGACATCGACACGGGCGGCAATGCAACGATCGCCACCTGCGTCGTGCGGGTGGCGCCTGCGGGACGAGACACCGGTACCACGTATGAAACGCCCTTCGCGTTACTTGAGGCTACCCGACAGGAACTGCTTCAGACGCTCGCTCTGCGGACGCACCAGCACCTCCTTCGGATCACCCTCTTCCTCGGTCCGCCCCTGATGCAGGAACATCACGTGATTCGACACGTTGCGCGCGAAACCCATCTCGTGCGTGACGACGATCATCGTGCGGCCTTCCTCGGCCAGCTTCTGCATCACCTTCAGCACTTCGCCGACCAGTTCCGGGTCGAGCGCCGACGTCGGCTCGTCGAACAGCATCACGTCCGGATGCATCGCCAGCGCCCGCGCGATCGCGACACGCTGCTGCTGGCCACCCGACAAATGCGACGGATACTGCTTCTCGACGCGCGGCGGCAAACCGACCTTCTCCAGGTACTCGCGCGCACGCTCCTCGGCTTCCTTCTTCGCAATGCCGAGCACGTGCACCGGCGCTTCCATCACGTTCTCGAGCACGTTCATGTGCGCCCACAGATTGAAGTGCTGGAACACCATCGCGAGCTTGGTGCGGATGCGCTGCAGCTGCTTGTGATCGGCCACCTCGAGCGCACCGGCGCGGTCGGTCCTGGTGCGCACGGCCTCGCCGTCGACGACGATCTGCCCCGCATTCGGCCGCTCGAGAAAATTGATGCAGCGCAGGAACGTGCTCTTGCCGGAACCGCTGGCGCCGATGATGCTGATGACGTCGCCGGCCTTCGCGTTCAGCGACACGCCCTTGAGCACCTCGTTGTCGCCATAGCGCTTGTGAATGTCGACCGCGGCAAGCTTGGTGGAAGCGGACGCGCTCGTTTGAGTGATCTCGGCCATCTGGCTCTCCTCGAATGAAATCAATGACGGCCGGCCGCGAGATACGCGAGCCAGTGGCGCTCCGCCCGGCGAAATGCCGCGACGAGTGCGAACGATACCGCAAGATAGATCAGTGCGGCGATCCCGAACGACTGGAACGCCATGTAGGTCGCGGAATTGGCGTCACGCGCGACCTTCAGGATGTCGGGCACGGTCGCCGTGAACGCAACGGTGGTCGCGTGCAGCATCAGGATCACCTCGTTGCTGTACAGCGGCAGCGCACGGCGCAGCGCCGACGGCAGGATCACCCGGCGGTACATCGTGAACGGCGACATCCCGTACGCACGCGCCGCCTCGACCTCGCCGTGCGGAATCGCACGAATCGCACCCGCGAAGATCTCGGTCGTGTACGCGCAGGTGTTCAGCGCGAACGCGAGGATCGCGCAGTTGAAGCCGCTGCGGAAGAACGCGTCGAGCAGCGAGTGCGAGCGCACGAACTCGAGGCTGTACATGCCCGTGTACAGCAACAGCAGCTGCACGTAGAGCGGCGTGCCGCGGAACACGTACGTGTAGAACCGCACCGGCATCGACAGCCACTTCTTCTTCGACACGCGTGCGACCGCGAGCGGCACCGCGCACACGAAGCCGAGCGAAATCGACGCGACGAGCAGCCACAGCGTCACCGCAAGGCCGGAGAGGCGCTGGCCGTCCCAGTAAAGGAACGCCTGGCCGAATTCCTGGAGGATCTCGATCATAGTTCTGCGTGGCGCACGCCCGTGGAATAACGTTTCTCGAGCTGGATCAGCACGAGGTTGGAAACGGTCGTGATCGCGAGGTAGATCAGCGCCGCAACGAGGATGAAGAAGAACATGTTGAACGTGCTCTTGCCGGCGTCCTGCGCCGCCTTCACGACGTCCGCGAGACCGATGATCGACACCAGCGCGGTCGCCTTCACGAGCACCTGCCAGTTGTTGCCGATGCCAGGCAGCGCGAAGCGCATCATCTGCGGAAACATGATCCGCACGAACACGCGCAGCCCGCTCATCCCGTACGCCGAGCCGGCCTCGAGCTGGCCGCGCGGCACCGACAGGAACGCACCGCGGAACGTCTCGGTGAAGTACGCGCCGTAGATGAAGCCGAGCGTCAGCACGCCGGCGACGAACGGGTCGATGTCGATCTGGTCCCAGCCGACGAGGTCGGTGAACTGGTTCAGCCAGATCTGGATGCTGTAGAACAACAGCAGCATCAGGACGAGATCGGGCACCGAGCGGATCAGCGTCGTATAACCGGTCGCGACCGCTCGCAGCACCCGGTTGTGCGACAGCTTCGCCACCGCGCCGATCAGCCCCAGCGCCACCGCAGCGGCGAGCGACAGCACCGACAGCTCGATGGTCTGCACGGTGCCGGCCCAGAGGACAGGACCAAAGCCGTAAAGGAACACGCGCGTCTCCAGTGTTGATGTGAACACCGGCGCGCTCACTGTCCGGCGCCGGGCTGACGCGGATAGTCGCAAGCGAAATTGTTTGCCTCAAATCACCGTGCGCGCGATTGCTGCGTCGCAGCAATTCACCCTACCATTTGCAGGCACGGCCTATCGCGCTGTTTCAAAAGGAAAAAAGCCGCTTCCTGACAGTCGGATGACACGCAGGGAAGCGGACTTTTTGCAATTTTCCGGTCGCTTTTTCGATATAGCGCCGGACGCGGGTTCAGCGCCCTTTCAGGATGTCGGAGCGCGAAGTCGTATAGACAAGCCCGTCCGGGCCGAAATGGACGTTGAAGAACGCGTCGGTGTTGACGCCGTCCTCGAGCCAGCGCCAGCTCCATACGGTCTCGGGCTTCAGCGGATACTGCGCGACGTCGCCCGGCTTGCCGAGCAGGCGGCGCACCTCGTCCTCGGTCATCCCCGGGCGCACCTTCGCGAAGTTCTCGGCGGTCAGCACCTGCGTCGCGCCCGTGTAATACCCGCCCGGGTCGAGGTCGACGAACCAGGTCTGGTTGCCCATCGGGCCGCGCGGGTATTCGAGGCGCTTCGAGCCGTCGGTGAACGCGCGCTCGGTCTCGGGCTTGCCCATCGTGGCGCGCACGTCGGCTTCGGTCGAGACGCCGGCCTTCAGCCCCTTGAGCAGCAGCGGCGCCGGCTTGATCGCGTTGAAGAAGTCCCTGATACGTTGCACGTCGAGATTGCCTTGCTTGTCGTCGCAGCCGGTCAGCGCCAGCGCGGCGGCCAGCATCGTGACGGGAAGCAGCCGGAAACGGAAGATCATCGGAAGAAATGCGCGTCGAGAAAACACGCGGCAAGGATACCCGCGCAACGCCAAAAGCGCGAGACGGACCGCGCGGCCCGTCTCGTGATCAATGCGTCGTTTCGGTTTGCACCTGGGCCTCGCGGCCCGCTTGCGGGGTGCGCGGCCCGGCCGGCACCGCCTTGATCCGGTGGCGCGTGCGCACCAGCTCGGCCAGTTGCCACGACCCGAGCGCGAGACAGCCGAACAGCACCTCGCGGCCGCGCTTGACCAGCGCGAGCGACAGCGCCGTCTCGCGATCGACGCCGAACATCTGCGCGAGCAGCACGACGGTCGCCTCCTGCACGCCGAGACCGCCCGGCACCATGAACGCCGCATGCCGCACGGCCTGCGTCATCGCCTCGATCGCGATCGCGCCGCCGATCGAGACCGGATGACCGAGCAGCGCGAGCGCCCAGTAGATTTCGAGCGCGCCGAGCACGTAGCCGGACAGCTGCCAGAAGAACGCACTGAACAGCAGCGGCGTGCGCGACATCAGCGCGTCGATGTCGCCGTCGAGGCGGCGGCCGTCGACGCCCTGCAGCAACCGGTGCGAATCGCCGAGCAGACGCCCCGCGAACCGCTCGATCGCATGGAAGATCCCGCCGCGCCGCATCAGCACGACGCCGAGCACCGGCAGCGGCAGGGTCAGCAGCAGCGCGAGGCCGATCGTGCCGCCGCCCATGTCGTGCGTCGTCGCGAGCAGCAGCACGAGGCCGAGCGCCGCGAACGCATACTGGACGACGATCGTCACCAGCACCTCGACGATCACCGACGCGGTCACGCGGCTCGCGTCGGGCACCTGCCAGCGCGCCATCCGGATCCCGACCAGCTCGCCGCCGATCCCGACGACCGGCAGCAGCCGGTTCACCGCTTCACGCACGGTCGCGACCCACCACAGGAACGACAGCGACGCGCGCCGGTCGAGCAGCTGGTGCCACGCATACGCGTCGAGCAGCAGCGGCAGCGCATGGAACGGCACGAGCCACAGCAGCGCGAAGCCGGCGCGCTCGAGCATCCGCGTCACGTCGCCGATGCCTTCGTGCAGCCCGAGCGCGAGCAGGATCCCGATGCCGATCGGCCAGCCGAGCCATTTGATCCACTTGGTCATGACGGCTGCGCCCCCGCTTCGCGCGACGCGTGCGTGCCGCGCCGCGCCGCCGGCTGGCCGAACACGTCGGCAAAACCGCCGGTCGCGACGCCCGCGGCCTTCAGCGCGGCCGCGACGCGCGGCGACAGCAGCGCATCCAGTTCGTCGACCGGCCGGTAAGCGGCCATCGTCGGCGTGATCGGGCCGTCCCCGGCTTCCGCCGGATGACAGTAGATCTCGCCGACCCCGGGCGGCAGCGCCGCGAGCGCGTCGAGCAGCACGCGCTCGTCCATCGCGCCCGTATGCTCGATGCCGACCACGTAGTCGTTGTGCGCGAGCCCCGCACGGTCGAGCCGCGCGCGCACCAGCGCGATCCACGGCTTGAGCAGCGCGGGCGCGCGCGTTTCGTACGGCAGCCGCACCGCACGCAGCCCGTAGTCGCGGCCGATCTCGATGATCATCGACAGCACGGTCGGATGCAGGTGGAAATGCTTGTGCGCGTTCACGTGGTCGAGCGGCAGGCCGCTCGCCGCGAACGCGTCGAACTGCGCGCGGATCTCGCGGCGCAGCTGCGCACGCACGTGCGGCAGGAAGAAGAAGCGGCAGCCGTCCTTCGCCATCGCATCGCCGAAGCGCCCGTCGCGGCCGACGAGCGCGGGAATGTCATGCGCGGGCAGCGTGGCCGGCCCGTCCGCGAGGACGAGATGCAGGCCGACCGCGAGCGACGGCAGGCGCCGCGCGCGTTCGATCGCGTCCTGCGCCGCGGGCGCACCGACCATCAGGCTCGCGGCGTTCAGCACGCCGTCGCGATGCGCGCGCTCGACCGCCGCGTTGACGCGCGGATGCAGCCCGAAGTCGTCCGCGGTGAAGATCAGCGCCCGCGCCGCCCGCTGCGTCGCCACGAATCAGGCCTCGTGCGCGCGCAGGAAGCGGAAGAACTCGACGCCTTCGCGCAAGCGACGCTTCATCATGTCCCAGCTCGTCAGCATCTCGCGGACGATCTCCCAGATCTTCGACGGGCGGAAGTAGAACTGGCGATAGAACTGCTCGAGATGGTGATAGATCTCGTCGCGCGACAGGTGCGGATAGCCGATCGCCGCGAGCTGCACGCCTTCCTTGCTGACCAGGTTGATGGTCTTGTTCTCTTCCATCCAGCCGTTCTCGACGGCCTGCTTGTAAAGCGTCGTGCCCGGATACGGCGCGGCGAGCGACACCTGGATCGTGTGCGGATTGATTTCCTTCGCGTACTCGATCGTCTTCTTGATGGTGTCCTGCGTCTCGCCCGGCAGGCCGAGGATGAAGGTGCCGTGGATCTTGATCCCGAGCTTCTTGCAGTCCGCGCTGAAGCGGCGCGCGAAATCGGTGCGCACGCCCTTCTTGATGTTCACGAGGATCTGGTCGTCGCCGGATTCGAAGCCGACCAGCAGCAGGCGCAGGCCGTTTTCCTTCATGATCTTCAGCGACTTGTACGGCACGTTCGCCTTCGCGTTGCACGACCACGTCATGCCGAGCTTGCCCAGGCCGATGGCGATCGCTTCGGCGCGCGGCAGGTCGTCGGTGAAGGTGTCGTCGTCGAACATCAGCTCCTTCACTTCCGGCATGTTGTCGCGGATCCACTTCGCTTCCGCGAGCACGTTCTCGACCGAGCGCGTGCGGTAGCGGTGGCCGCTGACCGTCTGCGGCCACAGGCAGAACGTGCAGCGCGACTTGCAGCCGCGGCCCGTGTAGATCGACACGTACGGGTAGTTCAGGTAGCCGATGAAGTAGTTGTCGATCTTCAGGTCGCGCTTGTAGACGGGCGCGACGAACGGCAGTTCGTCCATGTTCTCGAGGATCGGACGCGCTTCGTTGTGCTCGATCGAGCCGTCCTTCGCGCGCCAGCTCAAGCCCTTGATCTCGGGGAACGGCTTGCCTTCGGCGATTTCCTTGCAGGTGTAGTCGAATTCCTCGCGGCACACGAAGTCGATCGCGTCGCTCGCCGTGAGCGAGTTGTGCGGATCGACCATCACCTTCGCGCCCACCATGCCGACCAGCATCGACGGCTTCATCTTCTTCAGATCCTGCGCGAACATCGCGTCGGTCGGGAACGACGGCGTGCTCGTGTGGATGATCACGAGATCGTAGTCGTTGGCGATCTTCAGCGTTTCCTCGACCGACAGGCCGTCGGCCGGCGCGTCGACGACGCGGCTGCCCGGCACGAGCGCGGCCGGCTGCGCGAGCCACGTCGGGTACCAGAAGGAACGGATTTCGCGCTTCGCCTGATAGCGCGAGCCGGCTCCGCCGTCGAAGCCGTCATACGAAGGGGCCTGCAAGAACAGCGTTTTCATGAATGCTCCGGTAGCCTGCATAGTTCGATTCGTTTCAACGATTCAGTCAATCAACCGCGGGCCGCCCTGCCGGCGCCCGCCTCTCTGTCATGTCGCGTCGCGCGACGTGGCCGCGCAACGCGTCTCGGCCTTCGGGCCGGATTCGATCGGGACCGGGCGCATCGCCGGTTCCCTTCGGGGAACGTACGTCAGCGGCCGTCCCCGCCCTCCACGATCACCGTCGCGCGTTCGCCGCCGACGACCGTCATCCGCGCGCCGCGCCACACGACGTGCGTGCCGAACACGGCCGCGAGCCATTCGAGCGCGAGCAGCGTGTCGCGCACCGCGACGAGCGGCAGGTCGCGCCAGAACGCGCGCCAGCCGTCCTCGCCGCGCGCGTGCAGCACCAGCCGCCCGAACGCGCCCACCACGGCCGCGCCACCCGCCAGCGTGCCGGCGATGGTGCCGTCGAGACGCAGCGCGAGCGCCGCGCCGATCGCGAGCCACGGCGCGGTAAACGTGATGAACAGGAACGCGAAGCCGGCCGGGTTCAGCGAACGGATCGTGCGCAGCCAGCGCGTCTCGCGGTGCCAGAGCGGCCCGAACGACGGCTCGATCACGTCGGTCGCGACCTCGACCTCGGACAGCACGGTGCGCCGCCCGAGGCGGCGCGGCAGCTCGGCCAGCCAGAAGTCGTCGGCCAGCTCGTCCTTCAACGCGAGAAAACCGCCGATCCGCTCGAGCGTGTCGCGCGTGAGCGCGAGCGTCGCGCCGAAACCGAAGCGGCTCGAGCGGCCGAGGTGCGTGATCCGTACCGACGGCGCGAACCACGCATCGACGAACTGCGCGCCGATCCGCGTCCAGAACCCGCCGACGCTGCGCGCATGATACAGGCACGTGACGACCCCGACCGACGCGTCGGCGAGCGGCGCCGTCACGCGCTCCAGATAGTCCGGCTTCACCGCGATGTCGCTGTCCGCGATCACGATGCGGCCGTACTTCGCGCGTTCGGCGAGATTGATCAGGTTGCTGACCTTCAGGTTCTTGCCGTGCACGCGCGCGTCGATCACGAGCGTGATGTCGCATTCCGGATAATCGGCGCGCAGCCGCTCGACCACGGCGACCGCCGGATCGGAGGCCGACGCGACCCCGAACAGCACTTCATGGCGCGGGTGGCGCTGTTCGCAGAACGTCGCGAGGTTCTCGTACAGGTGCGGCTCGGCGCCGCACAGCGGCTTGAGCACGCTGACGGGCTCGAAACCGTCGCGTGCGGCGGTGCGCGGCGTGCGCGGGCGCGGCGCGAACGCCGCGACGAACGCATAGCCGGCCGCAGCCAGCGTGAACACGGTCAGGAGCCAGTCGAGCAGCGTGACGGTCGGCGTCATGCGCGACGCCCTCCGGCGACGCGGGCGCCCTGCCGACCGATCGAACCGGGTTGAACGTGATTGGGTATTCCGACAGCAACGAACGCGGGCACGACCCGACTCCTTGTTCCAGCAGCGTCTGTGTAATGGGGAGGCACGGCCCATTTCCCCGAAAGCGGCCATGCCCGGCATCGCGTGGCACATCCTCGCGCGATGCCCGGACGGGATGCGGGAAGATTCTAATGGCTACCGTCGGCACAACATGGACAGGCGCCGGATTTTAGCAGCCCGCGCCACCCCGCGCTTGGCACCACGCGAAACGGACTACTGCGATTTCGGCAAAGCTGTGCGGCCGGGGAACCATTCCGGTGCCACCTCGTTCACGTTAGCGTAAGCACTTTGCAGGCGGATTGCAGTCTTGAAAATCAAACGTTTCGTGGAAATTTGTATGTCGATGCGAAGACATGCCCAATCGCCGTAAAGATCGGTAATTATTCGGTGATTAGATTGATTTTTGCAACAGTTGCCCGCGCCACCTTGCGCCCCTGAAAGGCGCATGGGTATCCGCGCGTCGCCAGCGCGTTCCGGAACCCTTTGGCAAAATCATCGCCAACTGTTGCGCATCCGCATCACCGCGCCCCTCCCTTCCGAAGGCCACCCGATGATTCCGTTTTCCGTACTCGATCTCGCCCCCATTCCCGCCGGCGCAGACGCCGCGCAGGCGTTCCGCAACACCGTCGATCTCGCGCAGCACGCGGAGCGCCTCGGTTATCGCCGCTACTGGCTCGCCGAACATCACAACATGCCCGGCATCGCGAGCGCGGCGACGGCCGTCGTGATCGGCCACGTGGCGGGAGCGACGAAGACGATCCGCGTCGGCTCGGGCGGGATCATGCTGCCGAACCATGCGCCGCTCGTGATCGCCGAGCAGTTCGGCACGCTCGCGTCGCTGTATCCGGGGCGCATCGACCTCGGGCTCGGTCGCGCGCCCGGCACCGACCAGACCACGTCGCGCGCGCTGCGCCGCGACCTGATCGGCAGCGCCGACTCGTTTCCGGACGACGTCGCCGAGCTGCAGCGCTACTTCGCGGAACCGGTGCCCGGCCAGCGCGTGCGCGCGGTGCCCGGCGCGGGGCTGGACGTGCCCGTGTGGCTGCTCGGTTCGAGCCTCTTCAGCGCGCAACTCGCCGCGATGCTCGGGCTGCCGTTCGCGTTCGCGTCGCACTTCGCGCCGGACTACCTGATGCGCGCGCTCGAAGTCTATCGCGCGCAGTACCGGCCGTCGGCCGCGTGGCCGAAGCCGCATGCGATGGTCGGCGTCAACGTGTTCGCGGCCGATACCGACGACGAGGCGCGGCGCCTCTTCACGTCGCTGCAGCAGCAGTTCATCAACCTGCGCCGCGGCACGCCCGGCAAGCTGCCGCCGCCCGTCGACGCGCTCGAGGCGAGCGAGTTCGAACTCGCGAACGTCGCGCATGCGCTGTCGTTCGCGGCCGTCGGCTCGCGCGACACGGTGCGCGACAAGCTGCGCGACCGGATCGCGCAAACCGGCGCTAACGAGGTGATCATCACCGCGCAGATCTACGATCACGCCGCGCGCGTGCGCTCGTTCGAGCTGGCCGCGCAGATCCGCGACGAACTCGCGAACGAAACCCGCTGACCCGGCGGGCGGCCCACCCAGGCGGGTGCGCCCGCCTGCGCGTCACTGCGGGTGCACCGCCCCCATCCCGTCGAGCAGCGCCTTGTGGAACGCGTCCGGATCCTGGATCTGCGGCGCGTGCCCGAGCGCCGGGAATTCGACGAGCTGCGCGCCGGGAATCGCCGCCTGCGTGCGTTTCGCGAGTTCCGGGTAACGGCCGAGCTTCGCGTGCACGTCCGGCGGCGCCACGTCCTTGCCGATCGCGGTCGTGTCCTTGTCGCCGATCAGCAGCAGCGTCGGCACGCGTATCGCGCCGAGTTCGTAGACCACCGGCTGCGTGAGGATCATGTCGTAGATCAGCGCCGAGTTCCACGCGACCGCGTCGCGGCCCGGGCCGCGATACATGCCGGCGAGCATCTGCACCCAGCGCTCGTAGGACGGCGCCCACTTGCCCGCGTAGTAGGTCGCCTGCTCGTAACGGCGGATGCCGTCCGCCGTCGTCTTCTGCTCGCGTGCGTACCAGTAGTCGACCGACAGCGGCGGCACGCCGAGCGCCTTCCAGTCCTCGAGGCCGATCGGGTTCACCAGCACGAGCTGCTCGGTCGCCTTCGGGTACATCAGCGCGTAACGCATCGCGAGCATCCCGCCCGTCGAATGGCCGACGATCGTCGCCGATTTCACGCCGACCGACTCGAGCAGCGCATGCGTGTTGCGCGCGAGCTGCTGGAAGCTGTACTGGTAGCGCTCGGGCTTCGACGACTTGCAGAAGCCGATCTGGTCCGGCGCGATCACGCGATAGCCGGCGCGGCTCAGCACGCCGATCGTGTCTTCCCAGGTCGCCGCGCAAAAGTTCTTCCCGTGCAGCAGCACGACGGTGCGGCCGTTCGGGTGCGCCGGCTGCACGTCCATGTACATCATCTCGAGGGTGTCGCGCTGCGACACGAACGCGTAGCGATGCACCGGCTCCGGATAGGCGAAGCCTTCCAGGCGAGGGCCGTACGCGGGCCCGTCGTTGCCGGCCGGTGCCGGGACGGCGACCGCGACCGACGTCGCGCATGCGGCGGCGACGCCCGCGCCGAGCACGGCCGCGCGCGCGAGGGAGAACATCTTGCAATTCGAAGGCATGGCGCTCACGGTAATGGGAAATGCACGCGGTCAGCCGGGCGGCTTCACGCCCCGCGATTCTACGCGGTCGGGCTGACGACGGCGCGCAACACTCGTCGGCCGAGCGACTTCCGCGCACGCGACGAACTCGGGTATCGTGTGACGAGACCCTGAAACGCCTGCAGGCGAACGCTCATGAAAAACGTCCTCAGCATTCAGTCGCACGTCATCTACGGACACGCCGGCAACAGCGCGGCCGTGTTCCCGATGCAGCGCCTCGGCGTCAACGTCTGGCCGCTCAACACCGTCCAGCTGTCGAATCACATGCAGTACGGCCACTGGGCCGGTAGCGCGATCGACGCCGCGAAGATGGAGCAGCTGGTCGACGGCGTCGCCGCGATCGGCGCGCTCAAGCGCTGCGACGCGGTACTGTCCGGCTTCCTCGGCTCGCCGGCGCAGGCGCGCGCGACGGTCGAGATCGTGCGCTCGGTGAAGGCGATGAACCCGAACGCGTGGTACTTCTGCGATCCGGCGATGGGCCAGACGGGCGGCATCCGCCCCGAACCCGGCGTCGAGGAATTCATCGTCGCGGAGATGCCGGCGCTCGCGGACGGCATGTCGCCGAACCACACCGAGCTCCAGAAGCTCGCCGGGCGGCGCATCGAGACCGTCGCCGAAGCCGTCGACGCGTGCCGCGCGCTGATCCGCCGCGGGCCGAAAATCATCCTCGTCAAGCACCTGCACGACCGCAGCAGCCCGGCCGACCGCTTCAACATGCTCGCCGTCACCGAGACCGAAGCGTGGATCGGCCAGCGCCCGCTGTATGCGTTTCCGCGCCATCCGGTCGGTGTCGGCGACCTCACCAGCGCCATTTTCGTCGCGCGCCGGTTGCGCGGCGACTCGGTGCGCGCCGCGTTCGAGCACACGCTCGCGGCGGTGCACGCGGTCGTGAAGGCAACCTACGACGCACGCCGCTACGAGCTCGAACTCGTCGCCGCGCAGGACGAAATCGCGCGCCCGAGCGAATGGTTCGGCGCGTGGGTGACGGACGCCTGACGCCGCTGCATCCGCATCGCCGGCGCGCGTCAAGCGCCATCTGCTGCCTGCTGTCCTGCTGTCCTGCTGTCCTGCTGTCCGCTGTCCCGCTGTCCCGCTTTCCCGCTTTCCCGCTTTCCCGCTTTCCCGCTTTCCCGCTTTCCCGCTTTCCCGCTTTCCCGCTATCCGCGTCCCCGCTGCCCGTTGCACCGCGACCGTCGGCCGTTGTCCGTTCAACGCCGCGCCTGCAAACGTTTCCGGACTTCACATGAATGACACCGATTTCTCGCTATGCTCGCGGCGGCACGACCCGGCGCAGCCGCATCCTGCGCCACGGGGCGCGTCCATTTTCCGCATGTCCCGCCAACCGGCTCCCCCCTTTAACGCACGATAACGACCATGACCCGATCGAACCGTC
The DNA here is from genome assembly GCF_003853505.1 of Burkholderia sp. Bp9015. Lineage (NCBI taxonomy): Bacteria > Pseudomonadati > Pseudomonadota > Betaproteobacteria > Burkholderiales > Burkholderiaceae > Burkholderia > Burkholderia sp. Bp9015. The sequence goes on from NZ_QTPZ01000016.1 coordinate 62,617, forward strand.
GTGACTTCCTGCGCGTCGCCGCCGGCACCGCCGGCGCAGCCGCACTGAACCTGTTCCCGCCCGTGATCCGCGATGCGCTCGCCATCCCCGCGAACCGCCGTACCGGCACGATCCGCGATATCGAACACATCGTGATCCTGATGCAGGAGAACCGTTCGTTCGACCATTACTTCGGCACGATGCGTGGTGTCCGCGGATTCGGCGACCCGCGCCCGCTGCGCCTCGCGAGCGGCAAGTCGGTGTTCCATCAGCCGGTCGGCCCGGCCGAGCTGCTGCCGTTCCACCCGGGCGCCGACAAGCTCGGCCTGCAGTTCCTGCAGGACTTGCCGCACGGCTGGCAGGACATGCACGCCGCATGGAACAAGGGCCGCTACGACCAGTGGGTGCCGAACAAGGGCACCACGACGATGGCGTACCTGAAGCGCGACGACATCCCGTTCCACTACCAGCTCGCCGACGCGTTCACGATCTGCGACGCGTACCACTGCGCGATCCCGAGCTCGACCGACCCGAACCGCTACTACATGTGGACCGGCTACGTCGGCAATGACGGCACGGGCGGCGGCCCGGTGCTCGGCAACGAGGAAAAGGGCTACGGCTGGACGACCTATCCGGAAGTGCTCGAGCAGGCCGGCGTGTCGTGGAAGATCTACCAGGACGTCGGCACGGGGCTCGACGCGAACGGCTCGTGGGGCTGGACGCAGAACCCGTACATCGGCAACTACGGCGACAACGCGCTGCTCTACTTCAACCAGTACCGCAGCGCGCTGCCCGGCACGCCGCTGTACGACAAGGCGCGCACCGGCACCAACATCAGCGCCGGCGGCACGCTGTTCGACGTGCTGCAGCAGGATGTGAAGAACGGCACGCTGCCGCAGGTGTCGTGGATCTGCGCGCCGGAAGCGTACTCGGAGCACCCGAACTGGCCGGCGAACTACGGCGCGTGGTACATCGAGCAGGTGCTGAAGGTGCTCGTATCGAATCCGGACGTGTGGAGCAAGACCGCGCTCTTCATCACCTACGACGAGAACGACGGCTTCTTCGACCACGTGCCGCCGCCGTTCGCACCGCAGTCGCGCGAGAACGGGCTGTCGACGGTCGCGACGACCAACGAGGCATTCGCCGGCGACGCGTCGCACATGGCCGGCCCGTACGGGCTCGGGCCGCGCGTGCCGATGCTGGTGGTGTCGCCGTGGACCAAGGGCGGCTGGGTCTGCTCGCAGACCTTCGATCACACGTCGCTGCTGCAATTCATCGAAGCACGCTTCGGCGCGCAGTACGCGGTCACCGCGGCGAACGTGTCGCCGTGGCGCCGCACGGTGTGCGGCAACCTGACGTCCGCGTTCGACTTCGCGACGCCCGACGCAAGCTGGCCGCAGCTCCCGGACACGAGCGGCTACGCGCCGCCCGACCGCAACCGTCACCCCGACTACATCCCGGTGCCGCCGGTCGTCCAGCATCTGCCGAAGCAGGAGGCAGGCCTGCGTCCGGCGCGCGCGCTGCCGTACGAACTGTTCGTGCACGGCCGGATCGACAATGCGAGCGGCCAGTTCCGGCTGACCTTCGCGAACACCGGCACCGCGGGCGCGGCGTTCCAGGTCCAGGCGCGCAATCGTGTCGACGGCCCGTGGACCTACACGGTCGACGCCGGCAAGCGGCTCTCCGACCTGTGGAGCCCGGCGCCGTCGCTCGGCCTGTACGACCTCGACGTGTACGGCCCGAACGGCTTCTACTGCCACTTCCGCAGTCCCGCGGCGATGGCGGTCGGCCCCGCGAGCATCAACCCCGAGGTGATCTACGGCTACGACGTCGCGAACGGCAACATCACGCTGCGCCTGATGAACCGCGGCCACCAGGCCGTGCGGCTCAGGGTGACGAGCGCCTACGGCCACGGCCATGCGCGCGAGTTCGACCTCAAGCCGGGTATGCACGTCGACGACTACTGGGATCTGCGCGGCAGCCACGGCTGGTACGACCTGACCGTCAGCGACGGCCGCCCGCTCGGCTTCCTGCGCCGTTTCGCGGGCCACGTGGAGACCGGCCGCCCGAGCACGAGCGACCCGGCGATCCGCACGAACGCGTCGCATGACGACGCCGAAGCCGCGTCGGACGCCCTGTCCGACTGACGACGGCGAACGCGGCGCGGCCCCCTCTGGGGGTTGCGCCGCCCGCCCGCACCCGCCTCCCGTTCATTCGTGACGGGAAACTCCCGATACCAGCCGCCCGCGCTCGCGCGGAAGCTGTGCGCAAATCCGCATCGAATGCGCGGCAAATTGCCAAGACCCGCGCATATCGGCGACCTATATATCGAGACGATCGGGGCTCCTCGCAGAGCCTGACGGGAGGTCCTTTCCGGGAAGCATCAGCAAGCCGACCTCCACGTCCGATTCCGAGAAGCGGTCGAACCGCCCGCCCGTCGCACGCGCCCGGCCCGCCGGCTGCGTGCGGTACCCACCCGCTGGTGTTAGAACAAGAGGAACGAACATGACATTCCGTCATTCCCTGTTGTCGGTATCGGTCGTATCCGCGGTAGCCCTTCTCTCGCAACACGCCGCCCAGGCCGCCGACGCGTCCGACGTGAAGGTCGGCTTTGCCGCGCCGCTCACCGGCGTGAACGCCGGCTACGGCAAGGATCTCCAGAACGGCGTGCAGCTCGCGCTCGACGACGCCGCCGCGCAGAAGGTGCAGATCGCCGGCAAGCCCGTGCATTTCGACCTGGTCGTGCAGGACGACCAGGCCGACCCGCGCATCGGCGTGCAGGCCGCGCAGGCGCTCGTCGACCAGAACGTGTCGGTGGTGGTCGGCCACTTCAACTCGGGCACGACGATTCCGGCGTCGGTGGTCTACGACAAGGCCGGCATTCCGGTGATCGACCCGGCCGCGACCAACCCGACGCTCACGTCGCGCGGGCTCGCGAACATGTTCATGGTGATCGCGACCGACGGCCAGAACGCCGGCAACGCGGGCAAGTACGCGGTCGACGTGACCAAGGCGAAGCGCATCGCGATCATCGACGACCGCACCGCGTTCGGCCAGGGTGAGGCCGACGAGTTCGAGAAGGCCGTGAAGGCGGCCGGCGGCAACATCATCGGCCGCGAGTTCACCAGCAACCAGGCGGTCGACTTCCGCGCGCAGATCACGAGCCTGAAGGGCAAGAACCCCGACCTGATCTTCTTCGGCGGTCTCGACTCGCTCGCCGCGAACTTCATCAAGCAGATGCGCCAGCTCGGGCTGAACGCGCAGTTCGTCGGCGGCGGCGGTGTGAAGGACAACGAGTTCATCAAGATCGCCGGCCCGGCCGCGGAAGGCGCGATGGCGTGGGAATACGGGCGGCCGCTCGACGAGCTGCCGCAGGGCAAGGATTTCGAGCAGCGCTTCAAGAAGCGCTTCGGCGTCGACGTGCTGTCGTACGCGCAGTTCGGCTACGACGCGGCGTGGGCGGCGATCAAGGCGATGCAGGCGGCCAACTCGACCGACCCGAAGGTCTATCGCCCGGCGCTGAAGAAGGTCGACTTCGAAGGCGTCACCGGCCGCATCTCGTTCGCGAACGACGGCTCGCTGAAGAGCGGGATGTCGACGCTGTACCAGGTGAAGAGCGGCGCGTGGAAGACCATCGTGACGAAGGGGGGCTGATCGGGCAGGACCGGCGGTCCGGGTAGCCGGGCCGCCCCGGGGCGCGGGCGGCGGCGGGAACGCTGCCCCGCCGCCCCTCGCACGATGCAGGTGACCGGACGATCTGCCGCCGGCACTAAAACGATCGGCGCAATCGCACCGATCTCATACGATGACTGATGTTATGGCGATATTCGTCATGACCTGCGCCACCGCGCAGGCCGTGTCAGCGGCCACGCGTCAGCTGGCCTGCGTGTCGCGTTCCGCCTCGGCCGCTTCGTGCGCACGGCGCAGCCGCTCGCGGCTGTTGGTCAGGTGCGTGCGCATCGCGGCGCGCGCGGCTTCCGGGTCGTGACGCGCGATCGCCTCGTAAATGTCTTCATGCTCGTGATTGAGCCGGCCGACATAGCGCTCGAGGTCGTCGCCGGCGAAGCGCGCCGAATTCACGCGCGTGCGCGGAATGATCGACGCGCCGAGCTGCGTCATGATGTCGACGAAATAGCGGTTGCCGGTGGACTGCGCGATCTGCAGGTGGAACTGGAAATCGAGTGGTGCCGTGTCACGGCCGCCGCCCGCCCCCGACGCAATCGCGTCGAGCGCGCGCCGCAACGCGGCGAGGTCGGTATCGTTCGCGCGCTGCGCGGCGAGGCTCGCGCATTCGCTTTCGAGGCTGATGCGCAGCTCGAGCACCGCCAGCACGTCGCGCAGCGTCGTGATGGTCGCGGGATCGATGCCGAGCGTCTGCCGGCGCGCCGGCTCGAGCACGAAGCTGCCGATGCCGTGGCGCGTCTCGACGAGGCCGCTCGCCTGCATCCGCGAGATCGCTTCGCGCACGACCGTGCGGCTGACGCCCTGCGCCGCCATGACTTCGGTTTCGGTCGGCAGCTTGTCGCCGGGACGCAGCGTGCCGTTTTCGATCTGCGCGGTCAGCGCGTCGACGACATCTTGTGCGAGGCTGCGTGCGCGACGGCGCGGCGCTGCGGGAAGCGTGGGCACGGACATGAGGCCGGTTCCTTTTTGAATGATCGTAATGTGAGCCGAGGGTTTACGCGGGGTTTGAGCGAACGCCGATGATTCATTATACTGCGTCACAAGTCATCCGACGACTGATGATCGCGACACGGATCTCCTGTCGACCGAGGCTGGCGCTCCAGCACTGCCCGGTCCCGTGGTTCGCGATCGGCCGGCATTCGCGCTTCTGCGCGGCTGCCGGCGCCCGGTTTCGGGACCGATCGAAGCGCGCTTGCGCGCGTGCTCCGGCCTGTCGCGACACCGGCATCGAGCGGGTCGCCCCCATCCTTTCGGGTTGCTGTCGACATGCGGGGCTTGCGCACCGCGCACGTCGGTTGTCGAATGATCGCACCTCCCGCCGCGCGCAGCAAAGATTTTGCCGCACGGCATTGCCCACTCTTTTGCCACCGCCGCCATGAACGCCGTCACTGCCTCGCCTTCCCATGACACGCCGCGCATCGTCGACCTGCAAGCCATTCCGGTCGCCGGCCACGACAGCATGCTGCTCAACCTGAGCGGCGCGCACGGCCCGTTCTTCACCCGCAACCTCGTGATCCTGAAGGACAGCGCGGGCCGGACCGGCGTCGGCGAGGTGCCGGGCGGCGAAAGCATCCGCCGCACGCTGGAGGACGCGCGCGCGCTCGTCGTCGGTCAGCCGGTCGGCAACTACCATGCGGTGCTCAACGACGTGCGGTGCACCTTCGCCGACCGCGATGCGAGCGGCCGCGGCCTGCAGACCTTCGACCTGCGCACCACGATCCACGCGGTCACCGCGCTCGAAGCCGCGCTGCTCGACCTGCTCGGCCAGCATCTCGGCGTGCCCGTGGCTGCCCTCCTCGGCGAAGGGCAGCAGCGCGAGCGCGTCGAGATGCTCGGCTATCTGTTCTACATCGGCGATCGCACGCAAACTGCGCTGCCCTATCGCGACGGCCGCTGCGCGACGGACGACTGGACCCGCGTGCGCGACGAAGCCGCGCTGACGCCCGAGGCGGTCGTGCGCCTCGCCGAAGCCGCGCATGCGCGCTACGGGTTCAACGACTTCAAGCTGAAGGGCGGCGTGTTCGAAGGCGCGCGCGAGGTCGACGCCGTGACGGCGCTTGCCGAGCGCTTCCCCGAAGCGCGCGTGACGCTCGATCCGAACGGCGCATGGTCGCTCGACGAGGCCGTGCGGCTGTGCCGCGACCTGCATCACGTGCTCGCGTATGCGGAAGATCCGTGCGGCGCGGAGAACGGTTATTCGGGCCGCGAGGTGATGGCCGAATTCCGCCGCTCGACCGGGCTGCCGACGGCCACCAACATGATCGCGACCGACTGGCGCCAGATGGGCCACGCGGTGCAGTTGCAGGCGGTCGACATCCCGCTCGCCGATCCGCACTTCTGGACGATGCAGGGCTCGGTGCGCGTCGCGCAGATGTGCCGCGACTGGGGCCTCACGTGGGGCTCGCATTCGAACAACCACTTCGACGTATCGCTCGCGATGTTCACGCACGTCGCGGCCGCCGCGCCCGGCCATGTCACCGCGATCGACACGCACTGGATCTGGCAGGACGGCGAACGGCTGACGCGCGAGCCGCTGAAGATCGAGAACGGGCTCGTGGAAGTGCCGAAGCGTCCGGGCCTCGGCATCGACATCGACATGGAGGCGGTCGCGGTCGCGCACGAACTGTACAAGCAGCACGGGCTCGGCGCGCGCGACGACGCGGCCGCGATGCAGTATCTGATTCCGGGGTGGACGTTCAACAACAAGCGCCCCTGCCTCGTGCGCTGAGCGCGGGACGAAACGGGCGGCGGGTCCGCCCGGTCGGCATGCGCGGCCGGCCGGGCCTAGTCGGCCAGACCTAGCCGGCCGCCCCAATCCCCCGCGCCATCCCCGACGCGGCGAGCACGATCACCATCACGAGCACGGCCTGCCAGTGGCCGATCCGCACATAGGTCCGTGCGCGGCCCAGATCGGGCATCTGCTGCTGCCGCGCGGCGATGCGCCAGCGGATCAGCCCGAGCATCGGCACGATCTCGAGCAGGAGGATCAGCACGAGCGCGGTCATCTTGAGGTGAAAGAGCGGCTCATGAAGGTAGTACGCCGAGCCCTTCTCGAAGCCGCCGAATGCGCGCGTGAGCCCGGTCGCGATCAGTACCAGCGCGGACAATCCCCAAGCCGCGTCGGCCTTGAACACGCCGGGCAGGTCGGCGGCCTGCGCCGACGCGATGACCCGGCGCAGCGCACGGTTGCGTCCCGCGATCGCGGCGAACGCGACGCCGAATGCCATCAGGTGAACGGCTGCCAGCAACCAGCGGACGATCATTGCGCCTCCTTGTCGCCCGCGCGCCGCGCAGGCCTTGTCAGACGATCTGTTTGAGCGCCGCGTCGAGCGCGAGCACCGCGACGCGGTCGCCCTCGGTCGCGAGCGGCGCGCGCATCACGATCTGCCGGTTATGGCCGACGGCCGCCGGCGAATCCCACAGCAGCTCCACCTTCGGCCGCCGGAACAGGCTGCCGCGACGCGGCGGCACGGCGGCCGGCTGCGCACCCTGCTCGCCCGCGGCGGGCGCGACCCGGCCGGGCCAGCGCACCGACAGTTCGCGCGCGTCGTACTGACCGACCTTGCGGCTCTCCATCCAGACGATCGCGGTACGCGTGAGCGTGTCGAGCGAGATCGCGTAGCGGCCGACCGCGAAGCGGCGCGCGGCCACGTTGGTGCGCCACAGCGGCCGCGGGCGGCACATCCAGACGATCGCCGCATACAGCGCCGGCGCGGCGACGAGCCAGCCGTTGGTCGCCGTCACCGCGTGCAGCGCGCGGCGCCAGCCGGCCGCCCACGCGAATGCGCCGATCGACCACACGGCGAACAGGAAACCGATCAGCGCGAAGACCCGCAGCGCCTGGCGCAGCCACTGCGGCAGCGGATGGAACGGCCGCTCGGCGCGCGCGACGGCGCCCGGCAGCGCGAGCAGCAGGAAGATCAGGACGAGATAGACGAACGCCCAGGGCGACGACACCATCGCCGACAGCGACGCGCGATAGCCCATCTGGGACATCGAGAACAGCCAGCGCGCGAGCAGCACGAGACCGATCGCGCGCAACGCGAAGATCACGCCGGCGCCGGGGGCCGGTGCTGCGCGCGTGGTTTTCGTTCTCGCCAAGACTGCTCTCCTCTCGATGTTCGTGCGGGGCCGGATTTCACGGCACGGCCATTATAGGGACATTACCGTCTGGACAGACGGCCGGATGGCGTGCCGGACCGCTTCCGCGGCCGTTCGTGGCGCCGGGCGCGGCGAGAATACAACAGATCCGCGCCGCAGATGTGACAACGCCCCGCCGGAGACCCGGACGGGGCGTCGATGACGGGGCCTCAGCCGCGGTGCGGCCGGCGGCCCGGCATCAGCCTGCGTTGACTTCGCGCAGGACGGTGCGGCGCTTCTGGCGCAGCAGTTCCTCGTAGCCCTTCACATAGTTCTGCGCCATCACCTTCGACGAGAAACGGGCTTCGAACGCGGCGCGCACCTTCTCGCGCGGCAGCGTATCGAGGCGCTTGAGCGCCGCGACGGCCGACAGTTCGTCTTCGACGACGAAGCCCGACACGCCGTTCTCGATCACTTCCGGCACCGAGCCGCGCTTGAACGCGATCACCGGCGTGCCGCACGCCATCGCCTCGATCATCACCAGGCCGAAGGGCTCCGGCCAGTCGATCGGGAACAGCAGCGCGTGCGCATTGCCCAGGAATTCGGTCTTTTCCGACTCGCTGATTTCGCCGATGTACTCGACGTGCGGCAGCGCGAACAGCGGCTTGATCTTCTCTTCGTAGTACGCGCGGTCAGCCTTGTCGAGCTTCGCGGCGATCTTGATCGGCAGGCCGGCCTGCTCGGCGATGCGGATCGCGGTGTCGACGCGCTTTTCCGGCGAGATGCGGCCGAGGAACGCGAGGTAGCTCGGCTTCACGTTCGGGATCGGCGTCAGCAGGTTTTCCGGCAGGCCGTGGTACACGGTCGACAGCCAGTTCGCCTGCGGCAGCGGGATACGCTGGTTATCGGAGATCGACACGACCGGCACGTCGCTGAACGCATTGAAGATCGGCTGCAGTTCCGGCAGGTCGAGACGGCCGTGCATCGTCGTCAGATGCGGGACCGGCTGGCGCGAGAACAGCGAGAACGGGTAGTAGTCGATGTGGCAGTGCAGGACGTCGAACTCTTCCGCGCGGCGGCGCACCTGCTCGAGGAGCAGCATATGCGGAGCCATCACGTCGCGGATCGTCGGGTCGAGGCGCAGTGCCTGCGGCCAGCACGCTTCGAGCTTCGCCGACGTTTGCGAATCGCCGCTCGCGAAGAGCGTGACGTCATGCCCCATCTCGACAAGTGCTTCGGTGAGGTAGGACACCACTCGCTCGGTACCACCGTACAGTTTCGGGGGCACCGCTTCGTGCAACGGAGCGATTTGGGCGATTCGCATGCGTAACTCCTAAAAAATCGGCTAAAAACCAGGTATGGGTCGGCAACCTGCCGGCGGTCCGGGCTGGATGCATTTCATCCGAAAAATCGGACGAATCAGCCTGCCGGGGGCGTCGAACCCGCGCTGCTCAAGGAGCGTCGGCGACGCGACAGGCATAGAACGTTTGAAACGAAGACCCGTTGACAGGGGTTCGTAAAAACCTGGAATCGAACCCGGAGCCGATTATCTAGGGTTAATCCCGATACGGCGCACAACATTTCAAACTCTTTGCTTTGTTACAAAGGCGCAACACTTTGCAACCCGCGGACTTGGGTGTCCGTTCTAGAGTGGAAGGCTCTTTTTGGCGTTCCGAGTCATCCGCCACGGCCGGCATCGTGATTCCGGTGCACGCGGCAGGACGGATGCCGGATTTTATCTCAAAATTGATCGCGCGCCCCTGACCAAGGCAAGATTCGCGCTGCGCAATGCACGGCCTTGTTTACAATGCCGGATTATTCAGTCCGGGCGGCCGTGGGCTGCGATCCTGACGATCCGCTCAACCACCGAATCACCGCACGCATATTTTGGAATCTCTCACCCCTGCCCAGCGCAACGCCCACAACGCGAAGCTGTCGAGCTACGCGCATCGGCCGATCGCGTTCCTGTTCCGCTACATCCGCCTGCATCCGGTCGCGCACCTGGTCGTGCTCTGCAGCGTGCTGGCCGCCGTCGGCTGCGCGCTCGGCTCGCAATACGCGATCAAGCACCTGATCGACGTGCTCGCGACCGGGCGCCATCATCCGGGCCCGCTGTGGAGCGCGTTCGCGCTGCTCGTCGGCCTGATCGCGGCCGACAACCTGCTGTGGCGCGTCGGCGGCTGGGCCGCCGCGCACACGTTCGTCGCGGTCACCGGCGACCTGCGGCGCGACCTGTTCCAGTACCTGATCGGCCATTCGCCGACCTACTACTCGGAAAAGCAGCCGGGCACGCTCGCGAGCCGCATCACCGCCACGTCGAACGCCGTCTATACGTCGGAGAACACGATGGCGTGGAACGTGCTGCCGCCGTGCATCGCGGTGATGGGCGCGATCCTGATGATCATCGTCGTGAACCCGCTGATGGCCGCCGGCCTGCTCGGCTGTTCGGCCGTGCTCTCCGTCGTGCTGTTCAAGCTCGCCGGGCGCGGCTCCGCGCGCCATCACGCGTTCGCGTCGAAGGCCGCCGCGGTCGACGGCGAGCTCGTCGACGTGATCGGCAACATGGGCCTCGTGCGCGCATTCGGGATGACGCTGCGCGAACAGAAGCGCTTCGGCGCGACGGTGAAGGCCGAGATGGACGCGCGCCAGCAAAGCCTGTTCTACCTCGAGAAGCTGCGCCTGCTGCACGCGGTGATCACCGCGATGCTGTCCGCCGGCCTGCTCGGCTGGGCGCTGTGGCTGTGGGACCAGGGCCGCGCGACCTCGGGCGACATCGTGCTCGTCAGCTCGCTCGGCTTCACGATCCTGCACGGCACCCGCGACCTCGCCGTCGCGCTCGTCGACGTCACGCAGCACGTTGCACGCCTGTCCGAAGCCGTGAAGACGCTGCTCGAGCCGCACGGGATGCCGGACCGCTCCGACGCGCAGCCGCTGTCGGCCAAGGGCGGCCGCGTCGATTTCGAACGCGTGACGTTCGCGTATCCGCATCGCCGCGCAATCCTCGACCACTTCGATCTCCATATCGAACCGGGCCAGCGCGTCGGCCTGATCGGCAAGTCGGGCGCCGGCAAGTCGACCGTGCTCGCGCTGCTGCAGCGCTTCTACGACACGCAGGACGGCGCCGTGATGGTCGACGGCCAGGACGTGAAGGCGATCACGCAGGACAGCCTGCGCCATGCGATCGCGCTCGTGCCGCAGGACATCTCGCTGCTGCACCGGACCATCTACGACAACATCGCGTACGGCCGCCCCGAGGCGACCCGCGAGGAAGTGCTCGCCGCCGCGCGCGACGCCCGCTGCTCGGAGTTCATCGAGGCGATGCCGGAAGGCTATGACACGATCGTCGGCGACCGCGGCGTGAAACTGTCGGGCGGCCAGCGCCAGCGCATCGCGATCGCGCGCGCGATCCTGAAGGACGCGCCGATCCTGCTGCTCGACGAAGCGACGTCCGCACTCGACAGCGCATCCGAGGAAGCGATCCAGAGTGCGCTCGACCGCCTGATGGTCGGCCGCACGGTGATCGCGATCGCGCACCGGCTGTCGACGCTGCGCAACTTCGACCGGATCATCGTGATGAGCAACGGCAAGGTGATCGACGACGGCAGCCCCGACGTGCTGCGCAATCGTCCGGGCCTGTACCGCGACCTGCTCGCAAAGCAGCACGGCCGCCATCACGCCCCCGACGGCACCGCGCCGACCGGCGAACGCGTGGCCTGACGCCGCCCAGGCAGCATCCCGTCCTGGCAGCCGATAAAAAAACCGCCGTGCGCGAAGCACGGCGGTTTTTTCATGGCGCAGCGCGACCGTCGCCGCGCTGCACGCGGATTACGCGCGCTGCAGGTCGCGCAGGAAGTTGTCGCGCCACACCGACACGTTGTTTTCGCGCAGCTGCGCGATCATGTCCGCATAACGCGCGCGCCGCTCCGCGAGCGGCATCGTCAGCGCCTGCGACAGCGCATCGGCCATCCCGTCGATGTCGATCGGATTGACGATCAACGCGCCCGTCAGCTCGCGCGCGGCGCCCGCGAAGCGCGACAACACCAGCACGCCCGGATCGTCCGGATTCTGCGCGGACACGTACTCCTTCGCGACCAGGTTCATCCCGTCGCGCAGCGGCGTCACGAAGCCCACGCGGGCGAGGCGATACAGTGCGGCCAGCACCTGCCGATCGTACTGGCGGTGAATGTAGAGGATCGGCGCCCAGTCGAGCTCCGCATAGCGGCCGTTGATGCGCCCCGACTCCGCTTCGAGCTGCAGGCGGATGTCCTGGTACGCGCGCAGATCGGCGCGCGTCGACGGTGCGATCTGCAGGAACGACACGCGGTTGCGGATCGAGGTCTGGTGCTCCAGCAGCTTCTCGAACGCGCGGAACCGCTCGACGAGCCCCTTCGAATAATCGAGCCGGTCGACGCTCATGATCAGTTGGCGCCCGCGCAGCGACGTGGCCATGCGCGCGGCCTTGCCGTGCTCGCCCGCCTGCGCGAGCGACGCGATCTCGTCCGGATACACGCCGATCGGATAGGCGGCCGCGCGCAGCGTGTTGCCGAACGCGCTCACGCGCACCGTGTGCCCTTCGCGCGCCACTTCGCCGCCGGCCTCGAACTCGATGTAGTCGCAGAACGCGCGCAGGTCCGGCTCGGTCTGGAAGCCGAGCAGATCGAACGCGCACAGCGACTCGACGAGCTCGCGATGCGGCGGCACGTTGACGAGCACCTGCGCGGCCGGAAACGGAATGTGCAGGAAAAAGCCGATGCGGTTCTTCACGCCGGCCGCACGCAGCGCACGCGCGAACGGGATCAAGTGATAGTCGTGCACCCAGATCACGTCGTCGTCCCGCAGCAGCGGCACGAGCTGCTGCGCGAGCCAGACGTTCACTCGGCCGTAGCCGTCGAACTCGTGGCGGTCGTACTGGATCAGGTCCGCGCGGTAATGGAACGCGGGCCACAGCGTCGCGTTCGAGAAACCGCGGTAATACTGGTCGTAATCGCGGCGCGACAGCCCGACGGTCGCGAACGTCACGGGGCCGCGCTCCTCGATGCGGATCTGCGGCGCACCGGACGCGACCACCTCGCCGCTCCAGCCGAACCACATGCCGCCCGTCTCCTTCAGCGCATCGTAGACGCCGATCGCGAGACCGCCCGCCGCCGGCTCGCCTTCCGAAATCGGGGCGACGCGGTTCGAAACGATGATGAGTCGACTCATGCGCCCTGCAGCTCCGCGCCAAGCCAGCGGGCGATCTGCGCGTGCAGCGCGTCGACCGAGTCGAGCCGCGTGCGGGCCGACGTCTCGCCCGCGCCGACCTTGATCGACAGGCCGCCGCGCGCGTTGACCACCGCGAATCCCTTCTCGTCGGTCAGGTCGTCGCCCGCGAACAGCGGCACGCGGCCTGCGAACGGCGGCTCGTCGAGGAACGCGGCCAGCGCGCGCCCCTTGTCGACACCCTTCGGCTTGATCTCGAACACCATCTTGCCGGGCTGCAGCACGTACGCATCCGCATATTCGGCGACGAGGCGCTCGGCCGCCGCGCGCGCGGCCGGCTCACGCTCGGGCGCGTTGCGGTAGTGCAGCGCGACGGCCGCCCCCTTGATTTCGAGCAGCATGCCCGGATGACGGTCGACGACGGCCGCGAGCTCGCGCTCGATGCGCAGCAGCCGTTCGTCGTTGAAGCCGATGCGCTGCGTGTCGCCGTTCGCGTCGCGCCGCTCGGCGCCGTGCAGGCCGGCGATCGGCAGGTCCGGCATGTTCAGGAACGTGTCGAGGTTGTCGATGCCGCGACCCGACACGATGGCGACTGCACCGTGCGAACGGCGCCGCAGTTCATCGAGCAGCGTCAGCAGCGACGCCGGCACGTGAATGCTGTCGGGCGTCGGCGCCAGCTCGACGAGCGTGCCGTCGAAGTCGAAAAAGAACGCGGTATCGGTCAGGGACAGGGAAGCCGGAACGGATTGCATCGATTCGATGGTCTGAGAGCGGCCTGCCAACGCGGGGGCCGCCGCTGCGAGAATGGAATTGTGCGCATCTTACCGCGCCTGCGTACCGAGATGGGCGAAACCGGTGCGGGGCTTGCCTCGCGCCGCCGTCCGCGTCAACTGCGACATATTGCCCCGCTCGCCCGTGCCGTACGGGTTTCGAAAGGACGCGGGCGCGGGAATTGCGCTACAGTCGGCAACCGCCGGCCGCGCGACGCATGGCGCCGCGCCGGCCGACGACCGTTCCGTCCGATCGAGCCCCAGGATGTCGTCTGCCCGTCCCGCGCCGCACTGGCGCTTCCTCAGCCTGACCCGCCTCGTCCGCGCGGCCGCGGCGCTGACCGCCGCCGTCGCGCTCGCGGCCTGCACGCACGACGAGCCGGGCTGGCGCCTGACCAACGTCACGGGCCACCTGCCCGACCTGTCGTTCACGCTCACCGGCGGCGACGGCCGCACGGTCGACGCGAACGCGTTTCGCGGCCGCATCGCGCTCGTCTACTTCGGCTACACGCACTGTCCCGACGTCTGCCCCGAAACGATGGCGCGGCTGATGGAAGTGCTCGCGAAGCTCGGCCCGCAGGCGAACGGCGTGCGCATCCTGTTCGTCTCGGTCGATCCCGCGCGCGACACGCCGCAGGCGATGCAGTCGTACGTCGCCGCGTTCGATGCCGCGCACGCGCGCGGCCTGACCGGCACCGACGGCCAGATCGAATCGCTCGCGAAACGCTATCGGGTGGCGTACCAGATGGAAAAACGCGACCCGTCCGGCGGCTACGAAGTCACGCACAGCTCGGCCGTGTACATCTTCGACGCGAACGGCCGCGCGCGCCTGCTCGCGACCGACCGCGATTCGCCCGACGCGATCGCCGCCGATGTACGCCGGATCATCGACACTGCCTCCACCTCCTCCTGAATTCCGAACTCCGACATCTCCGACATGAAGACGACCCTCAAGACGCTCGCCCTCCTCGCCGCGCTGTGCACCGCTGCGCAAGCCTGTGCCGCGGGCGCGATCACCGCGCAGAATGCATGGGTGCGCTGGCTGCCGAACCGGCTGCCCGCGGGCGGCTACGTGACGCTCGTCAACACGGGCGACAAGCCGGTCGATCTGGTCGACGTCGACAGCCCCGACTACGGGATGGCGATGCTGCACCAGACCGTGTCGAACGGCTCGACGCAGAAGATGGAAATGGTCGACAAGCTGACGATCCCCGCGCGCGGCAAGGTCGACATCGCGCCGGGCAGCTATCACTTCATGCTCGAGGAACCGAAGCACGCGATCAAGCCCGGCGACACCGTGCGCCTGCGCCTGAAGTTCTCCGACGGCGAAACGGTCGACACGCCGTTCGCCGTGAAGTCGCCGGCCCAGGCGAAGTGATGCGCGCGCGATGAACGTCCTGTACTGGCTCGATCCGTGGGAACCGTCGCCGACCGTGGTCATCGCGGTGCTGACGGCCGCCGTGCTGTTCGCGCGCGGCGTGAAGAAGGCGAAGGTGTCGCCGCTGCGGCAGTTCTCGTTCTGGCTCGGGCTGACGGCGCTCTACATCGCGCTGCATACGCGGCTCGACTACTTCTTCGAGCACGAATTCTTCCTGCACCGCGCACAGCACCTGGTGCTGCATCACCTCGGGCCGTTCTTCATCGCACTGGCCTACCCGGGCGCCGCGATCCGCGCGGGCATTCCGTTTCGCTGGCGGCAGCGCTTCGTGCGCCCCGCGCTCGCGTGGGCACCCGTGCGCGCGACGCTCGACGTGGTGTTCCATCCGGTCGTCGCGGTCGTGCTGTTCGTCGGGCTGATCTATTTCTGGCTGCTGTCGCCGATCCACTTCGTCGCGATGCTCGACTGGCGCCTGTATCGCGTGATGAACTGGAGCATGGTGATCGACGGGCTGCTGTTCTGGTGGCTCGTCGTCGATCCGCGTCCCGCGCCGCCCGCGCGGCTGTCGCCGGGCCGCCGGATCCTGATCGTCGTCGCGGCGATTCCGCCGCAGATCGCGCTCGGCGCGCTGATCTTCTTCACGCCGCACGAGCTGTATCCGATCTACTCGATCTGCGGACGCGCGTTCACGTGGCTCAGCCCGCTGCGCGACCAGCAGATCGGCGGCCTGCTGCTGTGGATTCCGGGTTCGATGATGAGCGTGATCGGCGCGCTGATCGCGCTGCGGCACTGGTTGCGGTTGTCCGCGCGCGGCCGCTTGATCGAAGAGCGGGCTGCCGCCCTGCACGCGGCACGCCCGCCGGTGACGCGCGCCGCCCACTGACGGCGCGCCGCGCGTCAGCCGCGCGCGCTGGTCATCCACACGTGCGGGATGCCGTCCTCGTCGTGCACGTCCGAACTCGGCGTGAAGCCGAATGCCCCGTAGAAGCGCTGCAGGTGCGCCTGCGCATGCAGGCTCACCTGCGCATCCGGCCACTGCGCGCGGATGTGCCCGATCGCGCGAGAGAGCAGCGCGTTACCGAGGCCGGCGCCGCGAAACGCGGCGGTCGTCAGCACGCGGCCGATGCGCACGTCAGGGTGCTGCGCATCCGGCAGCAGCACGCGCAGGTAACCGGCGAGACGGCCCGCGGGATCGTATGCGGCCAGGTGCCACGCAGCCTGGTCCGCACCGTCGATGTCGCGATAGACGCAGTTCTGCTCGACGACGAACACGGCGCTGCGCGCGTCGAGGATCGAATAGACTTCGCGCGCCGTCAGCGCGTCGAAGAATTTCCAGTGCCAGTCGAGATCGTCGGCATGCAGGGATGCGGCGGGTGCGGAAGCATTCATGGTCGGTCCTGATTCGGGCGCGCCGGCCGGCGCGCGGCAACCGTCGATTATGCCTCGAAGCGCACGCGGCACGCGTGCCGCCCTTCCGCGCGCGAAAAAAAGGCCCCGCATTGCGCGGGGCCTGTCCGTCATGCCGGCATCTGGCCGAAGCGGCCGTTGTTGAAATCCTCGATCGCGGTCCGGATTTCCTCTTGCGAGTTCATCACGAACGGGCCGTAACCGACGACCGGCTCATCGATCGGCTCGCCGCTCAGGATCAGCAGCTTGGCGTCGCCGTTCGCTTCGATCTCGACGTCGCGGCCGTCGCGGCTCAACTGCACGAACTGCGCTTCACGGGCGACCGTCTCGCCGTTCACCAGCAGCGTACCGCTCAGCACGACCACCGCGAGCGTGCGCCCTTCGGCGATCGGGAACCGCGCACGGCCGCCGGCTGCGAGCCGCACGTCCCACACGTCGATCGGCGTGTGCGTGCGGGCCGGGCCGCGCCGGCCGTCGAATTCGCCCGCGATGATCCGCGCGCGACCTGCGCCGTCCGGCAGTTCGACCACCGGGATGTCCGCGTCCAGAATCGTCTGATAGCCGGGCGCACCCATCTTGTCGGCGGCGGGCAGGTTCACCCACAGCTGCACCATCTCGAGCGGGCCGCCCCGCTTCGTGAACGCTTCCGAGTGGAATTCCTCGTGCAGGATCCCGCTCGCGGCCGTCATCCACTGCACGTCGCCCGGGCCGATCACGCCGCCCGCACCGGTCGAGTCGCGGTGCGCGACTTCGCCGTCATAGACGATCGTCACCGTTTCGAACCCGCGGTGCGGGTGCTGGCCCACCCCGCGCGGTGCCGAAGCCGGCTCGAAGTTCGCGGGACCCGCGTAGTCGAGCAGCAGGAACGGGCTCAGGTGCGTCCCGTGAGACTGGTAGCTGAACATCGAACGCACCGGGAAACCGTCGCCGACCCAATGACCGCGCGGCGCACTGTACACACCCTGGATCTTCTTCATTTGCCTTCTCCGAATTGCGGCGAAACACGTGTTTCGCAACCTGAGTAGGAATATAGAGGTGGAACGATCGATCCGGTAGACTGCCAAAATCGCACTCAGCGTTCTATTTCATGAACGATAACGAACGGGATCTGAACGATCTCTATTACTTCGTGCAGGTGGTCGAGCACGGCGGCTTCGCGCCGGCCGGGCGCGCGCTGAACATGCCGAAGTCGAAGCTGAGCCGCCGCATCGCGCTGCTCGAGGCGCGGCTCGGGATGCGGCTGATCCAGCGTTCGACGCGCCGTTTCACCGTCACCGACGTCGGCCAGACCTACTACGCGCATTGTCGCGCGATGCTCGTCGAGGCGGACGCCGCCGACGAGGCGATCGCGCTGCTGCACGAGGAGCCGCGCGGCATCGTGCGGCTCAGTTGCCCGGTCGTGCTGCTCGATTCGCTGGTCGGCACGATGATCGCCGCGTTCATGGTCGCGTGCCCGCGCGTCGAGATTCACCTGGAAGCGACCAACCGGCGCGTCGACGTGGTCGGCGAAGGGATCGACGTCGCGATCCGCGTGCGCCCGCCGCCGCTCGAGGACAGCGACCTCGCGCTGCGCGTGCTGGCCGAACGCGGCCAGTGCCTCGTCGCGAGCCCCGCGTTGCTGCGCGAGCGCGGCGTGCCGGCCGTCCCCGCCGACCTGACCCGCCTGCCAAGCCTCGATCACGGCGTGCCGCAGGCCACGCACGTGTGGCGGCTGCGCGGCCCCGACGGCGCGCATGCGGAAATCCACCATCAGCCGCGGCTCGTCACGGGCGGCATGCTCGCGCTGCGCGCGGCCGCCGTCGCGGGGGTCGGCGTCGTGCAGCTGCCGACGATGATGGTGCGCGACGAAGTCGCGCGCGGCGAACTGGCGACCGTGCTGCCGGACTGGGCGCCGCGCCGCGAGATCGTGCATGCGGTGTTCGCGTCGCGGCGCGGGCTGCTGCCCGCGGTGCGCGCGCTGCTCGATTTCCTGGCCGAGCGGTTCGCCGAACTCGAGCCCGATTGAGCGGCATCGCCACGGCGGTCACCCCGCGTTCGGCGTTCGGCGTGTGCGTCGCGAACCGGACGCTGCAGACCGGCCGCGCGTGCCGTAGACTGCGGGACGCGCATCGCGCTTTTCACGCCGTTTTCACAACCCCGCTGTTCACAACCTCTTTTCGCCTTTCAGCCATGTTCACGCTGTCCACCGACCCTCACGCCTCCAAGGCCGAACTCTATGCGACGCTCGTCGAGCAGGCACGCGCGCTCGTCGAATCGGAACGCGACCTGACCGCGAACGCCGCGAACTTCTCCGCGCTCGTCTATCACTCGCTCGACCGCCTGAACTGGGCCGGCTTCTATTTCTTCGACGGTTCGGAACTCGTGGTCGGGCCGTTCCAGGGCAAGCCCGCGTGCGTGCGGATCGCGCTCGGCAAGGGCGTGTGCGGCACGGCTGCGCAGACCCGCGAGACGCAGGTCGTGCGCGACGTGCATGCATTCCCCGGCCATATCGCCTGCGATGCCGCGTCGGAATCGGAAATCGTCGTGCCGCTGGTCGCTGCCGACGGCACGCTGATCGGTGTGTGGGACGTCGACAGCCCCGTCGCCGCGCGTTTCGACGACGAGGACCGCAACGGAATGGAAGCGCTGTGCCGCGTGTTCGTCGAACACGCGTGGCAGAAGGCGCGCGGTCGAGCCGCGTGACGCTGCCAGCGGCGGCTGCGGAGGCCGCAGCCTGCTGATCGCGCCGCTTGGCCGCCAACGAAAACGGGCCCCGCTCATTCACGCGGGGCCCGTTTTCGTTGCGTCGCGGCGCGCAGCGCGCCGCGTGTCAGGCCGCGTGCGTGCCGGAAAGCGCCGCGAACGCCGGCGGCTTCACGTCGTCCGACAGGATCTCGAAGCCCTGCTCCGTCACGACGACCATGTGCTCCCACTGCGCGGACAGCGAATGATCCTTCGTGACGACCGTCCAGCCGTCCGCCAGCACGCGCGTATCGCGCTTGCCCGCATTCAGCATCGGCTCGATCGTGAAGATCATCCCCGGCCGCAGCGGCACGCCGGTGCCCGGGCGACCATAGTGCAGCACCTGCGGCTCGTCGTGGTACACGTCGCCGATCCCGTGCCCGCAGTACTCGCGGACCACGCTGAATCCCTCACGATGCGCGACCTGCTGGATCGCATAGCCGACGTCGCCGAGCGTCGCGCCGGGACGCACCGCGCGGATGCCCGCATGCATCGCCTCATAGGTCGTCGCGACGAGGCGCCGCGCGAGTTCGCCCGGCTCGCCGACGAAGTACATGCGGCTCGTGTCGCCGAACCAGCCGTCCTTGATCACCGCGATGTCGAGATTCACGATGTCGCCGTCGCGCATCGGCCGCGACGACGGAATGCCGTGACAGACCACGTGATTGACCGACGTGCACAGGGTTTTCGGATAACCGTGATAGCCGATGTTCGCCGGGATCGCGCCGAGCACGTTGACGATATATTCGCGGCAGCGCACGTCGAGCTCGTCGGTGGTGACGCCCGGTTTCACGTGTTCGGTGATCATCGTCAGCACCTGGGACGCGAGCTTCGCGGCCTCGCGCGACTTGGCGATTTCCGCGGCACCGCGGATCGGGATTTCGCGCCTCGCCATTACGCCACCTGCTCGATGCCGTGGGCGACGACCGATTCCGTGCGGCCGGCATCGCCGCCGCGCGCTTCGGTCTCGATCAGCAGCCGGCAGATATCGCCGTAGGACAGCGACGGGTTGAGTTCCGCCAGCATCCCGACGCGCAGCCAGTGCTCCGCCTGTGCATTGATCGAACGGCTCAGCGCGGTACTGGTCGAGCGCAGCCGTTCGTGCATGTGCTCGGATATCTTGATGATTCCCATATGTCTCTAATTAAACGAAATATAGTCGTTTCGTATATTACGCTCACCCCGGTCGCCCGGCAAGCGCCCGGCTGCCGGCGAATCGCCGATCCGGGATCCCGTTGACATCGAATTCCAACTTGCTGGAAAATAAATCCATCATGAAAGAATCAACCGACGCCCCTGGCGACGACACCGGCATCAACGAACGCATCGCCCGGCGCGTGCGCGAGCTGCGCACGCTACGAGGCTACACGCTCGATGCGCTCGCCGCGCGTTCCGGCGTCAGCCGTTCGATGATCTCGCTCATCGAGCGCGCGTCGGCGAGCCCGACGGCCGTCGTGCTCGACAAGCTCGCGGCCGGTCTCGGCGTGTCGCTGGCCGGGCTGTTCGGCGGCGATCGCGACGACGCGCCCGCGCAACCGCTGGTGCGGCGCGCGCAGCAGGCGGAATGGCGCGATCCGGCGTCCGGTTACGTGCGGCGCAACCTGTCGCCACCCGGCTGGCCGTCGCCGATCCAGCTCGTCGAAGTCGATTTCCCGCCCGGCGCGCGCGTCGCGTACGACTCCGGCGGGCGCGAAAGCGCGCTGCATCAACAAATATGGGTCATCCACGGGCGCGTCGACGTCACGTACGGCGACCAGCTTCACGAACTTCACGAAGGCGACTGTCTGGCCATGCGCGTCGATCAGCCGCTGATTTTCAGCAACCCGTCGTCGCACGTCGCGCGCTATGTCGTCGCGATCTGCGATGTCCCCGCCGCCGCCGGCGCGCGGAGTGTTTCATCCGTTCAAGGCCGACAGGCGCAGGAGCCCGCATGAATTCCCCGAAACCGCGCGAAGACGTGCGCCTGATCGATTGCAGCGAGGCCGAGCATGCCGCGGCCATCCTCGACATCCTGAACGACGCGATCGTGAATTCGACCGCGCTGTACGACTACCGGCCGCGCCCGCCGGAAGCGATGGTCACGTGGTTCGCGACGAAGCGCGCCGGCGGTTTTCCGGTCGTCGGCGCGGTGGATGAATCGGGCACGCTGGTCGGCTTCGCGAGCTGGGGCACGTTCCGCGCATTCCCCGCGTTCAAGTACACGGTCGAACACAGCGTGTACGTCCACCGCGACCATCGCGGCCGCGGGCTCGGCGAGCTGCTGCTGCGCGAGTTGATCCGGCGGGCGCGCGAAGCCGAAGTGCATGTGCTGGTCGGCTGCATCGATGCGACCAACGGCGGCAGCGTCGCGCTGCACACGCGCCTCGGCTTCGTGCACTCGGGCACGATCACCGAAGCGGGCTTCAAGTTCGGCCGCTGGCTCGATGCGGCGTTCTATCAGCTGAGGCTCGACACGCCGGCTCGGCCGGTCGATGGCTGATCGGCATCGCCGAATGTTTGGCACGCTCATGATGACGCGGGCGGCCGCTGCCGCGGTCCGGAAAACGGCATCGACACCCCGTCGGATCTCGAATCGGAAATTCGCAAACAGGTTTTAGACGAACCGGCCGACGGCAACAATCCGAATCGCAGGACGATCATGCTGCCGATCCTGAACAGCAAGGGCCGGCATCTGCTCGCGATTTACGACTATGGCGGCAAGAGCACGTCGAAGTGCGAGCGGGTGACGCTGACGTATCCGGCGGAGTAGCCGGGCGGATCGAGCGCAGAAAAAAGAAAAGCCCCGCCGAAGCGGGGCTTTTCTTTTCTTGCTGGAGGCGCGAGCCGGAGTCGAACCGGCCTAAACGGCTTTGCAGGCCGCTGCATAACCGCTTTGCTATCGCGCCAAAAGCGGACTGTCCGGATGCCGTTGAGGCAAGCGACAGATTTTTTATTCGAGGACCAACAGTCCATCAAATAAAAAGGGAAGCGTGGCTTCCCCATGACTTGGAGCGGGAGACGAGTCTCGAACTCGCGACCTCAACCTTGGCAAGGTTGCGCTCTACCAACTGAGCTACTCCCGCATGTGTCCTGCATCTGCAGCGCTTTGCCTTACAACACGCTGCCAGAAAAAATCTGGAGCGGGAGACGAGTCTCGAACTCGCGACCTCAACCTTGGCAAGGTTGCGCTCTACCAACTGAGCTACTCCCGCGTATTGCTGCGCTACTGCTTCCCCGTCACACACTTACTTCGTCGTGCAGCGGAGAAGCGAGATTATGTCGAAGGCACATTCGTGTGTCAAGGGCTTTTCCAGCCCTTTTTCCAAAAAACTGGGAAACGACCGTGCAGGGGCCGGTCACGCGCCGCCGCGCTCGCGAATCTGCGGCCATGCGAGCTTCATGTAGTACAGCATCGACCAGATCGTCAGCACCGCGGCGAGGTACATCAGCCACTCGCCCCACGCGCGCGTGTCGATCGTCGCGATGCCGAGCGGCAGCGGGCCGTAGTACAGCAGCATCGGAATCGCGACCATCTGGCACGCGGTCTTGAACTTGCCGAGCTGGTTCACCGCGACGCTCTTCGACGCACCGATCTGTGCCATCCATTCGCGCAGCGCCGAAATCGCGATCTCGCGGCCGACGATCACGAGCGCGATCGCCGCATCGACCCGCGAAATCTGCACGAGGATCAGCAGCGCGGCCGTCACCATCAGCTTGTCAGCGACCGGATCGAGGAACGCGCCGAACGACGACGTCTGGTTCCACTTGCGGGCGAGAAACCCGTCGAACCAGTCGGTCAGCGCGGCGAGGATGAAGATCGCCGCCGCCGCGAGGTTGCGGTGCGCGCCGCCCATCACCGTGTCCGGCAGATAGAACACGCCGACGACGAGCGGGATCAGCACGATCCGTACCCACGTCAGGAAAATCGGGAAATTGAACGGCATGGCATGCGGGTCAGTAAAGGATTCGCAATTGTGCCGTGTCGACCGGCCTGCCACAAGAACGCGAGATCGCGCTCAGGCGCGGCCGGTCGCACGGCCGGATCAGTGAAGCTGCTTGTAGATCTGCTCGGCGAGCGCGTGCGAGATGCCGTCGACGCTCGCCAGCTCCTCGACGCTCGCCGCGACGACACCGCGCAGCCCGCCGAACCGCGCAAGCAGCCGCTGCCGGCGTTTCGCACCGACCCCTTCGAGCTCCTCGAGCCGCGAGGTCTGGCGCGCCTTCGCCCGTTTCGCGCGCATCCCGGTGATCGCGAAGCGGTGCGCCTCGTCGCGGATCTGCGCGACGAGCATCAGCGCGGCGCTCTCCTTGCCGAGTTCGAGCGGCGTGCGGCCGTCCGCGAACACGAGCGTCTCGAGGCCGACCTTGCGCCCCTCGCCCTTCGCGACGCCGACCAGCATCGACGTATCGAGCCCGAGCTCGGTGAACACCTGGCGCGCGATCTCGACCTGCCCCTTGCCGCCGTCGATCAGCACGATGTTCGGCAGCAGGCTCGATGCCTCGGCCTGGCGCGTCGATTCGCCGTCGATGCCGGCCGCATCGTCGGCGGCCGCCGCCTGCGCGGCCTGCTCGACCATCTTCTCGTAGCGGCGCGTCAGCACCTGCCGCATGGCCGCGTAATCGTCGCCCGGCGTGATGCCGGTGATGTTGTAGCGACGGTACTCGCCCGACTGCATCTTGTGATGGTGATAGACGACGCACGACGCCTGCGTCGCCTCGCCCATCGTATGGCTGATGTCGAAACATTCGATCCGCAGCGTCGCGAGATCGTCGCTTTCGAAGCCGAGCGTTTCCGCGAGCGCGCGCGTGCGCGCCTGCTGCGAACCCTGCTCGGACAGCAGCCGCGCGAGCGCGATCTGCGCGTTCTGCTCGGCCATCGACAGCCACGCGCGCCGCTGCCCCTGCGGCTGCCGCACCAGCGAGACCTTGTGACCGGCCTGCTCGGACAGCAGCTCGAGCAGGTCGCGGCTCGCGGGCGCATGGCTCACGACCAGCACGGGCGGCACGCGATTGCCGAGATAGTGCTGCGCGATGAACGCATCGAGCACCTCGGCCTCCACCGACGCGCCCGCGTCACGCGCGGCGGCAGCATCTTCCGCGGGCCGCTCGGGCAACGCCGCAGCGGTGTCGTCGGCAGCCTCCGCTGCCTCGCCCTCGCCCTCGCCCTCGGCCTCGTCGCCGAGCCCGCCTTCGGCCAGCGTCAGCGCACTTTCGACGTGCGCCGGGAAATAGGCCTTGTCGCCGAGATGCCGGCCGCCGCGCACCATCGCCAGGTTCACGCACACGCGTCCGCCCTGCGCGACCACCGCGAGGATGTCGACGTCGCTGTCGCTGCCGACCTCGATCGCCTGCTGGTGCAGCACCGTCGCGAGCGAGCTCATCTGGTTGCGCACGGCGGCTGCCTGCTCGAACTTCAGCTCGGCCGCGAACGCGTGCATCTTTTGCTCGAGTTCCTTCATCACTTCCGATTGCCGGCCGAGCAGGAAGCGCGCGGCGTTCGACACGTCGATCGCGTAGTCGTCCTCGGAAATCGCGCCGACGCACGGCGCCGTGCAGCGCCCGATCTGATGCAGCAGGCACGGCCGCGTGCGATTGTTGAAGACCGAATCCTCGCAGGTGCGCAACTGGAATACGCGCTGCAGGATCTGGATGCTCTCGCGCACGGCCCACGCGCTCGGGAACGGCCCGAAATACTGGTTCTGCTTGTCGACCGAGCCGCGGTAGTACGCCATGCGCGGAAAGCGGTGCGCGGTGAGCTTCAGGTACGGATACGACTTGTCGTCGCGAAACAGGATGTTGTAGCGCGGCGCGAGCGCCTTGATCAGGTTGTTCTCGAGCAGCAGCGCTTCCGCCTCCGAGCGCGTGACGGTCGTCTCGATGCGCGCGATGCGCGTGACCATCATCGCGATGCGCGGCGACAGCTGCGTCTTCGTGAAATAGCTCGAGACGCGCTTCTTCAGGTCGCGCGCCTTGCCGACGTAAAGCACGGCGCCCGCCGCATCGTAGTAGCGGTAGACGCCCGGCATGTGCGGCAGTTGCACGAGGATCTTCTTCGGTTCGAACGGGGTGTCGGCGGCTTCTGGGGATGTCATGCGCGATTCGGGTGCCTTGTGGCGCGGAACGGGTCCATTAGAATCGCCAGTTTAGAGCATTCACCGGTCCGCTTCGATGCCCCGCACCGCCCCCGCCTCCCCTGCCTCCGCTGCGCCGCTCGCGCCCGACGAACCGATCGCGTGCGACCTCTTCTGCACCGTGATCGACAACTTCGGCGACATCGGCGTGTGCTGGCGCCTCGCCCGCCAGCTCGCGCACGAGCACGGCTGGCAGGTGCGCCTGTTCATCGACGACCTGCGCACGTTCGCGCGGCTGCTGCCGGGGGTCGATCCCGATGCCGGGCGGCAGACGCTCGACGGCATCGTGATCGAGCACTGGCATGCGGAAGTCGGCGACGCACTGGAGATCGCCGACGTCGTGATCGAGGCCTTCGCGTGCGAGCTGCCCGGCGCCTATCTCGCCGCGATGGCGCGCCGCGCGCGCCGCCCGGTGTGGATCAATCTCGAATACCTGAGCGCCGAGGACTGGGTCGCCGATTTCCATTTGCGGCCGTCGCCGCATCCGCGCTATCCGCTGCTGAAGACGTTCTTCTTCCCGGGACTGTCGGCCGGCACGGGCGGCGTGCTGAAGGAACGCGACCTCGACGCGCGCCGGACCGCCTTCGAAGCCGACGCGGCGGCGCGCACCGCCTGGTGGCGGCATGCGACGGGCGACGCGCCACCGGCGCCGGGCACGACCGTCGTCAGCCTGTTCGCGTATGAGAATCCGGGCGTCGACGCACTGCTCGCGCAGTGGCGCGACGGCGCGTCGCCCGTCGTCGCGCTCGTGCCCGCCGGCCGCGTGTCGCCGGCCGTCGCCCGCTTCTTCGGGGTCGAATCGTTCGGCGCCGGCGCGCGCGCAAGCCGCGGCAATCTGACCGCGTACGGGCTCGCGTTCGTCCCGCAGGCCGACTACGACCCGCTCCTGTGGGTGGCCGACGTCAACTTCGTGCGCGGCGAGGACTCGTTCGTCCGCGCGCAGTGGGCGCGCAAGCCGTTCGTATGGCACATCTACCCGCAGGCCGACGATGCGCACCTGCCGAAGCTCGACGCCGCGCTCGCGCACCTGTCGGCCGGCCTCGCCGACGCACCGCGCGCGGCACTCGGGCGCTTCTGGCATGCATGGAACGGCGCCGGCACGCCCGACTGGGCCGATTTGCTGCAACACCGTGCCGCACTGGATGCCAACGCGGCGTGCTGGGCCGACGCGCTGGCGAGCGTCGGCGATCTCGCCGGAAAGCTGGCGGAATACGTAAAATCTCAGTTAAAATAAGCGGTTATCCGACGGCTGACCACGCAAGCGCTCGCGTTTGGGGCTCTTGGCACCTACCGGAACGCACCGCCGCTTGCGCCGTCAGCCGTTGCGCAACGCTCAGGCACCTATTTATTTGATTGGATCAGGACAGTTTTTATGAAGACCGCACAGGAACTCCGCGTAGGCAACGTCGTGCAGATCGGCAGCGAAGCATGGGTCATCGCAAAGGCGGAATACAACAAGTCGGGCCGCAACTCCGCCGTCGTCAAGATGAAGATGAAGAACCTGCTGACGAACGCAGGCCAGGAATCGGTCTACAAGGCTGACGACAAGTTCGACGTCGTCGTGCTCGACCGCAAGGAAGTGACGTACTCGTACTTCGCCGATCCGATGTACGTGTTCATGGACGCCGACTACAACCAGTACGAAGTCGAAGCGGAAATGATGGGCGAAGCGCTGAACTACCTCGAAGACGGCATGGCGTGCGAAGTCGTGTTCTACAACGAGAAGGCGATCTCGGTCGAACTGCCGACGATCCTGGTTCGCGAGATCACCTACACGGAACCGGCCGTCAAGGGCGACACGTCGTCGGGCAAGGTGCTGAAGAACGCCAAGCTCGCAACGGGCTTCGAACTGCAAGTGCCGCTGTTCTGCAATACCGGCGACAAGATCGAAATCGATACGCGTACGAACGAATATCGCAGCCGCGCGTAATCGCCTGCGATTTCCGGATCGAACAAAGCGCCCTGCGGGGCGCTTTTTGTTTGTCTGGCGTCAACAGCAGCGGGCGTGGGCACCATGGACAGCACGAAATCCAGCATTAAAGGTATTCAATTTGTATCATCGGTAACTGTTTTATAGCGTGAAAGAAATAATGCACGTCAGGCGTTCAGCGGGGCATAAAATCAGTTTTTAATCTGACATGCGGCTGCGGCCGGCTCGATGGCCGACAGCCCGCCTCTCTTGACTCGACTCGCGTCCACCATGCCACACGCCCTGATTGTCGAAGACGATCCCAACAGTCTGTCCGGCCTGACCGCGCTGCTCGCCGCAGACGGCTTCTCGGTCGACACGGCCACGTCGCTCGCCGAGGCACGCACGGCGCTCGGCCGCTCGATTCCCGATGTCGTCCTGGTCGACCTGAACCTGCCGGACGGCAGCGGGTTCGATCTGCTCCAGCACCTGCCGCAGCAGCAACCGAACGGCTCGCTGCCGGTGATCGTGCTGACGGGCAACGCGACGGTCGAGAGCGCGATCGAAGGCCTGCGTCACGGCATCTGGGACTACCTGCTGAAACCGATCAACATTCCGCGCCTGCGCAGCCTGCTGGCCCGGATTCCGCGCCCCTACGAACTGATCGACGAAGTGCGGACGCTGCGCGCGTCGCTGCGCCACCTCGGCCGCTTCGGCGCGCTGGTCGGCCGCAGCGAGGCGATGCAGCACGTGTACGACATGATCGAGCACAACGCGGGCACCGAAACGGCCGTGCTGTTCACCGGCGAAGCCGGCACCGGCAAGAAGCTGGCCGCGCGCACGCTGCACGACCTGAGCCGGCGCCGCAAAGGGCCGTTCGTGTCGTTCGACTGCCGCACGATCGCCCAGGCCGGACGCCACGGCGCGTCGCTCGACAGCGTGCTGTTCGGCCATGAACGCGGCGCGTTCGACGGTGCCGAGCGGCGCGAGTCGGGCCTGTTCGAACAGGCCGGCGGCGGCACGCTGTTCCTCGACGAGATCACCGCACTGCCGCTCGTGCTGCAGGAGGCGCTGCTGCATGCGCTCGACTCGCAGAACTTCATGCGGATCGGCGGCACGAGCTCGATCGCGAGCGACTTCCGGCTGATCGCGACCACGCGCCGCCCGGCCCGCGAGGCGGTCGCGAACGGCATGCTGCGCGAGGATCTGTGGCTGCGTCTCGATGCGGCGTCGATCACGATGCCGCCGCTGCGCGAACGCGACGGCGATGTCCTCGCCATCGCGGACGCGCTGATCGACGACCTCAACCGCGAAGCGCGCGGCACCGGCCGCAGCACGACCGATAAGCGCGCAGCGCCGGGCTTCGTGCGCGAATGCGTGTCCTACGAATGGCCCGGCAACGTGCGCGAACTGCAGGAGCGCGTGCGCTTCGCCTATGACGCATCCGGCGATTTCATCGAAACGCTGCGCGCGGGCGAAGCAAGCTTCGCGGCCGGCGCCGCGCTGAACGGCAGCAGCGTTCAGATCAAGGTCGGCACCCCGCTGTCCGACGTCGAGGATCTGCTGATCCGCGCGACGCTCGACGCGGTCGGCGGCACGCGCCATCGCGCAGCGACGCTGCTCGGCATCAGCCCCAAGACGCTGTACAACAAGTTGCAGCGGATGAAGGTCAACTGACCGGGCGGCCGTTGTTCGGGGCGCCGGCCGGAGCTGACGGTTAGTTGCGCAAAGGCGTGTGGCCCCATGCTTCGCCGTCAAAGCAAAAAAGCCGCGCAAAAGCGCGGCTTTTTTGCTTTCGGCAACGGAACAGGCGGCCTCGCACCGCCCTTCCCGCTTACGCCAGTGCGCTGCTCAGCAGCGCCTGCGCCTGCAGATACTCAGGCTGCGCGATCAGCTTGTCCCACTTGAGCGGCTTGCCGCGCGCCCGCATCCGCTTGATGCGCCGCACCGACTCGGCCGACGCCTGCGCCTTCAGGCCGTTCAGCACGACTTCGGCCGCATCCGGCTGGTTGCAGACGAGCACCATGTCGCAACCAGCGGCGAGCGCCGCGTCGGCCGCCTGCGTGAGCGTGCCGCCCTCGCGTGCCGCCTCCATCGACAGGTCGTCGCTGAAGATCGCGCCCGTGAAGCCGAGCTGCCCGCGCAGGATGTCCTGCAGCCACACGCGCGAGAAGCCGGCCGGCCGCTTGTCGACCTGCGTGTAGATCACGTGTGCGGGAATCACCGCGGTCAGCGCCAGGCCGAGCCAGTCGTACGGCGCAACGTCCTGCTTGAGGATCGCGTCGAGCGGCCGGTCGTCGGTCGGCAGCGCGACGTGCGAATCGGCTTCCGCGAAGCCGTGCCCCGGGAAATGCTTGCCGCAGTTCGCCATGCCCGCGAGCGACAGCCCGTGGTTGAGGCTCTTCGCGAGCAGCGTGACGACGCGCGGGTCGCGATGGAACGCACGATCGCCGATCACCTTCGAGTGCCCGTAGTCGAGATCGAGCACCGGCGTGAAGCTCATGTCGATGCCGCATGCGCGCAGCTCGGCCGCCAGGATGTAGCCGACCGCGGTCGCGACCTTCGTCGCGAGCAGCACGTCGCGGTCCCACAGTTCGCCGAGGCGGCGCATCGCCGGCAACACCGTGAAGCCGTCGGTGCGGAACCGCTGCACGCGGCCGCCTTCGTGATCGACGGCGATCAGGATGTCCTCGCGCACCGCGCGGATCGAGTCGGTCAGCGCGGTGAGCTGCGCACGGTTCTGGAAATGCCGCGCGAACAGGATCACGCCGCCGGTGTTCGGATGCGCAAGGCGCCGCGCATCGTCGCGCGACAGGGCCGTGCCGACGACGTCGAGCATGACCGGGCCGGGAGTCGTTTTCATCGAATCGGAAAGTCCGTCAGGGAGTGGTTCGGGAAACAGGTGCGGGTGCAGGCGGCGCTGCGTCGGTCTCGGCGACCACGAACGACACCGCGTAGTCGCGTTCGTCGCTGACCGTCACGCGCGCCGTGATGCCGCGCGCGGCGAGCCAGTCGGCCAGCTCACCCGACGCGACGACGTACGGCTCGCCGCTGCGCTGGTTGAGGGTCTGCAGCGCGCGCCACGTCATCGGCCAGTGCATGCCGAGCCCGATCGCCTTCGAGAACGCTTCCTTCGCGGAAAAGCGCGTCGCGAGAAACGCGATGCCGCGCGCCTCGGAGCGCGCGCGGCGCGCATGGAACACGCGCAGTTCGTCGGGGCCCAGCACCTTCTCGGCAAACCGGCCGCCCGTGCGCTCGAGCACGGCCGCGATGCGGCTCACCTGGACGATGTCGGTACCGATGCCGTAGATCGCCATGTCAGCGCCCGCCGTGACGCACGGACGACGCCGGGTGACGAGCGAAGCGCGCGCGCACGCAATGCATCGTCAGCGCGCGCCGCCGTGCAGCGCGGCCACACGCGCGGCGACCATGATCGCCTTCATCTCGCGCACCGCGTTGTCCCAGCCCGCGAAGATCGCGTGCGCGACGATCGCGTGGCCGATGTTCAGCTCGACGATGCCGTCGATCGCGGCGATCTGCTGCACGTTCGTGTAATGCAGTCCGTGACCGGCGTTGACCTTCAGGCCCAGTTGCGCGCCGGCCTGCACGCCCGCGACGATGCGTTCGTATTCGCGCTGCTGCTCGGCTTCGTCGTGCGCATCGGCGTAGCGGCCGGTATGCAGCTCGACCACCGGCGCGCCGGCTTCGTGCGCGGCGCGGATCTGCGTTTCGTCCGGATCGATGAACAGCGACACGCGCACGCCGGCGTCGGCGAGCTGCCGGCATGCCGCACGCACGGCCTCGAAGCGGCCGGCGACGTCGAGACCGCCTTCGGTCGTCAGTTCCTCGCGCTTCTCGGGCACGAGGCACGCGTCGTGCGGACGCACTTCGCATGCGATGTCGAGCATCTCGGCCGTCACCGCGCATTCGAGGTTCATCCGCGTCTTCAGCTGCGGGCGCAGCGTGCGCACGTCGGCGTCGACGATGTGGCGGCGGTCCTCGCGCAGGTGCAGCGTGATCGCGTCAGCACCGGCCTCTTCGGCCGCGAGCGCCGCGCGGATCGGATCGGGATAGGCCGTGCCGCGCGCGTTGCGCAGCGTCGCGACGTGGTCGATGTTCACGCCGAGGTCGATGACGGTGGGCGTTGTCAGGAAGAAGCTCATAGGTTTTGCAGGTCGATCAGGATCTGACGCGTGGCAAGCGGCGTACCGCCGAGATAGGTGTTCAGCAGGAAGCGCATCAGCGTCTTGCTTTGCGCGACCGTCTGGGCTCGATGGTAATCGTCCTGCTCCATGTCGAGCAACGTCTGTCCGGTAATCACCGGCCAGTGCGACGGCACGTCGTCGTCCGCATTGCGCACGCCGCGCTCGGGATCGAACACGTAGCGGCGATCGGGCTCGACCGCCCGGCGCGCGACCGTGCGGTTCAGCGCCATCGCATAGCCGGTCTCGCGCAGCAGCACGCGCTCGAACGAGCGCAGCACCTGCACCGCGGGCTCGCCGTGCGCGAGACGCGTCAAGGTCAGCACGTAATGATTGAAGAGCGGCGGCTGCGGATCCTCGCGCGCGCAGAATTTCACGAGCAGCTCGTTCGCGTAGAAGCCGCACAGCAGCCCGTCGCCGCCGAGCGGCAGCATCCCGCCGACCCACTCGGCGCCCGTCAGCGTGCGCACTTCGGATTTGCCCGACCAGGACAGCAGCAGCGGCTGGAACGTCTGCAGCACGCCGCGCAGCGCGGAGTGCGGGCGCTTCGCGCCCTTCGCGACGAGCGCGAGCCGGCCGTGATCGCGCGTCAGCACGTCGATGATCAGGCTCGTTTCCCGGTACGGATAGCTGTGCAGCACGAACGCCGGCTGCTCGGCGACGCGGAAATCGGACGTGCGAGAGGTCGCGCGCCGCGCCTTGCGACGCGGCGGTTCGGGCGGTGCCGGCAATGGCGCGTCGTTCGCGCCGGCGGTCACCGCATCTTCGGTCGACGTCAGCGCGTCATTCGTACCCATAGGCGCGCAGCCCCGCCTCGTTGTCGGCCCAGCCGCTCTTCACCTTCACGAAGGTCTCGAGGTACACGGGGCCGTCGAACAGCTTCTCCATGTCCATCCGCGCCTCGGTGCTGATCTGCTTGAGCTTCTCGCCCTTCTTGCCGATCACCATCGCCTTGTGCGAATCGCGTTCGACGAGGATCGTCGCGAAGATGCGCTTCAGGCGCCCTTCCTCCTCGAATTTGTCGATCAGGACGGTGCTCGTGTACGGCAGTTCGTCGCCGGTCCAGCGGAACACCTTCTCGCGCAGGATTTCGGCCGCGAGAAAGCGCGAGCTGCGGTCGGTCAGCTCGTCCTCGCCGTAGATCGGCTCGCCTTCCGGCAAGTACGGCTTGATCGTGTCCAGCAGGCGCTTGATGTCTTCCGGCTTCTGCGCCGACAGCGGCACGAGCTCGGTGAATTCGCGCAGCTCGCTCACCTTCTGCATGAACGGGAACAGCGTAGCCTTGTCGTTCACGCGGTCGATCTTGTTCGCGATCAGCAGCGTCGGCATGCCGGGCGGGATCAGGTCGAGCACCTTCTGGTCGTCGGGCCCGAAGCGGCCGGCCTCGATCACGAACAGGATCACGTCGACCGACGTGAGCGTCGACGTGACCGCGCGGTTCAGCGAGCGGTTCAGCGCGGTGCTGTGACGGGTCTGGAAGCCCGGCGTGTCGACGAACACGAATTGCGCGTCGTCGAACGTGTTAATGCCGGTGATGCGATGGCGCGTGGTTTGCGCCTTGCGCGACGTGATGCTGATCTTCTGGCCGACGAGTGCGTTCATCAACGTCGACTTGCCGACGTTCGGGCGGCCCACGATCGCGATCATGCCGCAACGGAAACCGGTAGGAGCGGGAGTGTTCATATCGTTTGGGAGACAGGTTCGGAAACGGCCGCGCGACGCGCGGCACGATCGATGGGCAATTCAGTGATCGGCATCGGCCACGCGCGCCTGCGCGGCAGCGAGGCTTGCGCCGCCCTGCGGCGCCTCGGGGCCGGGCGCCGCGGCGTCGCGGGCGCGCGGCGTCGCACGCGAAGCGGCGTCGGAACCGGCAGCAGGCTTGTCGGCGGACGACACGGCCGGATCGGTCGCCTGGCCCGCCGGCTTGTCGGCTGCACGGGGCGCGCCTTCGGCTGGCTTGTCAGTGCGTTCGGCTGGCTTGTCCGCCGCGCGCGCGCCGGGTTCGCTGCGATCCGCCGGCTTGTCTGACGGTTTGTCGGTCGCCTTGTCGGCAGGTTTCTCGCCAGGCTTGTCGGCCGTCGGTTTCGCGGGCCGGTCGGCCTTGTCCGCGGCTGTATCGACATGCGCCGCGCGAATCGCGGCCATCGGCGCCTGCGCCGGCCGATCGCCCGGCTGTGCGCCGGCATCGGCCGCTGCGGACGCGGCGGCGGCCGCCTTCGCGTCGCGCGCCGCCGCACGCTCCTTGCGCTCCGGAGAACGCAGGTCGAGCGCTTCCTGCACCCCCTTCACGCCGGGCACGATTTCAGGCTCGACATGCTTCGACCCGCGTGCGTTCTTCGAACGCTTCGGCTTCGCGGCCAGCATCGGCGCGGCTGCCAGCACCTCGTCGAGCGCCTTCTTCGCGGCGGCCTGCTCGGCCGCCCGCCGGCTCGCGCCGGAGCCCGACACCTTCACGTCGAGCTTCGGCACCGTGCATTCGACCTCGAACTGCTGATTGTGCGCCGCACCATGGGTCGCGACGACCGTGTAGGTCGGCAGCGCGATCTTGTGCCCCTGCAGGTATTCCTGCAGCAGCGTCTTCGCGTCCTTGCCGAGCGTGCGCGGATCGATGTGGTCGAGAATCGGGATATAGAGGCGCTTGATGACCCCTTGGGCGGCTTCGAAGCCGCCATCGAGGAATACCGCCCCGATGATGGCTTCGAACGCGTCCGCGAGGATCGACGGGCGACGGAAGCCGCCGCTGCGCAACTCGCCCTCGCCCAGCCGCAACCCTTCGGAAATATTCAGGGCCTGAGCGATTTCATACAGCGACTGCTGCTTGACGAGATTGGCGCGCACGCGCGACAGGTCGCCTTCGTCCAGCTTGCTGAAACGCTGGAACAAAAGGGCGGCCACCGCGCAATTCAGAACGGAATCGCCGAGAAACTCGAGCCGTTCGTTGTGCGTGGCACTGTGACTGCGATGGGTCAAAGCCTGGCGCAACAATTCCGCATTGCGAAATTCGTAGCGCAGCCGGCTTTCCAACTGGGATAGGGGCATGTGCAGGAGTATAACGCGGGCGCCGGTCGGGCCGAAACGGCACGGCCGGACGCGAAAAGGCGTGACGAGGCGGTGTTGCCGCCGGTTCTTAAAGTAGTTCGGCAATACGCGACGCGGCCCGTGCGTCGCGTATTGCGTGTGAATCGAATACGGTCAGTTGAAGGAACCGATGCGCTTCAGGTCGCCGAAGTTCATCCAGATGAAGAACGCACGGCCGACGATGTTGTTGTCCGGCACGAAACCCCAGTAGCGGCTGTCCGCGCTGTTGTCGCGGTTGTCGCCCATCATGAAGTAGTGACCGGGCGGCACCTTGCAGATCACGCCGCGGCTGTTGTACGTGCAATTGTCGCGATACGGATAGTCGTAGGCGCCCATCACGAACGGCGGCACGGCGGGATTGTTGAGGATCGCGTTCTTCTTCGTGCCGATCGTTTCCTCGAACTGCTTCGCGTAGTTCTGGCGCTCGTCGTCGAAGAAATCCGGCAGCGGCGTTTCGGGCACCGGCTGGCCGTTGATCGTCAGTTGCTTGTCCTGGTAAGCGACCGTGTCGCCCGGCAGGCCGATCACGCGCTTGATGTAGTCGACCGACTCGTCCTTCGGATAACGGAACACGACGACGTCGCCGCGCGACAGCGGGCTGCCCTGCGTGATCTTCGTGTTCGTGATCGGCATGCGCAGGCCGTATTCGAACTTGTTGACGAGGATGAAGTCGCCGACCAGCAGCGTCGGCACCATCGAGCCCGACGGGATCTTGAACGGCTCGACGATGAACGAACGCACGACGAACACGGCCAGGATCACCGGGAAGAAGCTCGCGGTGTACTCGAGCCACCACGGCTGGCGCAGTTTTTCGTCGCGCAGCTTCGAACGCGTCTGCCCCGCGTTTTCGTCCGCGAAACGCTTGTCGATACGCGACTGCTGACGATCGAACTCCTCGATCGCCGCGTCGGCCGCCTTGCGCCGCTGCGGCAGGAACACCAGTTTGTCCAACACCCACGCTACGCCCGTCACGACGACGAGCACAAAAAGAATCAACGCAAAATTCATAAAAGGATCAGTCCTGTTATTTGTCTTCGACGCGCAAGATCGCGAGGAACGCCTCCTGCGGGATCTCGACCGAACCCACCTGCTTCATGCGTTTCTTACCTTCTTTCTGCTTCTCGAGCAGTTTCTTCTTTCGCGTGATGTCGCCGCCGTAGCACTTCGCGAGCACGTTCTTGCGCAGTGCCTTGATGTTCTCGCGTGCGACGATGTGCGCGCCGATCGCGGCCTGGATCGCCACGTCGTACATCTGGCGCGGAATGATCTCGCGCATCTTCGCGGCAACCTCGCGACCGCGGTATTGCGACTGCGACCGGTGCACGATGATCGACAGCGCGTCGACCTTGTCGCCGTTGATCAGCATGTCGACCTTCACGACGTCCGACGAACGGTATTCCTTGAACTCGTAGTCCATCGACGCATAGCCGCGCGACACCGACTTCAGGCGATCGAAGAAGTCGAGCACGATCTCGGCCATCGGGATTTCGTACGTGAGCTGCACCTGGCGGCCGTGATACTGCATGTTGATCTGCGAGCCGCGCTTCTGC
Source organism: Burkholderia sp. Bp9015 (assembly GCF_003853505.1). Classification (NCBI taxonomy): domain Bacteria; kingdom Pseudomonadati; phylum Pseudomonadota; class Betaproteobacteria; order Burkholderiales; family Burkholderiaceae; genus Burkholderia; species Burkholderia sp. Bp9015. Next base: position 98,684 of record NZ_QTPZ01000016.1, read on the forward strand.
TCGCACAGCGTGATCACGGAACCGACGTAGTCCTGCGGCATGTACAGGTTCACGGTGACGATCGGCTCGCGCACTTCGGCGATGCGGCCGGGCTCCGGCATCTTCGCCGGGTTCTCGACCATGATCGTCGAGCCGTCGCTCTGCACGACCTCGTAGACGACCGTCGGTGCGGTCGTGATGAGGTCCATGTCGAACTCGCGCTCGAGTCGCTCCTGCACGATTTCCATGTGCAGCAGCCCAAGGAAGCCGCAGCGGAAACCGAAGCCGAGTGCCTGCGACACTTCCGGCTCGTACTGCAGCGATGCATCGTTGAGCTTCAGCTTCTCGAGCGATTCGCGCAGCGCGTCGTACTGGTTCGCCTCGACCGGATAGAGGCCCGCGAACACCTGCGGCTTCACTTCCTTGAAGCCCGGCAGCGGTTCGGCGGCCGCCTTGGTCGCGTGCGTGACGGTGTCGCCGACCTTCGCGGCCGTCAGTTCCTTGATGCCGGCGATGATGAAACCCACCTGCCCCGCCGACAGCGAGTCGAGATTGCGCGACTTCGGCGTGAACACGCCGACGTGCTCGACCGGATACTGCGCGCCGGTCGCCATCATCTTGATCTTGTCCTTCGGACGCAGCGTGCCGTTGACGATCCGCACGAGCATCACGACGCCGACGTAGTTGTCGAACCACGAGTCGATGATCAGCGCCTGCAGCGGCGCGGCCGGATCGCCCTTCGGCGGCGGCACCTTCGCGATCAGCGCTTCGAGCACGTCCTCGACGCCGAGACCCGTCTTCGCGCTGCAGCGCGTCGCGTCGGTCGCGTCGATGCCGATCACGTCCTCGATCTCCTCGATCGCATTCTCGGGGTTCGCGGCCGGCAGGTCGATCTTGTTCAGCACCGGCACGACCTCGACGCCGAGCTCGATCGCCGTGTAGCAGTTCGCGACCGTCTGCGCCTCGACGCCCTGGCTCGCGTCGACCACGAGCAGCGCCCCTTCGCACGCGGACAGCGAACGGCTGACTTCGTACGAGAAGTCGACGTGCCCCGGCGTATCGATCAGGTTGAGGTTGTAGACCTTCCCGTCGCGAGCGCGATAGGACAGTGCAGCCGTCTGCGCCTTGATCGTGATGCCGCGCTCGCGCTCGATATCCATCGAGTCGAGCACCTGCGCTTCCATTTCACGGTCGGCGAGGCCGCCGCATACCTGGATGATGCGATCCGCGAGCGTCGACTTGCCATGGTCGATGTGCGCGATGATCGAGAAATTGCGAATATGATCCATTCAGTGCCGATCAAGCGAAAAAGGCGCGCTCGACGACTGCGGAGCACGCCTTGTAAGTCGGTGAAAAAACGGCTTATTTTAGCCGAAAAGGCCTTTGCCGGGCGGTAATTTGGGACGCCCGGTCAGGGACGCCCGGTCAGGGACGCCCGGCCAGGGACGCCCCGCCGGAGGCCCTGGCCGGCGCGTCCGCCGCCGGAAGCCCCGCGCAACGCGCGGCCGGCCGGCAGCAGAGCCGGGTTCAGCGCCGAGCCGCGAGCGCGCCGCGCACCCTCGCCTCGTCGAACCGGTGGCGGCACACTTCCGTGCCATCCAGCAACAGCACCGGCACGTCCTCGTCGTAACGCGCAACGAGTGCCGGATCCGCATCGATGTCGACGTAGTCGACCGCGACGCCGAATTCGGCCGCCAGCGGCGCCAGCGCATCGCGCAGGTCGTCGCACAGATGGCACCAGCCGCGGCCGTAGAGCGTGAACATCGGCGCGTTACTTCTGAACCGCGCGCGGGCGCACCGGCACGAACTGCGTGTTGTCGCCGCGCCGCACCAGCACCGCGACCGCCTTCTGCGGATCGAGCTGCGCGGTCACGTCGGCGAACTGCTTCGCGCTCGTGATGTCGGTGTCGCCGACGCGCAGCACGATGTCGCCGCGCTGCAGCCCCGCTCGGGCCGCCGGGCCGTCGACGCCGTCGATCTGCACGCCGTTCTTCAGCTTCAGCGACTTCAGCTGATCCGCGGAAAGGTCGCTGACCGTCAAGCCGAGCGAATTCGCCTGGCGCGGCTTCTGCGGCGCGCTCTTGCGCTGCTCGGCCTTCGCCGTCGTCTCGGCCGGCGTCTCGGCGATCGTGATCGGCAGATCGCGCGCCTGACCCTTGCGCCATACGCTGACGGTCGCCTTGGTGCCCGGCTTCGTGTCGCCGACCATGCGCGGCAGATCCGACGCCGCATCGACCGGCCGGCCGTTGAACTTCAGGATGATGTCGCCCGGCTGGATACCGGCCTTGTCGGCCGGACCGCCCGGTTCGACGCTGCTGACGAGCGCGCCTTCCGCCTTCGGCAGCCCGATCGAGTCGGCCACGTCCTTCGTCACCTCGCCGATCGCCACCGCGATGCGGCCGCGCGTGACCTTGCCGGTCGCCTTCAGCTGGTCGGCCACGCGCATCGCCTCGTCGATCGGGATCGCGAACGAAATGCCCATGAAACCGCCGGTGCGGCTGTAGATCTGCGAGTTGATGCCGATCACCTCGCCCTGCATGTTGATCAGCGGGCCGCCCGAGTTGCCGGGGTTCACCGCGACGTCGGTCTGGATGAACGGCAGGTAATCGCCCGTGTTGCGGCTCTTCGAACTCACGATGCCGGCCGTCACGGTGTTGTCGAGGCCGAACGGCGAACCGATCGCGACGACCCACTCGCCGACGCGCACCTTGTTCGAATCGCCGATCGCGACGACCGGCAGGTTCGACGCCTGGATCTTGACGACCGCGACGTCCGTGCGGTCGTCGACGCCGATCAGCTTCGCCTTGAATTCGCGCTTGTCGGTCAGCGTCACGTAGATGGTGTCCGCGTCGTCGACGACGTGCGCGTTGGTCATCACGTAGCCGTCTGCCGACACGATGAAGCCCGAACCGACACCGCGGTTCTGTTCGGTGTCGGGCGGATTGTCCGGCGCCGGCGCGTTCTTCGGATTGCCATTACCGCCGCCACCACCGTTGCCGGGCGCCTGCGGCAGCGGAATGCCGAAGAAGCGCCGGAAGAATTCCGACATGTCGCCATTATCGAAGCCTGGCGGGAGCACGCCGCGCGGGCCGGGCGTCGGCACGTTCGCGGTGGTCCGGATGTTCACGACAGCCGGCCCGACCTTTTCGACCAGATCGGCGAAATCGGGAAGGCTGGCAGCGGGAGGCGTGACCGCGGCCGCGGTATGCGGGGCGAGCGGCAGGCAGGCACACAGCACCGCCGCCGCGAACACTTTGCGCAGCGTGAGTTTCGTCATGTCGGAAGCCGTAGCGTTACTTGGAAGCCTTGTATTCTATGGCAGACGCGAACTGCTGCAACGTGGCCGGCGGCACTTCGCCGAGCACGGTGATCCAGTAGTCGCCGCGACGCTTCACGAGCACGTGGGTCGCGCCGGTGCTGCCCGCGCCTTCCTTGCGCGTATTCTTTTCGGCCGGCTCGATGAAGACGGAGATCGTCGCGAGGCCGTCCGTGAAGACGGCCTGGTCGACCGGAATCGGCGGATCACCGGCGTCACGCGCGGCCATCGGCCGGCGCACCTCGCGAATCTTCCGGAAGCCGGCGATGGTCGGCGCGATCTGCCAGCCCTGCGCCTCCATGTCGACCGCCGCGACCGGCGGGCGGACCACCGTCCAGCCGCTCAGGTTGCGCATGCCGGCCGCGATCGCGGATTTGTCACCGGTCGCGCCGCCCGTCTGCAGCTGCGAAAACGCGACCTGCTCGAGCACGTGATCGCTCGCATCGAGCGTCTGTGAACGCAGCAGCAGCCCGGTGCGGGTGTCGGCCCACAGCTTGTAGGTGAAGCGGTACGCGTCCTTCGGCACGAGCTCGACCACCTGCGCGTCGATCCCGGCCACACGGTCCTTGCCGAGCAGCTTCGCGTCGTAGACGGACATCACGTGCTCGCCGCCGGCACCGAGCAGCGCGGGGAACGAATCGCGCGTCTGGCGGCGCTCGACCACGCACAGCTTGCGCTCGGGCACGAACGTGTACAGCTCGTCGTTATGCCGCAGCACCTTGCGCGGCTTGCCGTCGAGCGACTCGATCCGCTCGAACTCGCCGTCGCGGGACGCCACATGCGCGATGCGCGACGACTGGACATACCCGCCGCGCTGGTAGACGAACGTACCCTCGTAGCTCTGCTGCTGCGCCGCCTGCTGGATGCGGTCGAGCCAGTCCGCCGCACCCTTGCGGGTCGCGACGGGATCGTCCGGTTGCTGGGCGCTGGCAGGCAGGGATTGAACGGACAACAGGGCGGCTGCGCAAAGCAGGAGAGCCGGCAGCCGCTTCCATCCGGAGATGGCGTGATTCAACTGCAATGTCCGCATCGGGTTTATTGGCCTGGCGTGGTGGTCACGGCAGCGCGGATCAGCGGCATCGAGCCCGTGACGACGGGCTGCTGCGCGAATTGCTGATGCGCTTCAAGGTATTGGTCGAGACTTGCGTCGCGGATGATGTTGACGTCCTGCAGGCCCGGCTGCGCGGATGCCTGTGCAACCGTCACGCGCTGCAGGTTGCCGCTCTGCGGCGCGCCTGCCGATGCGACCTGGACGGCGCCCGGCACACCCGCCGTCTGCATCTGCGGGACGACGATCCACGTCAGCGTGGCTGCCGCGGCGGCCACCGCGAACGCGGGCACGACACGCCGGCGCAGCGACAGCAGCTTGCGCGCGACCGGCGCGGCGGCCGGCGCGAGCAGGTGCGGCTCGCTTTCGAGCGCGGCGGACATGCGCGCGGTGAACGCGACGCTCAGCGCAGGCGACAGCGCGAGCTCGTCCGAGCGCAGCGCATCGCCGATCAGGTGGTAATGGGCCCACGCAGCGCGATCCGCGCGGTCGAGCTCAGCCAGAAACTGCCCGTGATCCGGGCCGTCGAACAGTTCACCGTCGACCAGAGCGGAAAGGCGCTCGCCGCGCGAGCACGCTTGCGACTGCGTATTGACCGACCCCATGATGCTCCCCATCTTGCACACACCCCGTCGTGATTTCACGACTCTATCCGTAATAGACCCCGACCCGCGTCGTTGCGCCCGTCGCGCTTACCAGCGCTTGCCTTCGGGCGTATCGAGCAGCGGACGCAATTTCGCAGCGATTGCCTCGCGCGCCCGGAAGATCCGCGACCGGACCGTCCCGATCGGACAATCCATCATTTCCGCGATCTCTTCGTAGCTCAAGCCTTCGATCTCGCGCAGCGTAATCGCCTGGCGCAGCTCTTCGGGCAGGACGGCCATTGCAGCGTTGACCGTCTCGGCAATCTGCTTGCTCATCAACATCGACTCAGGCGTGTTGATATCCCTTAGTTGGTCTGCGTCGGAGAAAGTTTCCGCTTCCTCGGCATCGGCCTCGGTGGAGGTCGGTGCCCGCCGGCCCTGCGTCGCAAGGTAGTTCTTCGCCGTATTGACGGCAATCCGGTACAACCACGTGTAGAACGCCGACTCGCCGCGAAATTGCGGCAGCGCACGATACGCCTTGATGAACGCGTCCTGGGCCACATCCTCGACCTCGGCGGGATCCCGCACGAGGCGCGAGATCAGCCGAATGATCTTGCGGTGGTATTTGGAGACCAGGAGTTCGAACGCTGCCTTGTCGCCTTTCTGTACGCGCTCGACCAGAGCCTGATCGATTTCTTTTTCACTCACCTGACAAATCCGTTAACTAGGGATGCAACGCGGAGCGTTATTGTAGCGTTCCGGCGCCGGCCGCTGGTTACGGCTGGTAACCGCGCCGCCGTCATGCCCGCCCCGCCGTGCCCGCGGTACGCGCCAGCACGGACAGCGCGCTGAACGACGCGGTGTCGAGCGCATCGGCCGGAATCAGCAACGGCCGCGCGCGCCGGGCGCCCTGCCCGACCGACAGCACGAGCAGCAGGCTGCTCCAGTGTGCATGACCCGTCACGCGGCCCCGGGCCAGCAAGCGCCCGGTGCGGCCAAACGCCGCAATCTCCCCGAATGCATCGATCCGCAACTCGGCCGGCAGCCGGCGGGCACAGGCTCGCGCGGCGCACACGGCAAGCAGCGCGGCCGTCGCCGCCGACACGCACGCGCCGGCAGCGGCACCGGCCCGCGGCGCCCAGAACAGGTACGCGGAGACGGCCGCCGCCGCGACGAACGCGGCCAGCACCACATACGACACGGCCGAGGCCCGCAATGCAAAGCATTGCGGACGCCCGGCCGGAGCATCGAATGGACTCGTCAAGCGATTTCAGCGTCAGACGCGCTTGAACACCAGCGTGCCGTTGGTACCGCCGAAGCCGAAGTTGTTCTTCACGGCCACGTCGATCTTCATGTCACGCGCGGTGTTCGCGCAGTAGTCGAGATCGCACTCGGGGTCCTGATTGAAGATGTTGATGGTCGGCGGCGACACGTTGTTGTGCAGCGCCAGCACCGTGAACACCGACTCGAGGCCGCCCGCGCCACCCAGCAGGTGACCCGTCATCGACTTCGTCGAGTTCACCACGAGCTTGTACGCGTGCTCGCCGAATGCCGCCTTCACCGCATCGGACTCGTTCTTGTCGCCGAGCTGCGTCGACGTGCCGTGCGCGTTCAGGTACTGGACCTCGTCCGCGTTCACGCCGGCGTCGCGCAGTGCCGCGACCATGCAGCGGCGAGGACCGTCCATGTTCGGCGCGGTCATGTGGTACGCATCGCCCGTCATGCCGAAGCCCGAGACCTCCGCATAGATCTTCGCGCCGCGTGCCTTCGCCGCCTCGTATTCCTCGAGCACCATCACGCCTGCACCCTCGCCCAGCACGAAGCCGTCACGGTCCTTGTCCCACGGACGGGACGCGGTGGCCGGATCGTCGTTGCGGGTCGACAGCGCGCGCGCGGCCGCGAAACCGCCGATGCCCAGCGGCGACACCGTCGATTCGGCGCCGCCCGCGACCATCACGTCGGCGTCGCCGGCCTGAATCAGGCGCGCCGCGAGGCCGATGCTGTGCAGACCGGTCGTGCAGGCCGTCACGGCCGCGAGGTTCGGGCCCTTCAGGCCGAACATGATGCTCAGGTGACCCGAGATCATGTTGATGATCGAACCCGGCACGAAGAACGGCGAAATCCGGCGCGGGCCGCGATCGACGTAGGTCTGGTGCGTGTCTTCGATCATCGGCAGGCCGCCGATACCGGAGCCGACCAGCACGCCGATGCGTTCCGCATTGGCTTCGTTCACTTCGAGGCCGCTGTCCCGGATCGCCTGGACGCCGGCTGCGATGCCGTAATGGATGAACGTATCCATGTTGCGGGCTTCCTTCGCCGGGATGTACTCCTCGGCGCTGAAACCCTTCACTTCGCCCGCGAAATGGCAGGCGAGGTTCGACGCATCGAACTTCGTGACGGTGGCGATACCGGACTTGCCGGCGACGAGATTGGCCCAGCCGTCGGCAACATTATTGCCAACAGGCGAAATCAGCCCCAGGCCTGTAACAACAACACGACGGCGGCTCACGGTAACCTCTTTTCCATTATTGGATGACAAAAACAAAAGCCACAGTGGCCACAGGAACCAGCCCTGCGAGCCCTGTGGCTGTTAGTCCGTCCGGCACGAAGCCGGCAGGATGGCGCGTCAATCGCGAAGATCGCGGCGACGTGGCGGACAAGCGCGAAAGGCGCTTACGCCTTGACGTTTGCGCGAGCGTAGTCGATCGCTTGCTGAACGGTCGTGATCTTCTCTGCTTCTTCGTCCGGGATTTCCATGCCGAACTCGTCTTCCAGAGCCATCACCAGTTCGACCGTGTCGAGCGAATCCGCGCCCAGATCGTTCACGAACGATGCTTCGTTCTTGATCTCGGCTTCCGCGACGCCCAGTTGCTCAGCGACGATCTTCTTGACACGTTGTTCGATGTTATCCATTACCCCTCCGAGGGAAAGTTCAGATTTACAAGTGCGCGCATTTTATCAGGTTTGCTGACGGCAAAACGCGCGTTGGCTTGATGGTCGATCAAGCACCGATCCGCCTGAAAAACGGGATACGGCGCGGATGGTAAACGAAAACCGTTACGACATGTACATGCCGCCGTTCACGTGCAGCGTCGTGCCGGTGATATAACCGGCCTGCGGCGATGCGAGGAACGCGACGGCATGGGCGATGTCTGCCGGGCTGCCGAGGCGGCCGAGCGGAATCTGGGTCTTGAGCGCGGCCTGCTGTTCTTCCGGCAGCGTCTTCGTCATGTCGGTGTCGATGAAGCCCGGCGCGACGCAGTTCACCGTGATGCCACGGCTGCCGATTTCACGTGCAAGCGCACGCGTCATGCCCGCGACGCCGGCCTTCGCGGCCGCGTAGTTGACCTGGCCCGGGTTGCCGGCCGAGCCGACCACCGACGTGATGTTGATGATGCGGCCGCCGCGGGCCTTCATCATCGGGCGCAGCACCGCGCGCGACAGGCGGAACACCGACTTCAGGTTGGTGTCGATCACCGCATCCCAGTCCTCGTCCTTCATCCGCATCGCGAGCTGGTCCTGCGTGATCCCCGCGTTGTTGACGAGCACGTGGAGCGCGCCGAATTCCTTCACGGTCGCGTCGATCAGCGCTTCGGCTGCCGCCGCGTCGTTGACGTTCAGCACCGCGCCGCGGCCCGTCACGCCCGCTTCCGCGAACCCGGCGGTAATCGCGGCGGCGCCCGATTCGCTCGTCGCCGTGCCGATCACCGTCGCGCCCAGGCGCGCGAGTTCGAGCGCGATCGCCCGGCCGATGCCGCGCGATGCGCCGGTCACGATCGCGACCTGTTTATCGAGAGTCTTTTCCATGAATCGAATATCCGTCTCTTGAGGAAAGGCGCCGCGTCAGGCGGTCGCCAGCTTCAGTGCTTCGTCGAGCGAAGCCGGATCGAACACCGATGCGCCGACCAGGTTGCCGTCGATGCGCTTCGTCAGGCCTGCCAGCACCTTGCCCGGACCGCATTCGATCACGTGCGTGACGCCCGTGCCCGCGATGTGCCGCACGCATTCGACCCAGCGCACCGGGCCCGCGGCCTGGCGCACCAGCGCGTCCTTGATCGCGGCCGGATCGCTGACCACCGCGACGTCGATGTTGTTGACGACCGGAATCTGCGGCGCCTTCACGTCGACGCTCGCCAGATAGTCGCGCAACTGGTCCGACGCCGGCTTGAGCAGCGACGAATGGAACGGCGCCGATACCGGCAGCGGCAGCGCGCGTTTCGCGCCCTTCGCCTTCGCGATCTCGCAGGCCTTCTCGACGGCCGCCTTCGCGCCCGCGATCACGACCTGCGCCGGCGCGTTGAAGTTCACCGCTTCGACGATGCCCGCTTCCGCGGCTTCGGCGCACACGGCGCGCACCGTGTCGTCATCGAGACCCAGGATCGCCGCCATGCCGCCCTGGCCGACCGGCACGGCCGTCTGCATCGCCTGCGCGCGGAAGCGCACGAGCGGCACCGCGTCCTTGAACGCGATCGCGCCCGCGGCGACGAGCGCCGTGTATTCGCCGAGGCTGTGGCCCGCGACGATCGACGGTGCCGGACCGCCGGCCTGCTGCCATGCGCGATAGCACGCGTAGGCGGCCGTCAGCATCACGGGCTGCGTGTTGGTGGTCAGATTCAGCTCTTCGGCCGGACCTGCGGCGATCAGCTTGCCGAGATCCTGATTGAGTGCATCGGATGCTTCCTGGAGCGTCTCGCGCACGACGGCGAGATCGGCGAATGCGTTGAGCATGCCGACCGACTGCGAGCCCTGCCCCGGAAAAACGAATGCGAATTTCATATCGTCCCCAATTGAATCGATTCGGACGGCGCGCACGAACGGCGCGCCGGTTCGGGATCCGCGCGCAGCAATTGCGCGCCGCGGATCAGTAGCGGAAGACGGACGCGCCCCACGTGAAGCCGCCGCCGACGCCTTCGATCAGCACGTGCTGACCGCGCTGGATGCGGCCGTCACGCACCGCGGCGTCGAGCGCCAGCGGGATCGACGCAGCCGACGTGTTGCCGTGCTGGTCGACCGTCACGACCATGCGCTCCTGCGGCAGGCCGAGCTTGCGGCAGGTGCTGGTCATGATGCGGATGTTGGCCTGGTGCGGAATCAGCCAGTCGACCTGCTCGGGCGCGAGATTCGCCTTGGCGAGCGCCTCGATCGCGACCTTTTCGAGCACGTTGACCGCGAGCTTGAACACGGCCTGCCCATCCATGTACAGGAACGCGCTGCCGTCGATCACACCGCGATTGACGTTGCCCGGCGTGCAGAGGATGTTCGAATAGCTGCCGTCCGCGTGCAGCGCGCTGCCGAGCACGCCCGGCTCTTCCGAGGCGGACAGGATCACCGCGCCCGCGCCGTCGCCGAACAGCACGCAGGTCGTGCGGTCCTTGAAATCGAGAATGCGCGAGAACGTCTCCGCGCCGACGATGAGCGCCGTGCGGTGCTGGCCGCTGCGGATGAAGCTGTCGGCCGTCGCCATCGCATAGGCGAAGCCCGAGCACACGGCCTGCACGTCGAATGCCGCGCCGCCGTTCTTGATGCCGAGCTTGTTCTGCAGCAGGCAAGCCGTGCTGGGGAACACGAAATCGGGGGTCGAAGTCGCGACGATGATCAGGTCGATCGACTGCGGATCGATATCGGCCGCCTCGATCGCACGGCGCGCCGCTTCGAGCGCGAGATCGCTCGTCGTGACGTCCGGTGCGGCGAAATGGCGCGCATGGATGCCCGTGCGCGCAACGATCCACTCATCGCTCGTCTCGATGCCTTCCTTCGCGAGACGGTCGGCGAGCTGCTGGTTCGTGACCCGGTCGGGCGGCAGGTAGCTGCCCGTGCCGAGCACGCGGGAATAGAGAGTCGATTGGGCCATTTATGCTTTAGAGGATTGCGCAGCGGAAGGTTCGGCGTGGTGGCCTGCGGCCGGGCTCGTCGGGCCTGCGCCGCCCGCGTCGTGTTCGCCGTCGCCGAGCGACACCGAATTGTCCGCCATCGCACGCGTGAGGCGCTCCAGCACGCCGTTTTTGACGGCATCATAACCCCGTTTGATCGCCCACTCAAACGCGTAGGCGTCGGCCGAACCGTGGCTTTTGATCACGAGGCTCTTCAGCCCCAGCAGCGCCGCGCCGTTGTACTGGCGGTGATCGACGCGCTTCTTGAAACGCATCAGCACCGGCAGCGCGAGCAGCGCCATCAGCTTCGACATCAGCGACCGGCCGAACTCCTCGCGGATGATGTCGGACAGCATCTGCGCGAGCCCTTCGGACGTCTTCAGCGCGACGTTGCCGACGAAGCCGTCGCAGACGATCACGTCGACCGTGCCTTTGTAGATGTCGTTGCCTTCGACGTTGCCACGGAAATTCAGCGTGCTGGCGCGCAGCAGTTCGCCGGCGCGCTTGATGGTCTCGTTGCCCTTGATGACCTCTTCGCCGATGTTCAGCAGGCCGATCGTCGGACGCTCCTTGCCTTCGAGCGCGGCGACGAGCGCGTGCCCCATCTCCGCGAACTGCAGCAGGTGCTGCGGCTCGCAGTCGACGTTCGCGCCGAGGTCCAGCATCATCGTGTAGCCGGTCGGGTTCGGCAGCGCGAACGCGATCGCAGGCCGCTCGATGCCGGGCAGCGTCTTGAGCACATAACGGGAAACGGCCATCAGCGCGCCGGTGTTGCCGGCGGAAATACAGGCCTGGGCCGCGCCTTCCTTGACGTGGTTGAGCGCGACACGCATCGAAGAATCCTTCTTCTTGCGCAGCGCCACTTCAACAGGGTCGTCCATCGCCACGACTTCGGTGGCGGGCACGATGGTCAGCGCGGGATCGTCGAGGGCTTTCAGCTTTTTCAGCTGAGCGCGGATCGCGCTTTCGATGCCGACGAGCATCAGGTGCGCATCGGGATGCGCGCGGACGAACTTGACTGCCGCGGGAACGGTCACGGACGGGCCGTGGTCGCCTCCCATGCAATCGATTGTGAGCTTTACGGTCATGGAATGCGACGAATTTCAGGCACAAAAAAGCGGCAGTTGAATGCCGCCTTTTTGTTGAGCCAGGAAAGTGTCAAGCGAACCAGTTGTCACGCGAACGGCGATCGTAGCGCGCAACGCGTGACTTGACGCTTAGTCGTTCTTCGTCTTGACGACTTTCTTGCCGCGATAGTAGCCGTTCGGGCTGACGTGGTGACGCAGGTGCACTTCACCCGTGCTCGGCTCGACTGCCAGCGGCGCTGCCGTCAGGAAATCGTGCGAACGATGCATGCCGCGCTTCGACGGCGACTTCTTGTTTTGCTGGACTGCCATGACTAACTCCTAAATAATTTTCCGGATTCTAACACAGCCCGATCCGGCGCTTAACTACCCTGGCCCAAAGCCCTTACGCCTTCCCGCGCCACAACTGCTTAGTGTTTCTTGCTGCCGTCCCCGTCCTTCTTCAGCGCTTCCAGCGCTGCGAACGGATTCGGCCGTTTGCCTTCGTCCTCGTCTTCGGCGGACTCGTCGTCCGCGTCTTCCGAAGGACCGCTCGCACCCGACACGAGGCTTTCGTGAACTGCCGGGCAAACCTCGTGCTTGGGCACGAGCGGCAACGAAAGCAGCAACTCCTCTTCGATCAAGTCGACGAGATCGAACTGGCGTGAGCCCACGATCACATCGGCTTCATCGTCGTCGAGCGGAAATTCTTCAGCTTCTTCTTCGGTCGCAACGACCCGGTACGTCATGTCGACGTCGAACGTCTGGTCGTACGGGGTCATGCAGCGCTGACACGTGAGCCACGCATGGCCATGCACCGCGAGGCGCAGATACGGCTGCTGCCCATCGGCGCCGTCGTCCTGCAACTCCTTCTGAGTGAACCCTTCGGCCTGCCACGTGAAGACCGTGTCGCGATCGGGCGCGTCCGCCGGCACTTCGTTCAGCATGCGCGGCAGTTGCGACAGGCGCACGGCACCCGCTGCCTGCCGCCCGCTGCGGGCGAATTCGAACAGATCGACCGCGTGCGGATCAAGCGCTGCCGCAGGCTTGCCAGAAGAAGTGTTCATGTTGCGCTCCTGCCTACAGGCTGACTTGCGGGATCCGGCTTGCTGGCGCCACTCATTTGACGCCGCGCACGTACGCGATCCACGCCGCGTACGCCTCGCACGATTACGTACTTTACTTCCGAAGACCCGGCAGGCGCCACCACTGCGGAAAGCCTGCCGACGAAAAGCGGGAAAGCATACCTGTTTTACCTTTTGCGGTCAATCACTTATGCTTGCGCCCTTGCAACACCGCGCCACACCCGACGACTCACCGACCCAACCGACCATGCCGGATACCGTTTGCCGCCCGCCGCGGCTGATTCTCGCCTCCAGTTCCCGCTACCGCCGCGCGCTCCTCGAGCGCCTCGGCCTGCCGTTCGACGTCGTGTCGCCCGACCTCGACGAAACCCCGCTCGCGGGCGAAGCGCCGGCCGCGACCGCGCTGCGCCTCGCCGGTGCGAAGGCGCGCGCGGTCGCCGCGACGATCGACGCGCCGGACGGCGTGCTGGTGATCGGGTCGGACCAGGTCGCGACGTTCGACGGCCACCAGATCGGCAAGCCCGGCACGCACGAGCGCGCGCTCGCGCAGCTGCTGTCGATGCAGGGCCGCGACGTCGAATTCCACAGCGCGCTCAGCCTTTACGACAGCCGCACCGGCGAAACGCAGAGCGAGGACGTCGTCACGCACGTGCGCTTTCGCTCGCTGCCCGAAGCCGAACTCGATGCGTACCTGCGCGCGGAAACGCCGTACGACGTCGCCGGCAGCGCGAAGTCCGAAGGGCTCGGCATCGCGCTGCTGGATGCCATCGACTCCGACGACCCGACGGCGCTCGTCGGCCTGCCGCTGATCGCGCTCACGCGGATGCTGCGCGCCGTCGGTTATCCACTGTTCGCCGCCCCCCAAGGAGACCGCGCATGACCGCCGGCACGCTCTATCTCGTCCCGAACACGCTCGGCGAGGGCGACGCATCGATGCTCGCCGCCGTACTGCCGGCCGCCGTGCAGGCGCGCGCCGGCACACTCGGCTATTACATCGGCGAAAACGCGAAAACGACCCGCGCGTTCCTGAAGAAGATCGGCACGACGCGGCCGATCCAGGAAATCGAGATCAGCGAACTGAACGTCAATACGCCGGCCGGCGCCATCGACCGGCTGCTCGCGCCCATACTGGCCGGCGCGGACGCCGGCCTCGTGTCGGAGGCCGGCTGCCCGGCCGTCGCCGATCCGGGCGCGCTGCTGGTGCGCCGCGCGCACGAGCGCGGCGTGAAGGTCGTGCCGCTCGTCGGGCCGAGTTCGATCCTGCTCGCGTTGATGGCGTCGGGCCTGAACGGCCAGAGTTTCGCGTTCAACGGCTACCTGCCGGTCGATGCGGCCGCACGTGCGAAGCGCTTGCGCGAACTTGAGCAACTGTCACGCAAGGCGCGCCAGACGCAGATCTTCATCGAGACGCCGTACCGGAACCAGGCGATGCTGGATACGCTGGTCGCGACCTGCGCGCCGTCGACGCAAATCTGCGTCGCGGCCGACCTGACCCTCGAGACCGAGACGATCGCCAGCCGCTCCGTGGCAGACTGGAAAAAGACGCCTGCGCCGAATCTGCAGAAGCGCCCCGCCATCTTCCTGCTGCTCGCGAACTGAAGCCGGCGGCCGCGCGACACGGGGCGCCCTGCCCCGTTCGCCGCGGCGCCGGCCGGCCGCCGCTCAGCGCAGGCTGAACGACGTGCCGCCCGCGGTGAGCGCCTTCATCGCGGCACCGCCGACCGCCGCGCCGAACTTGCGCGCGACGCGGTTCGTCAGGCTTTCCTTCACCGTATAGTCGACGAGATCCGGCGCCTTCAGCACGTCGCGCGCGACCGTGTCGGTCGTGCCGTAGCCGTCGGCGAGCCCGAGCTCGACGCTCTTTTCGCCGGTCCAGAACAGCCCCGAGAACATGTCGGGCGTTTCGTGCAGCCGCTTGCCGCGGCCGTCCTTCACGGCCTTGATGAACTGCGCATGGACCTGGTCGAGCAGCGCCTGCGCGTGGGCATCCATCTTCGGCGTCTCGGGCGAGAACGGGTCGTAGAAGCCCTTGTTTTCGCCCGACGTATGCAGGCGGCGATCGACGCCGAGCTTGCCCATCAGGCCCGTGAAGCCGAACCCGTCCATCAGCACGCCGATCGAGCCGACGATGCTCGCCTTGTCGACGAAGATCTTGTCGGCGGCGGACGCAATGTAATAACCGCCCGATGCGCACATGTCGGTCACGACGACGTACAACGGCTTGTCCGGATACTTCTTGCGCAGGCGGCGGATCTCGTCGTAGACCATCCCGGCCTGCACCGGGCTGCCGCCCGGGCTGTTGATCCGCAGCACGACGCCGGCCGTGCCGCTGTCGTCGAAAGCAGTATCCAGCGCCGTGTTGATGTCGTCGGCGTTCGCGTTGGTGCCCGCCGCGATCTCGCCGTCGATCGTCACGAGCGCCGTGTGGCGCCCGCTCGCCGAGAATTTCGAGTCGCTCGAGAAATCGATCAGCGCGAACGCGAGCAGCACGAACACGCCGAGGAACGCGAAACGGAAGAAGATCTTCCACCGCCGCGCGGCGCGCTGTTCCTTGACGGCCGCGAGCGCGATCCGCTCGAGCGCCGCGCGCTCCCAGTTCGGTTCGCGGCTGTCGGAACGGGACGAGGAATCAGGAAGGTTCGGTTGGTCGGCCATGCAGTGGTGTCGTCAGTCGGTCGTGGCGGGAGGGGGCGAAGCGGCGGGACCCAGGTCGGCATCCGGTAGCCAGAATACCGCACGCCCGTCCGGCGTGTCGCGCTCGTCGACCTCGACCGGCCGCAGGCGGCCGCCGCGGCACGGGCCGCCGACGCACTTGCCGGTATCCGGCGCGTAGATCGCGCCGTGCGTCGCGCACATCAGGTACAGGCCCGACGACTCGAAGAACTGCCCTTCGGCCCAGTCGAGCTCCATCGGCACGTGCGCGCAGCGGTTCAGGTAGCCGTATGCACGGCCTTCGTAGCGCACGAAGAACACGACCGCCTGCTCGCCGCGCAGCGTCGCATCGACGCGCACGCCGGCACCGCCGTCGGCCAGCGCGTCCGATGCGCACACGCGCACGGCATCCGGCGCCGCGCTCACGCGTGCTCCCGCAGCCACGCGGCCAGCGCGCCGACGTCCGGCGCGACGAAGCGCGGTGTCAGCGCGGCCAGCGCATCGGCCGTGTGCGCGCCGTACGCGACGCCGATGCCGGCCGCCCCCGCACTCGCGGCCATCTGCAGGTCGTGCGTGGTGTCGCCGATCATCACGGTACGCGCGAGATCCTGCCCCAATTCACGGGTCAATTCGTGCAGCATTGCCGGATGCGGCTTCGAGAACGTTTCGTCGGCGCAGCGCGTCGCATCGAACAGGCTCGTGAGCTTCGATTGGTCGAGCACGCGGTTCAGCCCGACCCTGCCCTTGCCGGTCGCGACCGCGAGCAGGTAGCCGGTATCGCGCAATTCCGCGAGCAGTTCGCGCACGCCGGCGAACAGCTCGATGCGCTGATCGTCCAGCAGGTAGTGATAGCGGTAGCGTTCGGCCAGCCGCGGATAGTCGGACGGATCGAGGGTCGGAGCAGTAATCTGCAGTGCATCGCGCAGGCCGAGGCCGATGACGTAGCGGGACGCCTCGTCCGACGGCGTGGGCAGGCCGAGATCGCGGCAGGCGGCCTGGATGCTGTGCGCGATGTGCGCAGTCGAATCCATCAGCGTGCCGTCCCAGTCGAAGACGATCAGATCAAATTGCTGTCGGGCCATGCGAGTCAGGCGGTATCGCGCAGAGCGCGGAGTTGATCGAGGAAGCGCCGGCATTCGTCCGGCAGCGGCGCATCGAACTGCAGCGCCTCGCCGGTCAGCGGATGCGCGAGCTTGAGCCGGTGCGCATGCAGGAACATCCGCTTGAGCGACGGTTGCGCGTTCGCGCGCGCCAGCGCCTTGTTCAGTGCGAAATCGCCATACTTGGCGTCGCCGGCGATCGGCAGGCCGAGATGCGCGAGGTGCACCCGGATCTGATGGGTCCGACCCGTCTTGAGTTCCGCCTCGACCAGCGCGTAGTCCGGCCAGCGCTCGATCAGGTTGAACACCGTGTGCGACGGCAGGCCATCGTCCTGTACGCGCACGCGCCGCTCCCCTTCCGGGGTCGAATACTTGAACAGCGGAGCCTTCACCACGCGACGGTGGCCCCAGTCGGGCTGCCATTCGCCGTATCCGCACGCGAAGTAGCGCTTGTCCATCCGGTTCTCGCGGATCTGCTCGTGCAGGCCGACGAGCGCCGTGCGCTTCTTCGCGAGCATCAGGATCCCGGAGGTCTCGCGGTCGAGCCGGTGCACGAGTTCGAGGAATTTCGCGCGCGGGCGGGCCTGGCGCATCTGCTCGATCACGCCGAACGCGACGCCGCTGCCGCCGTGCACGGCGACGCCGGCCGGCTTGTTGATGACGAGCAGCGCGTCGTCTTCGTACAGCACCTCGAACTGCGCGGGCGGCACGATCGGCGTGTCGGCGCGCGCGAGGTCGGCCGCCGCCACCCGCACGGGCGGCACGCGGACGAGGTCGCCGAACGCGAGACGGTACTGGGCGTCGACCCGCCCCTTGTTCACGCGGACTTCGCCGCTGCGCAGGATCCGGTAAATATGGCTTTTGGGCACGCCTTTACAGACGCGCAACAGGAAGTTGTCGATCCGCTGACCGGCCGAGTTTTCGTCGATCTGGATCATCGATACCTGGCCGCTTGCGACTGAATTCTGGGATATTTTGCCTAACTCATTCATACTGAATATAATTTTGCCCAGCCTGACGTTGAGGGTGGCCTGACAGGCCGGTCCCGACGGAATCGGGCAAGGCGCAAGCGCAAACCGTTATTTTACTTGCGCCGGGGGTCTGCTGCTCGCCCCTAATCAAAGAGATGCAGCAAGTTGCACGCACGGCGCCGGCCGTCGGCAAGGATCGCGCCCACAGGCGGATTCGGTCGACCAGGCGCCGCGGTAACGGAAAGTTGGTTGAAAAGAATTTGATCGGCAGCCCGACGGCGCGAGGTGCGTCCGCAGGCTGCCGGTTGCGAAAATTACGGCGTTGCGCCCGATTTGGCCCCGCGAAGCGTGCGGGGCTTGGCGACGTCAAACCAGGGAAGTACACCCCAGGCGGGAAAGTCGGGCTGGATTCGATACTCCCCGCTGCGGCCCAAGCCGCAGCATCTGCCGCCCGTCGGCGCGCGCGACGCATTGCGCGCGCCCCGTGGCAGTGCCCCGGTCTCAGGCTTAGCGCGCTTTCGCAGCGTGCGGTGTGTGGACGCCGTGCTTTGAAGCCGTGTTCGCAGGTGCCCTATGGCCGCCGGCCCCGTCTTTCGGGCCCAAGCGCCTCTTCAGGCAATTCTCCCCGCCATCCTTCCCGCTCCAGCGTGCTTGTGACAACACAACAAGGTGCGGCCTGCCGTCGTTCCCGCCCTCGCGACTGACAACCGCGAGGCGCCGGCAGCAGAGCCGCCTGGAGTCGTTCATGAAACGCATGCTGTTCAATGCGACGCAGCAGGAGGAGCTGCGCGTCGCCATCGTCGATGGGCAAAAGCTCATCGACATCGACATCGAGACAGCCGGGCGCGAACAGCGCAAAGGCAATATCTACAAAGGTGTCATCACGCGCATCGAGCCGTCGCTCGAAGCGTGCTTCGTCAACTACGGCGAAGACCGCCACGGCTTCCTGCCGTTCAAGGAAGTCGCCCGCCAGTACTTCAAGGAAGGCATCGACATGCGCTCCGCGCGCATCCAGGATGCCCTGCGCGAAGGCCAGGAGTTGATCGTCCAGGTCGAGAAGGAAGAGCGCGGCAACAAGGGCGCCGCCCTCACGACCTTCATCTCGCTCGCCGGCCGCTACCTCGTGCTGATGCCGAACAATCCGCGCGGCGGCGGCGTGTCGCGCCGGATCGAAGGCGACGAGCGTCAGGAACTGCGCGAAACCATGGCGCAGCTGCAGATTCCGGACGGCATGAGCATGATCGCCCGCACCGCGGGCATCGGCCGCAGCGCCGAGGAACTGCAGTGGGACCTGAACTACCTGCTGCAGCTGTGGCGCGCGATCGAAGCGGCGTCGCAAAGCGGCAATGCCGGCCAGCCGATGCTGATCTATCTGGAATCGAGCCTCGTGATCCGCGCGATCCGGGACTATTTCCAGCCCGACATCGGCGAAATCCTGATCGACACGACCGAGATCTACGATCAGGCCCGTGCGTTCATGGACATCGTGATGCCGGACAACGTGTCGAAGGTGAAGCGCTACCACGACGACGTGCCGCTCTTCTCCCGCTTCCAGATCGAGCACCAGATCGAGACCGCGTACTCGCGCACGGTGCCGCTGCCGTCGGGCGGCGCGATCGTGATCGACCACACCGAGGCGCTCGTCGCGATCGACGTGAACTCGGCGCGTGCGACCAAGGGCGCGGACATCGAGGAAACGGCGACCCGCACGAACCTCGAGGCGGCCGACGAAGTGGCCCGCCAGCTGCGCCTGCGCGACCTCGGCGGCCTGATCGTCATCGACTTCATCGACATGGAGTCGGCGAAGAGCCAGCGCGAGGTCGAGCAACGCCTGAAGGACGCGCTCAAGCACGACCGTGCGCGCGTGCAGATGGGCAAGATCTCCCGCTTCGGCCTGATGGAACTGTCGCGCCAGCGCCTGCGCCCGGCCCTGTCGGAAGGCAGCCACGTGACGTGCCCGCGCTGTAACGGCACGGGCCACATCCGCGATACCGAATCGTCCGCGCTGCAGGTCCTGCGGATCATTCAGGAAGAAGCGATGAAGGAAAACACCGCGGCGATCCATTGCCAGGTGCCGGTCGAGGTGACCGCCTTCCTGCTCAACGAAAAGCGTCAGGAAATCAACAAGATCGAGTCGCGCTTCAAGGTCGGCATCGTGCTGATCCCGAACAAGCACCTCGATACGCCGCATTACAAGCTCGAGCGCCTGCGCCATGACGACGCGCGCCTCGACGATCCGCGCGCGTCCTGGAAGATGGCCGAGGAAGCCGCCCGCGAACTGGAGTCGGAAACCGGCTACAGCAAGCGCGCGGCCGACGTGAAGCCGAAGCAGGAAGCGGCGGTCAAGGGCATCACGCCCGAGCGTCCGGCGCCGAGCCCGGCACCGCAGCGCCCGGTCGAGCCGGTTGCGGCACCCGCACCGGTCGCCGCGGCGAGCGGCGGCTTCATCGGCTGGCTGAAGGGTCTGTTCGGCATGTCGCCGGCCCCGGCGCCCGCGCCGGTTGCACCGGCACCGGCAAAGGAACAGGCTGCCCGTCCGGCCCGCGAGCGGACCGAGAAGACCGAGCAGCGCGGCGGCGATCGCAACCGCAATCGTCGTGGCGGCGCCCAGCAGGCTCAGGGTGGTCGCGACCAGGCAGCGGCAGGCCGTGGCCAGTCGCAACGCCAGGAACGCGAAGGCAAGGAAGCGCGCGAGTCGCGTGAACCGCGCGAGGGTCGCGAACCGCGTGAAGGCCGCGAGCCGCGCGAAAGCCGTGAAGGTCGTGAGGGCCGCGAAGGTCGCGAGGGCCGTGGCCCGCGCGAAGGCCGCGAACCGCGCGAGCCGCGTGAAAGCCGTGAGCCGCGCGAACCGCGCGAGAACCGCGAACCGCGCGAGCGCACCGAGCAGCCGGAAGCCGTCGAGGCAGCCGGCCGCGGCGAGCGCCAGGAACGCGGCGAACGTCGCGAGCGCGGTGAGCGCCGCAAGCCGACGCAACACGCTGCTACGCTCGAAACCGTCACCCGTGGCGAGAACCATCCGGAAGCGGAAGCCGACCAGGCCGCAGCCGTCGCCCTGCCGGGCGCCGATGTCGCAGCCGACGCGGAAGCCGGCGCACGTGACGGCGAGGAACGTCGTCGCCGCCGCCGCGGTCGCCGCGGCGGTCGTCGCGAGCGCGAGGACGAAGGCGCAGTCGTCGACCACGCCGAGCAAGGCGCGGACGGCGAAGCCGTGCAAGCTGTGACGACGGAAGCCCCGAGCGCGTTCGAGCCGGCCCATACGGCCGCACCGGTCGCCGTGGCAGCGGTCGCCGCAGCGGGCGCCGTGGTAGCCGAGGCCGCAGCCGAGGCCGCAGCCGAACAGCGTGCCGAAGCGGTCGAGCCGGCCGTGGTCGAGCCGCAACCGGCACCGGTTCGCGTCGAAGCGACGCCGGTCGCGCCGATCGAGCCCGCCCCGGTCGCACCGGTCGCCGAATCGGTACCGGTCGCGCCGGCCGCTGCTCCGGAAGCCGGCCCGGCACCGGTCGCGGTGTCGCCGACCGATGCGTTCGAAGTGCCGGCTGCCGTCGAAGCGCCGCAGTTCGCGCCCGTCGAGCAAGCCGCACCGGCACCGGTCGCCGCGGTTGAAGTCGCTCCGGCACCGGTCGCCCCAGCACCGGTCGCGCCGGCAGCCGTCGAACCGGCTCAGGTCCAACCGGCTCCGGTCGAAGCCGTTGCCGCGCCCGCGCCGGCGCCGGTTCAACCGGCCGCTGCGCCCGCTTCGGCGAGCCTCGACGTCGTGCTGGAACAAGCCGGCCTCGTGTGGGTGAACACGGATGCCGACAAGTTCCGCGCTGCCCAGGAAGCCGCGTCGCGCCTGCCGCGTCCGGCCCGCGTGCCGCGCGAGCGCAAGGCGCTGCCGCCGGTCGATACGACCCCGATGCAGCAGGTCGAGACGTCGCACCATTAAGCGGCGCATCGCCCGACCAGGAAAAGCCCGCCTCCGGCGGGCTTTTTCATGTCCGCGCTGCGGGTTTCCGCCCACCGGCCCGGCCGGCCGCTTGCGGCTAAAATAGAAGACTGGCTCGCACTTCTTTCAACATGTCCCGACGCATCATTCCCCTCGCCGACGTCAGCGGGATGCCGGATATCTCCGGCGTCGCGCATACCCCTGACGGCGCCCTGGCCGACACGTTCGCCAGGCCGCTCCGCGACCTGCGCATCTCGGTGACGGATCGCTGCAACTTCCGTTGCGTGTACTGCATGCCGCGGGACGTGTTCGACAAGGACTACCCGTTCCTGCCGCACAGCGCCCTGCTCACGCACGAAGAGATCGAGCGCGTGGCACGGCTGTTCGTCGCACACGGCGTCGAAAAGATCCGGATCACCGGCGGCGAGCCGCTGCTGCGCAAGAACCTCGAGTTCCTGATCGAGCGCCTCGCGCGCCTGACGACCCACGACGGCCGCCCGCTCGACCTGACGCTGACCACCAACGGCTCACTGCTCGCGCGCAAGGCGCGCACGCTGAAGGATGCCGGCCTCACACGCGTGACGGTCAGCCTCGACGCGCTCGACGACACGCTGTTCAAGCGCATGAACGATGCCGACTTCGCGAGCGCCGACGTGCTCGACGGCATCTTCGCCGCGCAGGCCGCGGGCCTCGCGCCGGTCAAGGTCAACATGGTCGTGAAGCGCGGCACCAACGACGGCGAGATCCTGCCGATGGCCGAGCGCTTCCGCGGCACCGGCGTGATCCTGCGCTTCATCGAATACATGGACGTCGGCACGTCGAACGGCTGGAACATGACCGAAGTGCTGCCGTCCGCGGACGTCGTCGCGCGGATCGCCGAGCAGTTCCCGCTCGTTCCGCTCGAGCCGCACACGGCGGCGGAAACCGCGCAGCGCTGGGGCTATGCGGACGGCAGCGGCGAAATCGGCGTGATCTCGAGCGTCACGCAGGCATTCTGCGGCGACTGCACGCGCGCGCGGCTGTCGACCGAAGGCAAGCTGTACCTGTGCCTGTTCGCGTCGACCGGCCATGATCTGCGCGCACTGGTGCGCGGCGGCGCGAGCGACGCCGAGATCGCGACCGCGATCGCCCGGATCTGGCAGGCCCGCACCGACCGCTACTCGCAGCTGCGCGGCAGCGCGGCCGCCGACGCCGCGCCCGACGGCGCCGGCAAGCGCGTCGAAATGTCGTACATCGGCGGCTGACCCGCGCCGCCCGCCCCGCTTTCCCGCGATGTCCGCTTCCGCCTCGCCTTCCATCACCGGCCTGCTGCTCGCGGGCGGGCGCGCGACGCGCATGGACGGCGCAGACAAGGGCCTGCAGCTGCTCGACGGTACGCCGCTCGCGCTGCACGTGCTGCGCCGGCTCGCGCCGCAGGTCGACGAGACGCTGATCAGCGCGAATCGCAACGCCGCGCGCTACGCCGAACTCGGTGCGCCGTTCGATGCGCGCATCGTACCGGACGAAACCCCCGATTTCCCCGGCCCGCTCGCGGGCCTGCTCGCCGGCATGCGCGCGGCGCGCGCACCGCTCGTCGTGTGCTCGCCGTGCGATACGCCCTATTTGCCGGCCGACCTCGTCGCGCGGCTGCACGCGGCGCTCGACGCGCAGCAGGCCGACATCGCGATGGCGGTGACCGTCGACGCGCACCACGCGCGTTCGCCGCAGCCGACCTTCGCGCTGCTGCGCGCGTCGCTCGCCGACGATCTCGCGGCCAGGCTCGCGGCCGGCGAGCGCAAGGTGCGTGCGTGGTACGCACGCCACAAGACGGTCGAAGTCGAGTTTCGCGACGAGCGTGCGTTTTACAATGCCAATTCCTGGCAGGAACTTGCCGCGCTTGCCCGCCGCTGACGGCACCGGCATCCCTTCCCGCCCGCCGCATGCGCCTTCGCGCTTCGGCGCCCTCCGCGCGCCACCGGCCACGAACCCGATACGCCTCGCGGCGCAGTCCGACTGATGATCACGCAATCCTCGCCCGCCTCCCGAACCGCACCCGATTCCGCGGCCCCGCTGTCGCTCGCCGATGCGCAGGCGCTCGCGTGTCGGTTCGCGGTGCCGGTCGACGCGTGCGAAACGGTACCGCTGCATGACGCCCTCGACCGCGTGCTCGCGGCCGACGTGAATGCGCCGTTCGACATTCCCGCATACGACAACTCGGCGATGGACGGCTACGCATTCGACGGCAGCGCAGTCGCGCTGGCAGCGGCCGCCGACATCGCGCTGACGGTCGCCGGCACGGCACTCGCCGGCCATCCGTTCGATGGGGCCGTGGTGCCCGGCACGTGCATCCGCATCATGACCGGCGCGGCGATGCCGGCCGGATGCGACACGGTCATTCTGCAGGAACGCGTGCGCGTCGACGGCGACGTCATCCGCTTCGCCGCACACGAGGTCGCGCGCGGCGCGAACTGCCGCCGGGCCGGGGAGGATCTCGCGCGCGGCGCCTGCGCGCTTGCCGCCGGCCGCATCCTGCGCCCGTCCGATCTCGGCCTGCTCGCATCGTTCGGATTGCGCGAAGTCACGGTGCGCCGCCGCGTGCGCGTCGCCGTGTTCTCGACCGGCGACGAACTGCGCGAACCCGGCGAGCCGCTCGGCCGCGGCACGCTGTACGACAGCAATCGCGGGATGCTGGTCGCGATGCTCGAAAGGCTGCACATCGACGCACTCGATCTCGGGATCGTCCGCGACGATCCGGCCGCGCTCGAACGCGCATTGCACGATGCGATCGCCGCACAGGCCGACGCGGTGATCACGTCCGGCGGCGTATCGGTCGGCGAAGCCGATTTCACGCGCGACGTGATGGCGCGGCTCGGCGACGTGACCTTCGCGAGCCTCGCGCTGAGGCCCGGCCGGCCGCTCGCGTGCGGCACGCTCGCGCGTGCGGGCGACGGCCGCGTGCTGTTCTTCGGGCTGCCCGGCAATCCGGTCGCCTCCGCCGTGACGTTCTACGCGATCGTGCGCCCCGCACTGCTGACGCTGGCCGGCGCGCACACGCCGCCGCCGACGATGTACACGGCACGCAGCACGCAGGCGCTGAAAAAGCGTCCGGGCCGTACCGAATACCTGCGTGCGATCGCGACGCGCGCCGCCGACGGCCAGTGGCACGTCGCGCCGGCCGGTTCGCAGAGTTCCGCATCGCTGAGCGGCCTTGCGGCCGCCAACTGTTTCATCGTCCTGGGCCACGATTCCGCGGCAGTCGACGCGGGCGCCCCGGTCGACATCCTGCCGCTCGACGGCCTGATCTGAATTCCAATCGGTATATTTCTACGGGGGCAATCCGCACATGAAGAAACAAATCTCGTCGATCGCCGCGGGGCAGACCGCGAAGGCACTGATCCTCGTCTACCTGACGTTCAGCGTGCCGATCGTGCTGCTCGGCATCCTGGTCGCGTACATCCGTTACGGGATGGTCGAACTGAGCACGATCCTGAGCGCGCTGCTGCTGAACGCGATCCTCGGTTTCGTGCTGCTGTGGATCGCCTGCCACGCGTACAACTGGGTCGCGTCGCGCTTCGGCGGCATCGAGATCGTGCTGTCCGATCCGCCGGAGGAAGCGTGAGCGGCACACCGCTGATCCGCGCGGCCGAAACGCGCGACGTTGGCGCGATCCTCGCGCTGATGCGCGAGCTGGCCGAGTTCGAAAAGCTCACGCACCTGTTCGTCGCGAGCGACGCCGACCTGGCCGACGCGCTGTTCGGCGAACGCCCCGCCGCCGAAGCGCTGGTGGCCGAGCGCGACGGCGCGATCGTCGCGTATGCGCTGTTCTTCCACAACTATTCGACGTTCCTCGGCCGGCGCGGGCTGTATCTCGAGGATCTGTACGTGCAGCCGTCGCAGCGAGGCACCGGCCTCGGCACCGCGATGCTGCAGCACCTCGCGGCACTCGCCGTCGAGCGCCGCTGCGCTCGCTTCGAATGGTCGGTGCTCGACTGGAACCAGCCGGCGATCGACTTCTACGAGAAGATGGGCGCGACCGTGCTGCCGGAGTGGCGCATCGTGCGCGTCACCGGCGACGCACTGGACGCGCTCGCCGCACGCTGAACGCGCGCCGGCTACGCCGGTCGCCGTGTCAAAGGAAAACGGGCGCCGCGGCGCCCGTCTTCGTTCCAGCCGGTTTCGGCTGCGTGCATCATGCGGGATGCGTCATGCGTCGTCCGCATCGGCGCCGTCGGCGGCTTCCGCGCCGAGCAGCCCGGCCGCCGTCTCGCCCGGCAACGCCTCGACCTGTTTCAGCTTGCGGTTCATCACACGGGTGCGCTGCTCGGCGGCCTCGATCGAACGCGTGACCGTCTCGAGCTGCGCCTTCGTGCGTGCGAGCACGTCGCCAAACTTGCCGAATTCGGTCTTCACCGCACCGAGCACCTGCCATACCTCGCTCGAGCGCTGCTCGATCGCGAGCGTGCGGAAGCCCATCTGCAGGCTGTTCAGCAACGCGGTCAGTGTGGTCGGCCCGGCCACCGTCACGCGATAGTCGCGCTGCAGCAGGTCGGTCAGCCCCGGGCGGCGCAGGATCTCCGCATAAAGCCCCTCGGTCGGCAGGAACAGCAGCGCGAAATCGGTCGTATGCGGGGGCGCGACGTACTTCTCGGCGATCGTGCGCGCCTCCATCCGCACGCGCGCCTCGAGCGCACGGGCCGCCTCCTCGACCGCCACCGAATCGGCACGCTCCTGCGCATCGATCAGGCGCTCGTAGTCCTCACGCGGAAACTTCGCGTCGATCGGCAGCCACACCGGCGGCGCGTCGCGCGTGCCCGCGTCGCGTCCCGGCAGCCGGATCGCGAACTCGACGCGTTCGCTGCTCTTCGGCACCGTCGCGACGTTCTTCGCATACTGGTCGGGCGTGAGCATCTGCTCGAGCAACGCCTCGAGCTGCACCTCGCCCCAGGTGCCGCGCGTCTTCACGTTGGTCAGCACCTTCTTCAGGTCGCCGACGCCGGCCGCGAGCGTCTGCATCTCGCCGAGCCCGCGGTGCACCTGCTCGAGCCGGTCCGAAACGAGCTTGAACGATTCGCCGAGCCGCTGCTCCAGCGTCGCATGCAGCTTCTCGTCGACGGTGCGGCGCATCTCCTCGAGCTTCGCCGCGTTGTTCGTCTCGATTTCCTTCAATCGCTGTTCGAGCGTCGCACGCACTTCGCCGATCCGGCGATCGTTGGCCTCGGTCAGCTGTGTGAGCTGCCGGTTCAGCGTGTCGCCGAACAGACGCAGCGCGACCGTCTGCTCTTCGCGCGCCTGCTGCGCCTGGCGCTGCACGCTCTCGCGCATCGCGTCGAACTGCTGCGCGTTGCCCGCGACCAGCTTGCCGAGCTGTTGCGCGAAACCGTCGATCTGGTTGTTCTGCACGGTCGCGATGCTCGTCAGCTGCGTCGCGAGCGTCTGCTGAAGCTGCGAGAAACTGCCGGCCAATTCGGTGCGCGAACCACGCGCGTTCTCGACGATCTCGCCGCGCAGCTCGCGTTCGAGCCGCTCGACCGCAAGCGCCTGCGCGTGCGCGGCGTCCTCGATCTGGTCGCCGAGCACGGCCGCGTCGTCGTGGCGGCCGCCGCCGCGCACGATCGCGACGATCGCCACCGCCAGCGCGACGGCCAGCACGACGACCGCCGCCAGCAACAACATCGTCGTCATGCGCGCGGCTTCCCGATCACGTCAGGGTTGATCGGATTCGGCGGCTGCCCCGCGCGCGGCCCTTCGCCCAGCGCGGCGATCAGGTTGTCGGCCGCGAGGTTCGCCATCGCGCGGCGCGTCTTTTCGGTCGCGCTCGCGATATGCGGCGTCAGCACGACGTTCGGCACCTCGAGCAGCGCCGGGTGCACGCTCGGCTCGCCTTCAAACACGTCGAGGCCGGCCGCGGCGATCGTCCCGTCGCGCAGCGCGGCGGCCAGCGCCGCGTCATCGACGATGCCGCCGCGCGCGATGTTGGTCAGCGTCGCGGTGGGCTTCATCTTCGCGAGTTCGGCCGCGCCGATCGTATGATGGTTCTCCTTCGTGTACGGCAGCACCAGCACGACGTGATCGGCGCGCGTGAGCAGCGCATCCTTCGACACGTATTCGGCGTTCAGCTCGGCCTCGATCTCGGGCGCGACCCGCGACCGGTTGTGATAGATCACCTGCATCCCGAAGCCGCGCGCGCGGCGTGCGAGCGCCTGGCCGATGCGCCCCATGCCGATGACGCCCAGCGTCGAGCCGTAAATGTCGCCGCCGAGGAAACCGTCGTACGCCCACTTCTGCCAGTGCCCGGCGCGCAGCCAGTGCTCGGATTCGGCGATCCGGCGCGCGGCGGCCATCATCAGCGCCCAGCCGAAATCCGCGGTCGACTCGTTCAGCACGTCGGGCGTGTTGGTGCCGAGCACGTTCGCCGCGTTGAATGCGGTCATGTCGAAGTTGTTGTAGCCGACCGCCATGTTCGACACGACGCGCAGGCGCGGCGCCGCCGCGAGCGCAGCCGCCCCGACCGGGTCGCCCGCCGTCAGCGCACCGTCCTTGTCCGCGAGACGCGCGGCGAGCGCATCGGGGGCGAGCGCGTCGCCGTTGTTCCAGTCGACTTCGAAATACTGCTCGAGCCGTTCGATCACGTCCGGAAAGATCGGACGTGCGACCAGGATCTTCTGCATCGCCATCTCCGCATGCCGCGGCCGGAACGCGGCGCATCGCGCGCCGCCCGAACCGTCCGCGCTTGGTTGAAAATCGTCAGCCTACGCCGTGAAGAAGATCCACGACGTCAGCAGGAATACAGGTACCAGTATGGCGAACGCCCAGCCGAGATACGCGAAGAAGCTCGGCATCTTCACGCCGCGCGATTCCGCGATCGCCTTCACCATGAAGTTCGGCGCGTTGCCGATGTAGCTGTTCGCGCCCATGAACACCGCTCCCGCGGAGATCGCGGCGAGCGTCGTCGCGCCCGCCGTCATCAGCGCTTGCGCGTCGCCGCCCGCGAGGTTGAAGAACACGAGGTAGGTCGGCGCGTTGTCGAGGAACGACGACAACAGGCCGGTGGCCCAGAAGTACATCGCATCGATCGGCTTGCCGTCCGACCCCGTCACGAGATGGACGATCTGCGCGAACGCACCGTCCGCCCCCGCGCGCAGGATCACGATCACCGGCGCGATCGTCACGAAGATTCCCGCGAACAGCTTCGCGACCTCCTCGATCGGCGCCCAGTTGAACGCGTTGCCTTCGCGCGCGGAGCGCGGCGTCAGCGCAAGCGACGCGAGTGCCACGACAACCAGCGCGACGTCGCGCACGAGATTCTGCAGCGCGACGTGCGTGCCCCACACGTCGAACGTGATGCCCGGCTTCCAGATGCCGCTCATCAGCACGAGGCCGATCACGGCCGCGAGCAGCACGAAGTTGACCTTGCCGTCGATCGACAGCGCGCCATCGTCAGGTGTCGGGTCGAGCACGACCGGCCGCTCCTCGCCGCCCTTCCGGTAGAAGTACGTATCGAGCACGAAGAACAGCGTCAGCAGCACCGCGCAGATGAACAGCATCGGCAGCGCGAGATGCGTGGTCGTCCAGAAGAAGCTCACGCCGTTCAGGAAGCCGAGGAACAGCGGCGGATCGCCGAGCGGCGACAGCGAGCCGCCCGCGTTCGCGACGAGGAAGATGAAGAAGATCACGACGTGCACGACGTGCTTGCGATTGTCGTTCGCGCGCAGCAGCGGCCGGATCAGCAGCATCGCGGCGCCCGTCGTGCCCATCACGCTCGCGAGCAGCGTGCCGAGCGCGAGGATCGCGGTGTTCAGCTTCGGCGTGCCGTGCAGATTGCCGTTGACGCAAATGCCGCCGGCGACCGTATACAGTGCGGTCAGCAGCACGATGAACGGGATGTACTCCTCGAGCAGCGCGTGCACCAGCGTTCCGAACGCCGTGCCCGCGCCGAACGCGACCGCGAACGGGACCAGAAACGCGATCGCCCATGCCGCGGCGATCTTGCCGAAGTGGTGATGCCAGAACACCGGCGCGACGAGCGGGAACACCGCGATGGACAGCAGGATCCCGGCGAACGGGATGCCCCAGAGTGCGGACAGCGCGGCACCGTCGAGCGTGGCGGCCGATGCGAGCGCGGGAACGGCGCCAAGCGCGGCTCCCGACGCCATGCCCGCCCAGGCGGCATGTCGTTTCATGCAGAACTTCCTTGTGCGAGTGAGTCGAGTGAGGATCGAGCGGACGCGATCGTCATGCACCGCGCACGACGATCGCGTGAACGCGGTACGGGCCGTGTGCGCCCAGCACGATGGTCTGCTCGATATCGCCGGTGCGCGACGGGCCCGATACGAAATTGACCGCGCGCGGCAATTCGCCGCGCTCCGCGCGAATCAGCGCGAATGCGTCTTCATGGCCCGCGACGATCCGCGACGCCGGCACGATCGCGATGTGGGTTTCCGGCAGCAGCCCGGCCGATGCATAGGTGTCGGGGCCGGACAGCAGCACCAGCGAGCCCGTTTCGGCGGTGGCGCAAAAGCAGCCGGTGAGGCCGACGAGATCGCCGTCGCGCGGCTTGCGGCATTCGACCGACAGGCCGGCGCCGGCCCAGTCGAGCTCGGCCAGCGTGCGCCATGCGACGGCCTGCATCGGCAAGCCGTGAGCGGAAAGATAGCGGGCAGCGGCGGCGGGCGCGTCGGCCAGCGTCGCGACTTCGTCGACCGTCGTCGACAGGCGCGCCGCTTCATCGACGAATGCGGCGACGAGGTCGGCCGGCATCGGCGGCCGCGGCCCCTCGGGATGGCGGGCGAGATAGTCGGCGACGCCGTCGCGCTCCGCTGCATCGGGTTCGGGCGCGCGTCCTTGCGCCGCGCGAATGCGTGCGAGGATCTGGCGACGGGCAGCGGAAGTGTCCATGAACGGTCCTCGTGACGTTGGCGTGCGATACCGTCGGATTATACCGGCCGCCCCCGCCGCGACGCACCTCGCCGGACGGCCGACGCTTGCTACGATGCGGCGTCGTCGGCCGGCTGCGCGATGCCGAACACCTGGCGCAGGTACGCGAGATACGCCTTGTCGTCGCACATGCTCTTGCCCGGCGTATCCGACAGCTTCGCGACCGGCTGCCCATTGCAGCGGACCATCTTGATCACGATCTGCAGCGGCACGTAACCGAGATCGTTCGTGAGGTTGGTGCCGACGCCGAACGCGAGCTTGCAGCGGCCGCGGAACCGTTCGTACAGCTGCATGACCTTCGGAATGTCGAGCGCGTCGGAGAACACGAGCACCTTGGTGCGCGGATCGCAGCGGTTCGCCTCGTAGTGGCGCAGCATGCGCTCGCCCCACTCGAACGGATCGCCTGAATCGTGGCGCGCGCCGTCGAACAGCTTGCAGAAGTACATGTCGAAGTCGTTCAGGAACGCGTCCATCCCGTAGACGTCCGACAGCGCGATCCCGAGGTCGCCGCGATACTCCTTCGCCCACATCTCGAAACCGTAGGTCTGCGAATCGCGCAGCCGCGGGCCGAGCGCCTGGCAGGCCTGCAGGTATTCGTGCGCCATCGTGCCGAGCGGCGTCAGGCCGTGCTTCATCGCGTAGAACACGTTGCTCGTGCCCGCGAACTGCGGTCCGAGCCCGTCGCGCAGCGTCAGCGCGACCTCTTCGTGCCAGACCTTCGAGAAGCGCCGGCGCGTGCCGTAGTCGGCGATCTTGCAGTCGGCGAACTCGGGCTTCGCGCCGAGCAGCTTGATCTTCTCGCCCAGCCGCTCGCGGCCTTCGCGATAGTCGGGCTCGCGCTGCGTGTTGCGGAAATAGACCTCGTTGACGATCGCGAGCACCGGGATCTCGAACAGGATCGTGTGCAGCCACGGCCCTTCGATCACGATGTCGATCTCGCCGTTGCCCTTCGGCGAAGGCGTGATCGAGATGTACTTCTCGTTCAGGTGGAACAGCGCGAGGAAGTCGACGAAGTCGCTCTTGATGAAGCGCATGCGCCGCAGGTAGTCGAGTTCGTCGTCGGTGAAGCGCAGCGCACACAGGCCGCGCACCTCGTCGCGGATCTCGTCGATGTACGGCACGAGATCGACGCCGGGCGTGCGACACCGGAACCGGTACTCGACGTTTGCGGCAGGAAAGTGATGCAGGACGACCTGCATCATCGTGAACTTGTAGAGATCCGTGTCGAGCAGCGAAGTGATGATCATGTTTACGGCACCGCCAATATCGTGACAGGGCCCCGGCGCACCGCGCGCCGCCCGGTCTGTCGGCCATGTTACCCGAATGCGGGCCCGACCATCGTGAAACCGCCCTGCCCGACGCGCCGGGCGCGCGGCCGCACGCGCCGCGCCCGCCGCCAGCCCCATAAACTAATCACGAAACGATATAAGCCGGAAAGCCGACCACGCCATGCGGGTTTTGCGCTTCAGTTACAATGCCGCTTTTGGCGCACACGCCACCCCATATATACCGCCAAGCAGGAGCGTTTTAATGACTCACGTTGTGACCGAAGGCTGCATCAAGTGCAAATACACGGATTGCGTGGATGTGTGCCCGGTGGATTGCTTCCGTGAAGGTCCCAACTTTCTCGCCATCGATCCGGACGAGTGCATCGACTGCGCCGTGTGCGTCGCCGAGTGCCCGACCAATGCGATCTATGCCGAAGAAGACGTTCCGGGCGACCAGCAGCAGTTCACCGCGCTGAACGCCGAGCTGGCGAAGGACTGGCCGTCGATCACGAAGACCAAGCCGGCACCGGCCGACGCGGACGAGTGGAAGGACGTGCAGGACAAGCTGCACCTGCTCGAGCGTTGATCGCGCAGCGGCGCTGCAAAAATTTTTTGGTGCGCCGCCGCTCAAAAGTGTTGACAGGTTAGCGAACACTCCATACAATCTCGTTTCTCTGCTGTTGTTGTTTGTTCCCCGATAGCTCAGTCGGTAGAGCGCCGGACTGTTAATCCGTAGGTCCCTGGTTCGAGCCCAGGTCGGGGAGCCAGACAGCGAAAGGCCCGTCATTCGACGGGCCTTTTGTTTTTCCGGCGCCCGCCGGTCACCGCCGCGCATGCTAGAGTTTCTGTCCCGCATTCGCATCCGGTTCCGTCGATGAAGCACCGCCTCCTTTCCGCCGCGTCGCTCGCCCTTCTGCTCTCCGCCTTTGCCACCGCGCCGCTCGCGCACGCGGAGGAAGTCGGCAGCGTCAACACCCATTTCCGCGTGACGGGCTCCGACCGCGTGGTCGTCGAAGCGTACGACGATCCGCTCGTGACGGGCGTCACCTGCTACGTGTCGCGGGCGCGCACCGGCGGGATCAAGGGCACGCTCGGCGTCGCCGAGGATCCGAGCGAAGCGTCGATCGCGTGCCGGCAAGTCGGCCCGCTCAGCTTCAAGGAGCCGCTCAAGCAGCAGACCGACGTGTTCAGCGAACGGATGTCGTTCATCTTCAAGACGCTGCACGTCGTGCGCGTGGTCGACAAGAAGCGCAACACGCTCGTCTACCTGACCTACAGCGACCGCATCGTCAGCGGCAGCCCGAAGAACGCCGTGACCGCCGTGCCGATGCCGGCCGGCACGACGATTCCGGTCAAGTAAGCCCGCGCCGGCCGGGCGCGCGAGCGCTACACTGTCGATTCGACCGCCCTCGCGCCCGACCATGTCCGCCCCCCGCCTTCTTCCGGACTCCGCACGTTACTGGCGCACGCCGCTGCTGCCGGACGCGGATCTGCTCACCGCCACCTATCGCGACCACACGTTCGCGCCGCACTGGCACGACGCGTACACGATCCCCGTGATCCTCGAGGGGGCGGAGCGCTACACCTGTCGCGGCAGCGGCCATGTCGCCGAAACGGGCACCGT
Source organism: Burkholderia sp. Bp9015 (assembly GCF_003853505.1). Classification (NCBI taxonomy): domain Bacteria; kingdom Pseudomonadati; phylum Pseudomonadota; class Betaproteobacteria; order Burkholderiales; family Burkholderiaceae; genus Burkholderia; species Burkholderia sp. Bp9015. Next base: position 132,083 of record NZ_QTPZ01000016.1, read on the forward strand.
GCCCGTGATCAATCCCGGCGAAGTGCACACCGGCTCGCGCGCGACCGACGAAGGCTGGTGCTATCGCGTGAGCTACGTGCCGGTCGACTACATTCGCTCACTCGCGAGCGCGATCGCGGGGCGGCCGCAGGATGCGCCATGGTTCCCGTCCGACGTGATCCGCGACACCGATCTCGCGGCACGGCTCGCGCTGGCCCACCGGATGATGGAGGCCGGCAGCGAACGCATGCCGCCGTTCCACCCCCACGAGCAGCCGGCCGCCAATGATCCGGCCGCCGCGGCACCGCGCGTCTACGATCCGCTCGCCGCCGAAACGGCGATGCTCGATGCGCTGTCGACACTGATCGCGCGCCATGCCGACGCGCGGCTGCAACCGGCGGCGCTCGCGGCCGACGAACCGCGCGTCGACGCGATGCGCGAACGGCTCGCCGCCGATCTCACGGGCACGGTCACGCTCGACGACGTCGCGCAGGCCGCCGGCCTGTCGCCGTTTCACGCGGCGCGCCTGTTCACGCGCACGACCGGGATGCCGCCACATGCGTGGCGCAACCAGCTGCGGCTGCAGCGCGCGCTTGCGCCGTTGCGCGCGGGCGTGCCGATCGCCGATGTCGCCGCGGCCAGCGGCTTCGTCGACCAGAGTCACTTCACGCGGCATTTCAAACGAATGTTCGGCGTACCGCCCGGACGCTGGCAGGCGCGCTGACGCCCTTCCCTGCATTCGACGACGGACGGCAACCCGCACGCACGCAGCGCCATCGGCACCCGCGCGGGCGCAAGAACATACAAGCCGCCGCTGCATCACCCCGCTATCCTCCATTTCATGGAGACGCGCCCCTTGAACCCCACACCCACACCTACGCCCCCGCCTCGCCCCCCGCTCAACGAGTGGCTCGACGGCGCACGCGACACGATCCCGATGATGATCGGCGCGGCACCGTTCGGCGTGATCTTCGGCACGCTCGTCGGCGGCGGCCCGCTCGCCGCATGGCACGGCGCGCTGATGTCGCTCGCGGTGTTCGCGGGCTCCGCGCAATTCATCGCGCTCGGCCTGATCGCGGGCAGCGCGAGCTTCGTCGTCGTGCTCGCGACGACGCTGATCGTGAACCTGCGTCACCTGCTGTACAGCGCGACGCTCGCGCCGTACGTCGCGCACCTGCCACTGCGCTGGCGCGCGACGCTCGGCGCGCTGATGACCGACGAGGTGTTCGCGGTCGCCTACGCGCACTACCGCCACTTCCCGCCCGGCGCGATCGGCCCGCACTACTTCTTCGGCTCGGGCCTCGCGATGTACCTGAACTGGCAGGTCTGGACGCTCGCGGGCATCGGCTTCGGCGCGGCCTTCCCGGGCCTCCAGTCGCTCGGCCTCGATTTCGCGATGGCGGCCACCTTCATCGCGATCGTCGTCCCGCAGCTCGGCACGCTGCGCTATCTGGCGGCCGCCGCGACGGCCGGCACGCTCGCGTACTTCTGGCAGGGCTGGCCGTACAAGCTCGGGCTGCTGGGCGCGGTCGCCGCCGGCGTCGTGGTCGGCGTCGCGCTCACGCTGCTGCACGAGCGTTCGCGCACCGCTTCACGCACGGAGGCCGCATCGTGAGCTACGCGCTGCTGATCCTCGGGATGGCCGTGATCACCTATGCGATCCGGACGACGCTGTTCCTGTTCGGCGAGCGGCTGACCTTCCCGCCGCTCGTGCGGACCGCGCTCGGCTTCGTGCCCGTCACCGTGCTGACTGCGATCATCGTGCCGATGACCGTCTCGCCGCACGGCGGCACGGCCGAGCTGACCTGGCGCAATCCGCAGCTGGTCGGCGCGCTCGCCGCCGTGCTCGTGTCGGCGACGACACGCCGGCCGCTCGTGACGATCGCGGTCGGGCTCGCGGTGTTCTTCTTCTGGCAAGGGGTCGTGATGCCGCACTGGCTGCCGGCCTGAGCGGACCTCGCCGGCCGCGCTCAAGTTTCCGTCCGGCGCGCCGATATAGGAAGTGAAGACCCGCCATCGGCCTCGGCGCGAACCGGTCCGTCGACGCCGCGCCCGCACCGGTGCGCGATGTCGGCCGCCGGCCCGCGCGGGCCGCCATCGAGACGATTCATGGGCCAGATCACCCTTTCCCTCAAGGACGACACGCTTGCGTCCCTGCGCAAGGACTACGACGCGTTCGTGCGCGTGTCGCTGAAACTCGACCCGCAGTTCGCGACGCCGTCGTTCGAGGATTTCCTGCGCGCCAAGCTGCTCGACAACATGGTGCCGCTGACCGAGCACGCCGTGCAGCGGATGCTCGAGGGCGGCCAGTACGCGTGGGCGAAGCGCACGCTCGACAAGGAATTCCCGGACGTCGTCGCGATCCTGATGCGGCAGGCCGGCGAATTCGGCTTCGGCTTCGCGTCGCGCTCCGAATGGACGCCCGACGAGCTAGCGAAGGCGTGCCGCGACTGGGCCAAGGCGATCGTCGCCGAAGCGCAGGGCGATGCGTCGCTGGTCGATCCGCTCGCGGCGCAGATCAAGAGCGCGGTCCACGACATCCAGGCGCTCGAGGAATCGATGCAGACGCCCGCGTGGCGGCTCGCGGAATCGCTGCGCCAGCGCATCTACGAGGCGAAGCTCGCGTGCGAGATGAGCGTCGGCAGCGCCGCGCGCGACAAGCTCGGCGAACTGCGCGGCCTGCTGCGGCTCGGGCTCGCGCACGGCTCGTTCCAGAAACAGGAAGCGCAGCAGATCATGGAATATCTGCGGCTGCTGAAGCCCGAGATCTTCGTCGACGAGCCATACGACGTATTCACGCGGCTCGCCGCGTGGCTGCGCAGCGTATTTACCCCGTCCGCGGCAAGACCGGCACACGGACCGGGGCCGGAGCAGCGCCGGCCGTGACGGCCCGCGTCCACGCATGAAGAACGGCCCGGTTCGCGCGAAGCGAACCGGGCCGCCGGTCGATCGCCGTCACGACGCGCCGTCCGGGGCGAGCGTCGTGCGACGTCGGGGTGCCGCTTACTGCGCGGCGCCCGAGGCCGATGCACCGCCCTGCACGCCGGCCGACGCACTGCCTTCGACCGCTTCGTCGCCCACCTTCGACTTCGCCGAGCCGGCGTGATGCTTGGCCGACTTCGCCGCATGCTTCGCGTGCTTCTTGGTCGAGTGGACCGACGACGCCGCCGTATCCTTCGCGCCGTCGGCTGCCGCGCCAACCGCATCGGTTGCGCCGCCGACCGCGTTGCCCGACGCATTCGCGCCGGCACCACCCTGCATACCCGCGTCTGCGCCTGCCCCCGCTGCCGGCGCCTGCGTCTGCACGCCGGCGCCTGCGGTGCCCTGCGCCGCGACGCCGGTCTGCGCGAATGCGGCCGAAGTGGCGAACGCCGTCAGCGCGGCACCAATCAGCATCGTACGAATCTTGGACATGACAATCCTCCTCAAGAAGTTGTGGGCGCGGAGCGCATCGATACGCTCCGTCGCGTCCCCTGCCGCGACACGCAGCAGGTACGATGAAAGACCCGCGGGCGGCACGGCCGGTTCTCGAATCTCTCAGACTGTTACCCACCGTTTCATTTGCTGACGAATCGCTCACAGTCCTTAACAGCTACGGGGCGCAAACATGCGCGCGCGGCCGCACTCGCGCGCGGGCCCGCAGTGCCGTATGATGCGGGGCGATTCCTCCCGCGCGTCGCGCGCCTCCTTCGTCATGCCCAACCTGGATTTCACGCTGACCGGCGAGTACGTCGAGCTGCACAACCTTCTCAAGATCACCGGCCTCGCCGACAGCGGCGGCACCGCGAAGATGTTCGTCGCGTCCGGCGCGGTGAAAGTCGACGGCGTGGTCGAACTGCGCAAGACCTGCAAGATCCGCGCGGGCCAGGTCGTGCTGTTCGGCGATACGCGGATCGCGGTTCACGACGCATAGCGGTTCCCCCTCACCGTGACATGGCCATCGGCGCGCGCGTTCGACACCGTTCGAATAAAGCCGTAAGCTAGCCGTCTCTCAAAATAAATACAGACAGCGCGGGCCCGCACCCGCGCGAGCGCCCATTCCATGTCGCATTCCGGTCTTACGCGGACGGCCGCCGCGCCGCCGTCGCTGTCCAGTCATGCCGCCGATACCGCGCGCCTCGCCGCACCGCTCGCGATCGCACAACTCTCGCAAATGGCGATGAGCGTCACCGACACGGTGCTGCTCGGCTCGCTCGGCCCCGATTCGCTCGCGGCGGGCGGCCTCGGCGCGAACTTCTTCTTCGTCATCGTGACCGTGCTGCAGGGTGTGCTGTCGTCGGTCAGCGTGAGCGTCGCGCATGCGCGCGGCGCGCAGGCGGAACACCGCGTGCCGCACATCTACTGGACCGGCTTCGTGCTGTCCGTGCTGCTCGCGATTCCGGCGATCGTCGCGCTGTCGCTGTCCGAGCCGATCCTGCTGATGTTCCACGAGCCGCCCACGCTCGCGCGTCACGTCGGCGAGTACACCGGCATCCTGCGGTTCGCGGCGCTCGGCAGCCTGATCGGCGTCGGGCTGATGCGCGCCTTCCTGCCGGCGATCGGCGCCGCACGGCGGCTGCTGTGGGTGTCGATCGGCGGCGTCGGCGTGAACGGCGTGCTGAACTACGGGCTGATCCACGGCGCCTTCGGCTTGCCGCGGCTCGGCTTCCTCGGCTCGGCGGTCGCGACGACCATCACCATCTGGCTCACCGCGCTCGCGCTGATCTGGCTGCTGCACGGCCGCCAGCGGTTCCGCCATTTCGTGACCGCCGCCCGCCCGAAACTGCCGATGATGGGCGAGCTGATCGGCATCGGCTGGCCGGTGGCGATCACGTACGGGGTCGAATCGACGCTGTTTCTCGCCACGGGCCTGACCATCGGCGTGCTCGGCGCGACGTCGCTTGCCGCGCACCAGATCGCACTGAACGTCGCGTCGGTGGCGTTCATGGTGCCGCTCGCGATCGGCCAGGCCGCCAACGTGCGGGTCGGCTACTGGGTCGGCGCCGGCCAGCCGGTCGCCGCGCGGCATGCGGGCTTCGTCGCGCTCGGCCTCGGCGTCGCGTTCATGTCGCTGTCGGGGCTCGTGCTGATCGTCGTGCCGCATGCGATCGTCGGCCTGTACCTCCAGCTCGACGATCCGGCCAACGCGGCGACCGTGTCGCTGGCCGCGTCGCTCCTCGGCATTGCCGCGGTGTTCCAGATCGTCGACGGCATGCAGACCGTCGGCTCGGGCGCGCTGCGCGGACTGCGCGATACGCGCATCCCGATGCTCGCGGCGACCCTCGGCTACTGGGGCATCGGCTTCCCGACCGGTTACTGGCTGGCGTTCCATGCAGGCCTTGGCGCACGCGGCCTGTGGTGGGGGCTCGCGGCCGGCCTCGCGAGCGTCGCCGCGCTGATGGCCTGGCGCTTCCATTTGAAGAGCGCATCGCTCGTCGCATCGACGCGCTGAGCGCGACGACACGACGCAAAATCGCGGCCGGCGCTATGCTTGTCGGTTGAAGACCCAACGCGTCGCGCCAGCGGCGCGACTGCCTCACGATACGCCAGACGCCGCGCGACGCGCGGCCTTTCCCCTTCCCAAGAGGAGTGCATCATGAACGAAGCAGTTCGGATGGAACGCGACACGTTCGGCGAGATCGCCGTGCCGGCCAACCGGCTCTGGGGCGCGCAGACGGAACGCTCGCTGCAGAATTTCCGGATCTCGACCGAGAAGCAGTCGCCCGAGCTGATCCACGCGCTCGCGATCGTCAAGCGCGCCGCGGCCGCCGTGAACCAGTCGCTCGGCGTGCTGGCCGACGACAAGGCGCGCGCGATCATCGACGCGGCCGACGAGATCATCGCGGGCAAGCATCCGCGCGAATTCCCGCTCGCCGTGTGGCAGACGGGCTCCGGCACGCAGACCAACATGAACCTCAACGAGGTGATCGCGAACCGGGCGAGCGAACTGCTCGGCGGCGAGCGCGGCGAAGCACGCAAGGTCCACCCGAACGACGACGTGAACCGCGGCCAGTCGTCGAACGACGTGTTCCCGACCGCGATGCACGTCGCGGCCGCGTACGCGATCGTCAACCATCTGCTGCCCGCGCTGCGCACGCTGCGCGCGACGCTCGACGCGAAGTCGAAGGCCTTCGCCGATATCGTGAAGATCGGCCGCACGCACCTGCAGGACGCGACGCCGCTCACGCTCGGGCAGGAATTTTCCGGTTACGTCGCGCAGCTCGACCAGGGCATTCGGCACGTCGAATCGGCGCTGCCGCACCTGTACGAACTCGCGCTCGGCGGCACTGCCGTCGGCACCGGGCTGAACGCGCATCCGGAGTTCGCGGTGCGCGTCGCCGACGAGATCGGCCGGCTGACGACGCTGCCGTTCGTGACCGCGCCGAGCAAGTTCGAGGTGATGGCGGCCGCCGACGCGCTGGTGTTCGCGCACGGCGCGCTGAAGACGGTCGCGGCCGGCCTGATGAAGATCGCCAACGACGTCCGCTGGCTCGCGAGCGGGCCGCGCTGCGGGCTCGGCGAACTGTCGATTCCGGAAAACGAGCCGGGCAGCTCGATCATGCCGGGCAAGGTGAACCCGACGCAGTCGGAAGCCGTGACGATGCTGTGCTGCCAGGTGTTCGGCAACGACGTCGCGGTAAACGTCGGCGGCGCGAGCGGCAACTTCGAGCTGAACGTGTTCCGGCCGATGATCGCGCACAACGTGCTGCAGTCGGTGCGGCTGCTCGCCGACGGCGCGCAGAGCTTCAACGACCACTGCGCGGCGGGCATCGAGCCGAACCGCGCGCGCATCGATCTGCTGCTGAACGAATCGCTGATGCTCGTGACGGCGCTCAACCCGCATATCGGCTACGACAAGGCCGCGCAGATCGCGAAGAAGGCGCACAAGGAAGGCACGACGCTGAAGGCCGCCGCGCTTGCGCTCGGCTACCTGACCGAGGCGGAATTCGACGCGTGGGTGCGCCCCGAGGAAATGATCGGATCGCGGTAATCGCGGGGGCGACGCGATGATGCGACGGGCGCGGCGCGAACGCCGCGCCCGTTGTCGTCAGACGGTGCCCTTCGCCACTTCCTCGGGCTTCATCTCGACGATCTTGTCGAGCGCGGCGCGCACGTCGGCCGCATACTTCGCGAGCACCTTCTGCTCGTCGGTCTCGGGCACGAACGGCGGCACCGGCACCGGGTTGCCGTTCTCGTCGACCGCGACGAACACGACGAGGCAGTCGGTCGTCTGGCGCAGCACGCCGCCCTTCGGATCGCCGGCGTGCACGGACACATGGATGTGCATGCTGGTGCGGCCCGTCGCGACGACGCGCGCCTTCAGCTCGACCAGGTTGCCGACGAGGATCGGACGCTGGAAGCGGATATTGCCGACGCTGACCGTCACGCAATAGCGGCTCGACCAGACCGCCGCGCACGCGTACGCGACCTCGTCGATCCACTTCATCAGCGCGCCGCCATGCACCTTGCCGCCGAAGTTCACGGACGACGGCTCGGCGAGGAAGCGGAATACGGTTTCGGTGCGGTCGAGGGCGGCCGGTACGGGGGATGGTTGGGACATCGTGGTAGCTCCAGGCGGCGGGGGTACGGCACTCGGCGCATTATACGTTGCACTGCGGCAACACGTCGCAGCGCCCGCCGCACGGCCGGCCGCGGCCGTGCGCCGAACCGGCATCGGCACTGGCGATCGACGTCCGTCAGCGGCGCACCGTGATGCCCTGATCGATCGTCCCGTACATCTCGAGGCTGCCGCCCCGCTCGCCGGCGGCGCCTGCACCGCCCTGCGCACAGGCCGCGCAAAGGAACGCGGCGGCCAACAGGCAGAAAATCGTCTTCATCGTTGCATCGTGTCGCATCCGGCGGCCCACTGCCGCCGCGTCCGGCCATTCTACGCGTGCGCGGCCGGCGACCGCGGGTCGCGCACCGCCCCGCCGCATCCGACATTTCACCCGAACACGAAACATCGAATGTGCGCAGCACCTACACTGCAGTCATTCCGCCTGACGAGACACGACGATGACCGATCAAGACGACCACCACTTTCCGGGCCTGAGCCGAATCGGAGCCCTGATCGCCGATCCGGGGCGCGCCGCGATGCTGTGGGTGCTGATGGACGGCAGCGCGCGGCCGGCCGGCGAACTGACGATGATCGCGGGGCTGTCGCCGTCCGCGGCGAGCGCGCACCTCGCGCGCCTGACCGAAGGCGGCCTGCTCGCGCTCGACGTGCGCGGCCGGCACCACTACTACCGGCTCGCGTCGGCCGACATCGCGGCGTCGCTCGAGGCGCTCGCGAACGTGGCCCGCGCGGCCGCGCCGAACCGTCCGGTGCCGCCGCCGTCGCGCGCGGTGCCGGCCGAACTGCGCTACGCGCGCACCTGCTACGACCACATGGCCGGCGAACTCGCGGTCCGCATCTTCGACGGGCTCACCGCACGCGGCTGGCTGCAGGCGGACGGCGACGCGATCGAAGCCACCGAGCTCGGCACCCGGGCGCTCGCGCACTGGGGCATCGACGTCGCGCAGCAGCGCATGCGCCGCCGCCGCTTCGCATGCGGCTGCCTCGACTGGAGCGAGCGCCGCCCCCATCTCGGCGGCGCGCTCGGCGCGGCACTGCTCGACAGCTTCTGCGCCCACGGCTGGATCGAGCGCACCGCACGGCCGCGCGTGCTGCGCGTCACCGTGCCCGGACAGCAGGTTTTCGACGACTGGCTTACGTCCGCTTGACGCGTACATTGCGACGGGACGACAACGGCGCGCGATGGACAGGTTTTGTTACATCGCGTGCCATCCGACTTACAAAACACCGAGCACTGAAACAGGCCGAGCGGATATCGTGAATTCAACGGCACGAATCGACGCGCCGCGATAACGACGAAGACGCTCATCATGGCTTCCCTGTTCACGCTCAAGCGAACCGCCCGCTGCACGCTGCTCGCGTTCGCCGCGCTGGCGACCGTGCCCACCGCATTCGCGCAAACGACCGAGGCCGCCGCGTATGCGGCCGCCGCCCGGCAGTCGGGCGGCGATCCGCCGAGCCGCGTCGCGCGGCTCAACTACAAGTCGGGTGCCGTGACGACGGAGCCCGCCGGCACCGATACGTGGTCGTACGCCGCCGTGAACCGGCCGCTGACGACCGGCGACCAGTTGTGGAACGATGCCGGCGCGCGCTCGGAACTGCACATCGGCTCGACCGCGGTGCGACTCGGCGAATCGACGAGCCTGTCGGTGCTCAACCTCGACGACACCACGACGCAGCTGAAGGTCGGGCTCGGCACCGTATCGACGCACGTGCGCGATCTGCCGTCCGGCGGGTCGTACGAAATCGACACGCCCAATCTCGCGCTCGGCATCTCGGGCCCGGGCGACTTTCGCGTCGACGTCGCGCCGAATGGCGCAAGCACGACGGTCACCGTGCGCAGCGGCAGCGCGACCGTCTACGGCAGCAACGGGCAGTATCCGCTGTCGCCCGGACAGCAGGTCGTGTTCACCGGCACCGACCTGCAGGTCGCGCAGCAATCGGCCGCGCCGGCTCTCGATGCGCTCGACCAGTGGGCCGCCGGCCGCGATGCGGCCGAGCAGCGCTCGGTGTCGGCCCGCTACGTATCGCGCGACGTGCCCGGCTATCAGGATCTCGACGCGAACGGCACGTGGCGCGAAACCCCGAATTACGGCGAGGTCTGGGTGCCGAACGACACGCCCGCCGACTGGGCGCCGTATCACGACGGTCACTGGATCTGGCAGGCGCCGTGGGGCTGGACCTGGGTCGACGATGCGCCGTGGGGCTTCGCGCCGTATCACTACGGCCGCTGGGCCTATGTCGACGACAGCTGGGCGTGGGTGCCCGGCCCGATGGTCGTCAGCCAGCCGCCCGTCTACGCGCCGGCGCTCGTCGCCTTCGTGGGCGGCGGCGGCGGTCCAGACTGGAGCGTCGCGCTGACGGTCGGCGGCGTCGCGGCGGCCGGCTGCGCATGGTTCGCACTCGGTCCGGGCGAACCCTGGCATCCCGGCTGGGGCGGCTGGAGCCCGCATTACTACGATCGCGTAAACCGGAACATCGTGGTCAACAACGTGACGGTCAACAAGACCGTGAACGTGACGAACATCACCAACATCACGAACATCACGAACATCAACAAGACGTACGTGAATTTCCGCGCGCCGCATGCGATCACGGCCGTGCCGGCGTCCGCGTTCGTGCACGGCCAGCCGGTCGCGCACTTCGCGCAACGCGTCGATCCGCAGCAGTGGCGCAACGCGCACGTGATGCCGGGCACGCCCGGCATTGCGCCGGTACGCCAGAGCTTGACCGGCGGACTGCGCACGGCCAGCTACCGTCCGCCGGCGGCGCTCGGACAGCACACGTTCGTCGCGACGCGCAATCCGGCCGTGCCGGCCGCCTATCGTGACCAGGCGGCCGCGCATCTCGCCCGGCAGGGCCAGCACGTGCCGGGTGCAGGCGCACCGGTCGCGAGGACGAGCGTGCCGGCCGACTACCAGGCGCGCCCCGTCCGCGTTCCGGGCAACCCGAAAGCCGGTGCGTGGGCGATGCGCAACGTGCAGCTCGTGAATCCGCACGGTCCCGTCGTGCAACCGGCGCACGCACCACGCGACGGCCAGCCGGCACCGGCCCAGGTCGCGCGGCCTGGTGCGCCGATGCCGGTCGTGGCGAACGGCGCACGACCGATGAACGGCGAAGCCCCCAATGCGCCGCGCTTCGCCAACGGTGCGATGCCGCAGGCGCCGGGCCATCCGGCTCCGCATCAGGCGTTGAGTCCCGGAAATGGCGTCCCGCATCCGCCGGCGGCCGCCAACGAGCCGGCCGGGCGCGACAACACGCATGCGGCCGCGGCGCCCGCGCCCGCGTGGATGCAGCCGCACACGCCGATGGAGCGTCAGCGCCCGACGCCGCCGACGGCACTCCACGCAGCCGGACAGAACGCGCTGCCGCCCGTGCGCAGCGCGGCGCCGGTCCCGCATCCGGAAGCCACGCCCGGTACGCAGCCCGGCCGTCGGCAGGAAACGCCGCGCGCGTTGCCGCAACCGCGACTCGACATGACCGCGCAGATTCCGCAGCAGAGTCCGCGCCCCGATTTCGCGGCACCGGCCCAGCATGCGCAGCCGCGGCCCGAGCGGACCGCTCCGGCACCGCAACCGCGCCCCGAATTCGCGCAACCGGCACCGCGCCGCGAAGTCGCGCCGGCGCACGTGAACGAGTACCGTCCGCCCGCGCCCGCCGTGCATGACATGCCGCGACCGCAGCCGCAGGCCCCGCGCATGGAGCCGCGGCCGTCGATGCCCGCGCCGCACATGGAACCGCGGCCGTCCATGCCCGCGCCGCGCATGGAACCGCGGCCGCAACCGGCGCCGCACGTCGAGGCGCCGCACCCGGGCAATCCGCCGCCCGGCGGCCACGACGAGCGGCGCCACCAGTAACCCGACCGCTGAAACGGCAAGGCCCGACCCGGCGAGTGCCGGTCGGGCCTTCTTCATGCTGCCTGGCGCGGGTCGCCTCACCCGCCGCCGTCGCAGGCCGGGCTCAGACCGCCATCGGCGCGGTCAGCGGCTCATGGTGACGGTAGCCGACAAGCGAGAAATCCGACGGCTCGATCTGCTCGAGCCATTCGGGCGCATAAACACCGGTCTTCGCATAGTCCGGCACGCGCTCGGCAATTTCGAGCCGCGGGCTGTCGTACGGCTCGCGCGTGAGCTGCTGCTGCAGCATGTCGAGCTGGTTCTCGTAGATGTGCGCGTCACCGATGAAGTACGTGAACCAGCGCGGCGTGTAGCCCGTCAGCCGGCCGACGAGCGACAGCAGCGCGGCCCCTTCCGTCAGGTTGAACGGCGTGCCGAGCCCGACATCGTTGCTGCGGATGTACAGGCACAGCGAAATCTCGCGCTTCGTGACGTTCGGCAGGAACTGGTACAGCAGATGGCATGCGGGCAGCGCGATCTGGTCGAGTACGGCCGGATTCCATGCGTGAAACAGGATGCGGCGGTCGGCCGGGTTCTCCATGATCGTGTCGAGACACTGGCGCAGCTGGTCGATTGCCTTGTACAGCAGCACCTTCGGCACCCCGTCCTCGTCGAAGCGCGTGACGATCCGGAAACCGCGGCGCGTCGCGTCGGCGATCTGCGCCTCGGCGCCCGCGTCGAGCACCTTGTAGCCGGGCCACTGGCGCCATTGCACGCCGTACACGTCACCCAGATCGTCGACGCCCTGGCGGTACGGGTTCGCGAGCCACTGTGCGTTGTCGTTCGCGTTCGCGTCCCACACCTTGCAGCCGAGCGCGCGGAAATCGGCCGCGCTGCGCGATGCGCGCAGGAAACCGACCAGTTCGCCGATCGCGGACTTGAACGCGAGCTTCTTGGTCGTGACCGCCGGGAAACCTTGCTGCAGGTCGAACCGCAGCATCGCACCGGGCATGCTGATGGTGCGGATGCCCGTGCGGTTCTCCTGCCAGGTGCCGGTGTCGAGGATGGTGCGAACGAGGTCGAGGTACTGTTTCATGCGGGTTCCTTCGGCCGCGAGGGCGACCGTTACCCGCCAATTCTAGCAAGCGTGATGCTGAACCTCCGGCAACGGTGCCGAAAACCCGCCCAGCGGGTCGCCGCGATCGCGCATGCCATGCGCGCACATCAGCCGGTACAGCGTGACGCGCGACACGCCCAGTTCGCGCGCCGCGTCGGCAAACCGGCCGCGGTGACGCAGCAGCGCCTGCTCGATCACCTGCCGTTCGGCCGCTTCGCGCGCCTCGGTGAGCGAGACGGGCGCCAGTACCGCGAATTCGTTGAGTTCGAGATCGGCCGCGGTAATCATCCGGCCCTCCGACATCACGATCGCGCGGCGCACGCGATTGATCAGCTCGCGCACGTTGCCCGGCCACGAATAGCCGTACAGCGCGGCGATCGCGTCCGGCGAGAAGCCGCGCAGGCGGCGATGCGCATCCCCCTTGAAACGCTCGAGCATGTGGCGCGCCAGCAGTTCGATATCCTTGCCGCGTGCGCGCAGCGGCGGCTCCTCGATCTTCAACACGCACAGCCGATGAAACAGGTCCTCGCGGAACCGCCCTTCGCGCAGCGCCGCTTCCATGTCCACGTGCGTCGCACAGATCACGCGCACGTCGACCGGCACCGATACATGCGCGCCGAGCCGTTCGATCTTGCCTTCCTGCAGGAACCGCAGCAGGCTCGCCTGGCTCTCGAGCGGCAGGTCGCCGATCTCGTCGAGAAACAGCGTGCCGCCGTTCGCGGCCTCGACCCTGCCGATCTTGCGCTGGTTCGCGCCCGTAAACGCGCCGCGCTCATAGCCGAACAGTTCGGCCTGGAGCAGCGTCGACGGAATCGCACCGCAATTGATCGCGACGAACGGCGCTTGCGCGCGCGCCGAGCGCTCGTGGATCGCCACGGCCGTCAGTTCCTTGCCGGTACCCGATTCGCCGGAGATGAACACCGGCGCATCGGTCGTCGCCACGCGCCGGATCGTCCTGAACAGCCCGAGTATCGCGTCGCAGGTGCCGACCATCTCGCCTTCGGCGCGTCCGGCACCGACGGGTGCGGCTACCGGCTCGGTCAGCGCGATCATGCCGTGCGCGTGGCCGATGGTCTCGACGATGCGCGCCGCCTCGTACGGCATCGTGACGTAGTCGAAGCAATAGTCACGAATGAGATGCCGCAGCGTCGCGTCCTGCAATTGGCCGCGCCGGGTCGCCGCGATCCAGCCGATGTGCTGGATGCTCAGACACGCTTCGAGTTCGCGCAAATCCGCGGGCCGAAAACCCGGCGAGAAATCGAGCAGGCCGGCCGTTGCCACGCCGTGCTGCACGACACGCCGCACGTCGCGTGCGCTTTCCGCAAGATCGACGCGCCACCCGCATTCGTCGAAATGCCCGCGCAACGCGTCGTTCGGCTCGCGCGAGAAGTAGATCACATGCCGCTGCTCGGCTCCCATATGCTCACCCCGTTCATCAACCGTCTAACGATTGCCGTACACGCCAAGTCGCGTGCAAAAGGATCGAACCGGGTCAGCCGAAGCGGCTCGATTCGCCATGCCGATGCGCGGCGACGACAGGCCTCGCATGATGGCGCTCATCTCGCGTCCAGTTATTTTTTTGATCAAGACAGCTTAGTTATAGGCGCCGAATACGACAAACCGATTGCAGCGCGGATGAGCGAACGGTCGAATCGCTCAGTGGTCGACGTTGATCAATCGTCTGCACATAGAAACGCGCAGCGACGCGTACCTGCATCGACACACGCGCAAATTTTCATCCTTGACGCGTATCGATTGAATCCGCAGTATTCCCGAGCCCCCTCGTTTCACGCCTGAAACATTTCCCGGCGTTTTCGATCGCAAGTCACGACGCTTCCCCGCAAATCGCAGACGCGGCAATGCGCTTCGCCCGATGGCATGCATTTCGCTGAACGCGTAACGGATCGGGAGAAGGCGGCCATGCGAACAGTTTTTTTGCAGTCTTGTGTGCAGATGACGATTGCATTCGCACTCGCCTGCCACTTCATGCCGGCACGCTCGGAAGAAAGCACGAGGCCCGAACGCGCGATGCCGCTTGCCGATAACGCGCCGCGCATGCAACAGGACCACCGCTTCCGCATCATGCCCGTCGCCGCGCCGCGAGCGCGTTCGTCAGACAAGTCGTCGGTGACGCTGTGGGACGAGCTCGTCCCGCCGGCCCGGCTGCCGATACCGATTCCTGTGGCGCTCCCCGGCAACGCGCAGCATGCGATGGAAGGAACCGCAGGGAACCGCATGCATCAATAATCCGCACATGACTCCATCATGCTGCCTAATCGATGAGGATTGCAGAATAAAATGAACGGCGCAGGTCGTTTCCTGCAGCGTCGACTTCGCGACGCGAACCGTTTTTTGTGTCCGTCCCCCGGCGGGCACTCTTTTTATTCAGGACATCACGGAGCAAACGCCGCACCTACGCCCGCGCATCCGCCCCGGCGCGGTCTCGCGCCGCCATTCCGGTAGAATCGGCGCCATTCCGGTTCTCCTCTTCCCCCGATCTTCATGACGACGTTGACCCTGATCGTCGCGCGCGCCCGCAACGGCATCATCGGCCGCGACAACCAGTTGCCCTGGAAACTTCCCGAGGACCTCGCGTTCTTCAAGCGCACGACGATGGGCGCGCCGATCGTGATGGGCCGCAAGACCCACGAGTCGATCGGCCGGCCGTTGCCGGGCCGCCGCAATATCGTCGTCACGCGCGACGCAGCGCGCCGCTTCGACGGCTGCGACACGGTCACGTCGCTCGCCGACGCGCTCGCGCTCGCCGCGCGCGACGGCGCGCCCGAAGCATTCCTGATCGGCGGCGCACAACTCTATGCGGAAGGCCTCGCGCTCGCCGACAAGCTGGTCGTCACCGAGATCGATGCCGACTTCGACGGCGATGCGTCGTTCCCGGCGCCCGATCCCGCGCACTGGCGCGAAGTCTCGCGCGACCCGCACCAGGCCGCCACGCCCAATACGTTCGGCTATGCGTTCGTCGTGTACGAGCGCAAGCGCGGCTGACACTCGGCACGCGGCACGCGACAAAAAAGCCCGACCGGCTCATGAACGCCGGTCGGGCTTTTCGTTTCCTGGCGGCCGATGCCGCGCCGCTTACTGCCCGGCGATCGTCATCTGCTCGATCAGCACCGAGCCCGTTTCCTTCGTACCGCGCACGATCGAATCCGCGCCGATCGCGACGATATGCCGGAACATCTCCTGCAGCGTGCTCGCGACGGTGATTTCCTCGACCGGATACTGGATCACGCCGTTCTCGACCCAGAAGCCGGCCGCGCCGCGTGAATAGTCGCCGGTCACGTAGTTCACGCCCTGTCCCATCAGCTCGGTCAGCAGCAGGCCCGTGCCGAGCTTCTTCAGCATCGCGTCGAAATCGTCGCCCGGCTGCGTGTTCGAGCTGCGCAGCGCGAGGTTGTGCGAGCCGCCCGCGTTGCCGGTGGTCTGCGTGCCGAGCTTGCGCGCCGAATAGGTCGACAGGAAGTAACCTTCGACGACACCGTCGTTGACGACGCTGCGCGCACGCGTGCGCACGCCTTCCTCGTCGAACGGCGCGCTGCCCATCGCGCGCGGCACGTGCGGATCCTCGACGACCTGCACGTGCGGTGCGAACACCGGCTTGCCGAGGCTGTCGACGAGGAACGACGTCTTGCGGTACAGCGCGCCGCCGCTGACGGCCTGCACGAATGCGCCGAGCAGGCCGGCCGCGAGCGGTGCCTCGAACAGCACGGGCACCTTGCGGGTGTCGAGACGGCGCGCGCCCATCCGCGCCAGCGCACGCTCGGCTGCATAGCGCCCGACGGCTTCCGGCGCCGCGAGATCGACCGCGCTGCGCTTCGACGAATACCAGTCGTCGCGCTGCATGTGGCGGCCGGTGCCCGCGATCGGCGCGCACGCGATGTAGTGGCGCGAGTACGGGTAGCCGGCGAGGAAACCGCGCGACGTCGCGAGCACGAACTGCGAATGCTGCGCCGACACGCTCGCGCCTTCCGAGTTGCGGATCTGCGGGCTGACCGCGAACGCGGCGTCCTCCGCGCGGCGGGCGAGCTCGACGGCCTCGTCGGCCGTCAGCGCCCACGGGTGATAGAGGTCGAGGTCGCGCGGGTCGGTTTCGAGCAGTTCGGCCTCGGCGAGGCCGGCCGCGTCGTCCTCGGCCGTGAAGCGCGCGATGTTGTACGCGGCGGCGACGGTATCCTTGATCGCGGCCGGCGAGAAATCCGACGTGCTCGCGTTGCCGCGCTTCTTGCCGATGAACACCGTCACGCCGACCATCTTGTCGCGGTTGTGTTCGATCGTCTCGACCTCGCCGCGGCGTACCGACACCGACAGGCCGTCGCCTTCGGAGATTTCGGTCGCGGCGTCCGTCGCGCCGAGCGCCTTCGCATGGCGAAGGATGTCCGAGGCAATTTCTTTGAGCTGGTCCTGCGTGTGCGGGAAATAGCGCGCTTGTACGTCGAGATTGGCTGCCATCGTCGTGATATCCGGTGGCGGGCGATCCGCCCGCATGGTCAAAATGTTGCGTATCCCGCGATCATAGCAAGGTCCGGGGCCATATACCGACAAGCTTGGGGCGTCCGCGCCGCGATACAATGCCGCCCATGACACGCAAAACCCGAATCCAGCCGATCGAGCACGCCGACGACGACGCCGGCAATGGCTACGATCGCCCCAGCAAATCCCAGTTGAAACGCGAGATGCACGCGCTGCAGGAGCTCGGCCAGGCCCTGGTCGACCTGCCGAAGGACGCGCTCAAGCGCATGCCGATGCCCGAGGACCTCGCGGACGCCGTGCGCGAGGCACGCCGGATCACCGACCACGAAGGCAAGCGCCGCCAGCTCCAGTACGTCGGCCGCGTGATGCGCTCGCTGACCGACGACGAAACGGCTGCGCTGCGCACCGCGCTCGACGCCCAGCGAGGCGTGAACAAGGCCGCGACCGCCCGCCTGCACTGGATCGAGCGCACGCGCGAACGGCTGCTCGCGAACGACGACGCGCTGACCGAGTTCCTCCGCCAGCACCCCGAAGCCGACATCCAGGAAGGCCGCACGCTGATCCGCAACGCGCGCAAGGAAGCGCAGCAAGGCAAGCCGCCGCGCTATTTCCGCGAGCTGTTCCAGTGGATCAAGACCGCGAGCGGCACCGACGAGGCGGAGGCAGACGAAGCGCCGGACGACGCCGGAGACGACCATGACGACGAAGCGTAACCACCCGGACGAACTCGTGGTCGGCCTCGTGTCAATCAGCGACCGCGCCAGCACGGGCATCTACGAGGACAAGGGCATCCCGGCACTCCAGGAATGGCTCGCCGGCGCGCTGCGCTCGCCATGGCGCGCCGAAACCCGGCTGATCCAGGACGACGCGCCGACGATCTCCGCCACGCTGGCCGAACTCGTCGACGTCGCCGGCTGCGATCTGGTGCTGACGACGGGCGGCACCGGCCCGGCGCGGCGCGACGTGACGCCGGAAGCCACGCTGGCCGTGGCGACGAAGGAAATGCCTGGATTCGGCGAACAGATGCGGCAGATCAGCCTGAATTTCGTGCCGACCGCGATCCTGTCGCGGCAGGTCGCGGTGATTCGCGAGACGGCCGACCACGCGGCGCTGATCATCAACCTGCCCGGCCAGCCGAAGTCGATCCGGGAAACGCTCGAAGGGCTGCGCGACGCCGACGGCAAGTCGACCGTGCCCGGCATCTTCGCGGCGGTGCCCTACTGCATCGACCTGATCGGCGGCCCGTACATCGAGACCGACGCCGCGGTGGTCGCGGCGTTCCGGCCGAAGAGCGCGCAGCGCGCGCCACGCTGAGCGCGTGCCGGCCCGCTCAGGCGGCCGGCGCGGACTCGCCTGCCGGCGCCGACGCGGCCGGAATCAGGAAATGCTCGCGGTAGTACTTCAGTTCGTCGATCGACTCGTGGATGTCCGCGAGCGCCGTGTGCATCGCACGCTTCTGGAAGCCCTTGTAGATCGCCGGCTGCCAGCGGCGGCACAGCTCCTTGAGCGTGCTGACGTCCAGGTTGCGGTAGTGGAAGAATCGTTCGAATTCCGGCATCCAGCGCGCCATGAAGCGGCGATCCTGGCAGATCGAGTTGCCGCACATCGGCGACTTGCCGGGCGACACGTACTGCGAGAGGAACGCCTGCAACTGCGCGGCGGCGTCCGCCTCGGTCACGGTCGACGCGCGCACGCGGTCGATCAGCCCCGAACGGCCGTGCGTCGACTTGTTCCAGTCGTCCATCTTCGCGAGCGTTTCGTCGCTCTGGTGGATCGCGAACACGGGGCCTTCCACCGCGATGTCGAGCGTCGAGTTGGTCACGACGACCGCGATTTCGATGATGCGGTCGTTATCCGGGTCGAGGCCGGTCATCTCCATGTCGAGCCAGACGAGGTTCAACTCGTTGCGCACGAGCGCGGACTGGCTGGCGGAAGCGGCGGTATCGGTCATGAGTCATCCTGGAAAATGGCGGACGGCGCATGGCGCCGCCCGGGCGGCCGGCATCGCGTGAGCGGGCCCGGTCCGCAAGAACATATAATTCTCGCATAGAACCCTTTGGCGCCTTCGATGTCACCCTTTTCGTTCACCCTGCTGTTCGCGATCGCCGTGCTCGCGATGGTCGTCACCAAGCTGTGGCTCGCGTCGCGGCAGATCCGCTTCGTCGCCGCACATCGCAACAGCGTGCCCGCGCAGTTCAGCGCCACCATTCCATTGACTGCCCATCAGCGTGCGGCCGACTACACGGTCGAGCGCACCCGGCTGGCGATGTTCGAGATCGTCGTCAGCGCGGCCGTGCTGGTCGGCCTCACGCTGCTGGGTGGCGTCGGCGCCCTCGACACGCTGCTGACGGGCTGGTTCGGCCGCGGCTACGGGCAGCAGGTCGCGCTCGTCGCCGCCGTGCTCGCGATCACGAGCGTGATCGACGTGCCGTTCGAGTATTACCGCCAGTTCGGGATCGAGCAGCGGTTCGGCTTCAACCGGATGACCAAGCGCCTGTTCTTCACCGACATGCTGAAGAACACGCTGCTCGGCGCCGTGCTCGGCCTGCCGCTGCTGTTCGTCGTGCTGTGGCTGATGAACCAGGCCGGCAGCCTGTGGTGGCTGTGGACCTGGATCGTCTGGGTCGCGTTCCAGATGCTCGTGCTGCTGATCTATCCGACCTTCATCGCGCCGATCTTCAACAAGTTCGAACCGCTGAAGGACGAAGCGCTGCGCACGCGCATCGAGTTGCTGATGAAACGGTGCGGCTTCGCGGCGAAGGGCCTGTTCGTGATGGACGGCAGCCGCCGTTCCGCGCACGGCAACGCGTACTTCACGGGCTTCGGCGCATCGAAGCGGATCGTGTTCTTCGACACGCTGCTCGCGCGGCTGACGGGCCAGGAAATCGAGGCCGTGCTCGCGCACGAGCTCGGCCACTTCAAGCGCCGCCACGTGATGAAGCGGATGCTCGTGTCGTTCGTGCTGAGCCTCGTGCTGCTCGCGCTGCTCGGCTGGCTCGCGCAGCGCACCTGGTTCTATACGGGGCTCGGCGTCACGCCGTCGCTCGACACGAGCAACGCGGGCGCCGCGCTCGTGCTGTTCTTCCTCGCGATCCCCGTGTTCCTGTTCTTTGCAACTCCGTTCAGCAGCCTGACGTCGCGCAAGCACGAATTCGAGGCCGACGCGTTCGCGGCCAGCCAGACCGACGCGCACGATCTCGTCAGCGCGCTCGTGAAGCTTTATGAGGACAACGCGTCGACGCTCACGCCGGACCCCGTCTACACGGCCTTCTACTACTCGCATCCGCCCGCGTCGCAGCGGATCGACCGCCTGATGCAGCACGCATGAGCCGGCCGACCTCCCGCAAGCCGGCCCCGCGCGCGTCGGGCGCGCCGCGTGTCGAAGGCCGCGTGATCGCGGCGCACGGCCGCCACTACATCGTCGCGCCCGACGACGGCGGCCCGATGCTGCAGTGCTTCCCGCGCGGCAAGAAAAGCGAGATCGCGGTCGGCGACCGCGTCGTATACGAGCAGGCGTCGGCCGACCAGGGCGTGATCGTCGAGATCGGCGAGCGGCGCAACCTGCTGTACCGCTCCGACCAGTTCAAGTCGAAGCTGTTCGCGGCCAACCTCGACCAGCTGCTGATCGTGCTCGCGACCGAGCCCTATTTCAGCGAGGACCTGCTCGGTCGCGCACTGATCGCAGCCGAAGCGAACGAACTGAAGCCGCTCGTCGTGCTGAACAAGATCGACGTCGAGGCCGCGCTGCCGGTCGCCCGCGAGCGCCTCGCGCCCTACCGCGCGCTCGGCTACGACGTGCTCGAGCTGTCGGTGAAGGGCGCGCCCGACGATGCGCGTGCGCAGCTGATGCCGCATCTGGCCGGCCATTCGACCATCCTGCTCGGCCAGTCCGGAATGGGCAAGTCGACGCTCGTGAACCTGCTCGTGCCCGATGCCGAGGCCGCGACCCGCGAAATCTCGGCCGCGCTCAACAGCGGCCGCCACACGACGACGTTCACGCGCCTCTACCCGCTCGACGGCGGCGGCGCGCTGATCGATTCGCCGGGTTTCCAGGAATTCGGCCTCTACCACCTGACGGAAGGCCGCCTCGAGCGCGCGTTCCCGGAATTCCGCCCGCTGCTCGCGGACTGCCGTTTCTATAATTGCCATCATCTGCACGAGCCGGGCTGCGCGATTCTCGAGGCCGTCGCCGACGGCCGAATTGCACCGTCGCGGCATGCGCTTTACGCACAGCTCGTGCACGAGGCAAGCCAGATCGTCCGCTGACCGCGGCGGGCAGAAGACGGCCGGTGCCCCGCCCGGCCTTCACCGACAGGAGCCGCGATGCGTTTCAAGGCCCCCGATCTCGCCACCGCGCAGCATTGGGCGAACGTGCTGCAGGTGGCCGGCATCGGCTGCGAGTTGCACAACTGCTACGCGACCGGTGCGCTCGGCGGCCTGCCCGCCGACGCGTGCACGCCCGAGCTGTGGCTCGACGACGAGCGCGACGATGCGCTCGCGCGGCGGCTTCTCGATGCCGCGTCGCACGGCCCGTCGGCCGGCGCCGCGCCGTGGCGCTGCCGTCAGTGCGGCGAGGCGCTCGAGGCCCAGTTCACCGCCTGCTGGCAATGTGGCGCCATACGCGATCCGCTCGACGACTGAGCGAATGGGTCACACACAGCAAAAAGGCCGGCATGAAGCCGGCCTTTTCGTTTCGTCGCGCACTGCGCTGCCGCGTCACGATACCCAGACGGCCAGCGTCAGCATCAACAGCAGGATCATCCACAGGATCACGGCGCGCCACACCAGGCCGACTGCGGACTGCAGCGTGCGCGGCGTGCAATCGTCACCGACCGTCAACGGACCGCTGTCGCCAACCGCCAGCGCGTCGAGGCTCGATGGTTCCGCGAGCGGCCCCGCGAGGCGCGCGCCGAGCGCGCCGCTACCGGCCGCGAGCAGCACGCCGTCGTTCGGGTCGGGCCACTGGCGCGTGTGATTGCGCCACGCGTAGATCGCGTCCTCGAAGTTGCCGACGATCGCGAAACCGAGCGCGGTCAGCCGCGACGGAATCCAGTCGATCACGAAGAACGCGCGCTGCGCGAACGTCGAGAACGCGGCCGTGCGATCGTCGCCCGGCGTCGACCAGCTGCGCGCGAGATATTCGGAGATGCGGTACAGCACGGCGCCGGCCGGACCGATCGGCAGCACGTACCAGAAGAACACGCCGAACACGTGACGATGCGACGCAACGACCGCATGAATCAGCGTATGACGGACGATTTCGCCGACCGGCATGTCGACCGTGTCGAGGCCCGTCCACTCGTGCAGGATTTCACGCGCGCGCGGCACGTCGTCGTTGTTGAGCGCGAGATGGATATCGGTGAAGTAGTGGCTGAACTGGCGAAAACCGAGCGTGAAATACACGACGGCGACGTTCCAGATGAACGCCAGCACGAAGCTCACCTTGTACAGCAGGAAGTAGATCAGCGCGACGATCAACACCCACGGCAGCACGACCGCGAGCCATGCGAGCACGCCATGCTTTTGCTTGCCGGCGTCGAGGCCATGCGCGACGGTTTCCGCGTGAAACTGGAACAGCGCGAACACCGGATTGCTCGGCGACAACGCGCGGACCTGTTCGATGATGAGAGCGAGGAGAACCGAAAAGAAAGTCATGCGTGCGCCGTCTTCGGAGTTATGTCATTTTTTGCATAACGATAGCACAGCGTAAGCGACGCATGGCTGACGATGCGATCGCCCGGCGGCCGGCCGCGCGCGCCGCACAGCGCGGGAAGTCAGCCGGCTGCCAAAAAGCGGTAGAGATTGCGCAACATGCCGGCAGTTGCGCCCCAGATGAAGTAATGCCCGGCTGATTCGCCACTGGGATAGGGCATCGCAAAAAAACGACGCTCGCCGCCTTCCCAGCGGAACACGCGCACCTGGTGGTTCGCGGGGCTCATCAGGAACGCGAGCGGCACCTCGAAAATCTCGGCGACTTCGAACGTGTCGGCCTGCACGGTGAACGGCGGATGCACGAGCGCCACGACGGGCGTCACGCAGAAACCGGTCCCCGTCAGGTAGTCGGGCAGCGCACCGAGAATCTCCACCGGCTCGGCGGCCAGTCCGATTTCTTCCTTCGCCTCGCGCAACGCGGTTGCCGTCGCATCGCGATCGAACGGCTCGCGACGGCCGCCGGGGAAGCTGATCTGCCCGGCATGGTCGTTCAGGTGATCGGCGCGCTGGGTCAGCAGCACGGTGAGGCCGCTCTCGCGAACGACGAGCGGGATGAGGACGGCGGCGCTGCGCGGGTCGACGCCCTCCTGCAGCCGCGCCTCGCCGGGCTCGACGCTCCATTCGAGCGTGCGCGCAAAACGCGCGCGCAGCCCGGGCGGCGTCATCAGGCGGGACTCGATGGACGGCAGGCCCGCGCCGGTGCCTTCAACCGGCAGCACTTCGGGATCAATGATGGGGCGGCGATTCAATGGGGCTCTCGTGTTCGTGACATAACGAGCATATTGTCGCGCCAGAATGAAAAAAGCACCCGGGTGGGTGCTTTTTCCTTACAGCTCTTACTCTTGGGAAGCTGCTGCGGCGCGATCCTTCGACACCAGCTTTTCCTTGATACGAGCCGACTTGCCCGAACGCTCGCGCAGGTAGTACAGCTTCGCACGACGCACATCACCGCGACGCTTCACGACGATGCTCGCCAGCAGCGGCGAGTACGTCTGGAACGTACGCTCGACGCCTTCGCCCGACGAGATCTTGCGGACGATGAAGTTCGAGTTCAGGCCGCGGTTGCGAATCGCGATCACGACGCCTTCGTAAGCCTGAACGCGCTTGCGGTTACCTTCAACCACGTTCACGTTCACGATCACCGTGTCGCCCGGGGCGAAATCGGGGATCGTCTTGCCGGCGAGCGCGCGCTCGATCTCTTCCTGCTCAAGTTTTGCGATCAGATTCATTACTGACTCCTTATGCCATCTTGTCGGCGTTTGCACCCGCCCGTTTCCAGGCCTGGCCCCGATAGAGGATGGATTCACATCAGGCACCGCACACACATGCACGGCACCGCCATTTCCCGTCCGCGACGCCGCCTCAAGAGGCGTTCTTCGCTTCGCGTGCGAGGTTCGCAAGCCACGCCTCGTCGGCACGACTCAGCAACTTCTCGCGGCGCGCCCGGACGATCAGGTCCGGCCGCTTCCGCAACGTATTCTTCAATGCTTCCTGCCGCCGCCACTTCTCGATCTCGGCATGATGCCCGCCGAGCAGCACGTCCGGCACGCGCATTCCCTCGTATTCCTCGGGGCGCGTGTAATGCGGGCAATCGAGCAGCCCGTCGGCGAAGCTGTCCTGCACGGCCGACTGCGCATCGTTCAGCACGCCGGGCAACAGGCGCACGACGGCATCCATCATCGCCATCGCCGGCAGTTCGCCGCCGGACAGAACGAAATCGCCGAGGCTGATTTCCTCGTCGACACAACGGTCGAGCAGACGCTGATCGATCGCCTCGTAGCGACCGCACAGCACGATGACACCAGGCTCCTGCGCCATCCGCACCGCACGTTCATGCGTGAACGGCGCACCTTGTGGCGACATCATCACCACCCGCGTGCTCGCGACGCCCTGCTCCGCCTGCGCGGCTTTCGCAGCACCGATCGCGGCCTCGAGCGGCCTGGCCAGCATCACCATGCCCGGACCGCCGCCGTACGGACGATCGTCGACCGTGCGGTAGTTGTCCGTCGTGAAATCACGCGGATTCCAGGTGCGCAGCCCGAAGCGCTCCTGCTTCACGGCCCGGCTGGTGATTCCCCAGTCGGTCAGCGCGCGGAACATTTCGGGAAAGAGCGTGACGACGTCGAACTGCACCGCGCTCTCCGTAACCTGGTTCATTAGTAATCGGCTTCCCAGTCGACGACGATGCGACGTGCCGCCTGATCCACCGTCTTGACGTAGACGCCGACGAACGGAATCAGCCGCTCGTCGGTGGTCGGCCGACCATCCTTGCCGACTGCCGGATACTCGACGCGCATGATCGAATGCACGCCGTTGTCGATCATCCCGCTCACCGTCCCGAGCGCCACCGATTGCTCGTTGACGACCTCGAGGCCGATCAGGTCGACCCAATAGAATTCGTCCGCGGCCAATGCCGGGAAATCTTCCCGGCGCACGAACACGCGAAAGCCGCGCAAAGCCAGTGCGGCATCGCGGTCGCTGACACCCGCGGTATGCGCGACGACCGTGTCGCCGTGCGTCTTCGACTGCAGGATGCGGGCGGACAACCGCTCCCCACCCCGTTCCAGCCACCAGCGGCGCGCCGTGAGCAGCGCATCGCCGCCGCGACCGGCGTCGGCATGCGTCGCCACCTTGACCCAGCCTTTCAGGCCGTAGGCGTCGACCACTGCCCCGACCTCGACAGCATCGTCGGGCCAGGCTTGCACCGCTTCGAGACTGCCCTGCTCGGCAGCCGTACCGGCGCTCGCGACAGTGTCGCGCTCGACCGGCTTGCGGACGAATGCGCCAAACGACGCTCGCCCGCGCCTTGCGTTACCGGAATCGTGACCGGACATCAATGCTCCTTGCAGCCGGCACGACCGGCACACCGCGCCATGTTAGGCAGCCGGTTGCGCCTTTTGCGCTTCCTTCACGAGACGCTGGACGGTCGGCGACAGTTGCGCGCCAACGCCTTGCCAGTACGTCAGGCGGTCCTGAGCGATACGCAGCGATTCGCCCTTCGTGGCGACCGGGTTGTAGAAGCCGACGCGCTCGATGAAGCGGCCGTCACGACGGTTGCGCGAATCGGTAGCAACGATGTTGTAGAACGGGCGCTTCTTCGAGCCGCCGCGAGCCAGACGGATGATAACCATATGAAATCCTTCGGGAAAACCGGGTTCGAAACTACTGAAACGTGCGATTATAGCCGGAAACCAAAGCCACAACAAACACTTACGCGCAAAAATTCCGCAGACGCCCTGTTCGCCGGGCATACAATCGTCGCGTCCACGACGCTTCCCGCCGCCATGCCGCTATTTCGCGTCACCCCGACGCGCCGCGCGCAGCACCGCCTCGCAGGCTTGCTGACCGGCCTCGTCACCTGTTTCGCATCCGCCGCGGCTTGCGCCGCGCCACCGGTGGACGAACTCGTCGTGCCGCCCGGCTTCCATGTCGACGTGCTGACCAATGCCGTGCCGACCGCCCGCGAAATGGCGTGGTCGCCGCGCGGCATCCTGTATGTCGGCTCGCGGGAAGGCCGCGTGCATGCCTTCGTGATGCAAGAGGGCCGGATCACTGCCCGCCATGTGATCGCGTCGGGGCTCGACACGCCCGTCGGCGTCGCGTATCGCGATGGCGCACTCTATATCTCCGCCGTGTCGCGCATCCTGCGCCTCGACCACATCGACGACCGGCTCGCCGGGCCGCCCGCGCCGGCGGTCGTGACGGACGCGCTGCCGACCGATCATCATCACGGCTGGAAATTCATCGCGTTCGGCCCCGACGGCAAGCTCTACGTGCCGGTCGGCGCACCGTGCAACGTCTGCCTCGCCGATCGCAGCCGATACGCGATCATCGCACGCATGCACGCCGACGGCAGCAACCGCGAAGTATTTGCCCGCGGCGTGCGCAATACCGTCGGCTTCGCGTGGCACCCCGATTCGGGCGAGCTATGGTTCACCGACAACGGGCGCGACATGATGGGCGACGACGTGCCCGACGACAAGCTGAACCGTGCGCCGCGCGCGGGCCTCGATTTCGGCTTCCCGTACTGCCATGGCGGCGACACGCCCGACCCCGAATTCGGGAGTCCCGACGTGTGCCGGCGCTACGCGCCGCCCGCGCTGAAACTCGGCGCGCACGTCGCGGCGCTCGGCATGCGCTTCTATACGGGGCCGATGTTTCCGGCGTCGTATCGCAACAACATCTTCATTGCCGAGCACGGTTCGTGGAATCGCAGCACGAAGGTCGGCTACCGCGTGATGCGCGCTGTCGTGTCGGCCGACGGCAGTCATACGCGCCAGACGCCGTTCATCACGGGCTGGCTGCGCGCGGACGGCAGCGTGTGGGGACGCCCGGCCGACGTACTGCCGCTACCGGACGGCTCGCTGCTCGTCAGCGACGACTACGCGGGCGCCATCTACCGTGTCACCTATGCGGCACCTTGACGCAGCCGAGGGGTGACCGGGCCCGACCGGGCATCGTAGAATGCGTGCCGGGCCCGAGCGCCCTGCGCCGGCCTGCCGGCCGCCCATGCCACCGATAATCCGCCGCCACCCATGTCCAGCAGCACCGCATCGCCCCGCCGCTTCCGCTCCAAGACGCTCACCGCCGCCCTCGCGTTCCTGTTCGGTTCGCTCGGCGCGCACCGCTTCTACCTGTACGGCTTGCGCGACGTGTACGGCTGGGCGCACCTGCTCGCGACGATCGTCGGGATCCCGGGTTTCCTGCTGCTCGCCGCGACCCAGCGCAGTGCCGGCCTCGGCTGGTGGCTCGCCGTGCCGGGTGCGATCTCGCTGCTGGCCGCGTTCCTCGCCGCGCTCGTCTACGGCCTGCGCCCCGACGAGAAATGGGACGCGCAATTCAATGCCGACACGGGCAAGCACAGCCGGTCAGGCTGGACGGTGATCTTCATCGTGATCTTCTCGCTGCTGATTGGCGCGTTCCTGCTGATGACCGCGCTCGCGCTGTCGTTCCAGACGTATTTCGAGTCGCAAGTCGAAGCGGCGAAGCAAATCTCGCAGTAAGCTGCCGACGCGGGTCGGTCAGAACAGGCTCAACTGCACGTCGTCGCGCGAGTTCGCGCCAGTTGCGCCCGCCAACGCGCGCTGCGCGGCCGCCCCGGCCGCCGGCGCACCGCGAAACTGCGACAGATCCAGAACGCCGTTCCTGCGCTCGTTCAACCCAAGCCGCTTCACGGCCTGACGGAAACGCTGCCGCAACAGGTCGGCCCAGATCCCCTCGCCCTTCATCCGTTTCGAGAAATCCGAGTCGTAGTCCTTCCCGCCGCGCATGTCGCGCACGCGATTCATCACGCGCTCCGCTCGATCGGGGAAATGCGCGGAGAGCCAGTTCTTGAACAGTGGCGCGACCTCCCACGGCAGCCGCAGGATGATGTAGCTCGCGTGCGTCGCGCCGGCTTCCGCACAGGCTTCCAGCACACGCTCCATGTCCGGCTCGGTGACGAACGGGATCATCGGTGCAATGCTCACACCCACGGGCACGCCCGCGTCGCGCAGTGCGCGGATCGTACGCAGCCGGCGCGCCGGAGTCGCCGCACGCGGCTCGAGCGTGCGCGCGAGATCGGCGTCGAGCGTCGTGATCGTGACTGCGGCCATCACCTGCCCGCGCTCGGCCATCGGGGCCAACAGATCCAGATCGCGCTCGATCAGCGACGATTTCGTGATCGCGGCGAACGGCAGCCCGTAATCGTGCATCACCTGGATCACGCTACGCGTGATGCGCAGATCGCGCTCGACGGGCTGGTATGCATCGGTGTTGACGCCGAGCGCGATCGGCTCCGGCACGTAGCGCTTGCGCGAAATCTCGCGCTCGAGCAGTTCGGCCGCGTTGACCTTCGCGTAGATGCGACTCTCGAAATCGAGCCCCGGCGACAGGCCGAGATAGCTATGGGTCGGCCGTGCGAAGCAGTAGATGCAGCCATGCTCGCAGCCGCGATACGGATTGAGCGACACGCTGAACGGAATGTCCGGCGACTGGTTGTGCGTCAGGATGCTCTTTGCGCGCTCCTCGAACACCTGGGTGCGCAGCGGAGCAGGCAGATCGGCGTCGCCCGATTCGTGCGTCCAGCCGTCGTCGACCGCTTCGCGCAGCGCCGTTTCGTACCGCCCCTGGAGATTGTCGACCGCACCGCGCCCCTTGCGGGGCGCCGGCGGCGCTATCGGAAATTCGTTGTCGGACCGACCGTCCATGTGCTCACCCATTCGCCTGCACCCAATACTGTATATTTATACAGTATTGGGTGCAGCATGCCAAGGGTGAGATAGCGGAGCCGGCAGCGGGCCCCCGCCGCGCTCATTCGCCGACCGAAATCGTCAGCGTCTCCTTGATTTCCTCCATCACGACATAGCTCTTCGACTGCACCGCGCCGGGAAGTTGCAGCAGGATGTCGCCGAGCAGCTTGCGATAGTCGGCCATTTCGCCGATCCGCGCCTTGATCAGGTAGTCGAAGTCGCCGGACACGAGATGACATTCGAGCACCTCGTCGATCTTCATCACTTCGCGGCGGAACTGCTCGAACATGTTGCCGCCCTTGTGGCCGAGTGTGATCTCGACGAACACCAGCAGCGCGGCATCCAGCTGGTGAGGATCGACGCGTGCGTGGTAGCCGGTGATCACGCCGTCGCGCTCCATGCGCCGCACGCGCTCGATGCACGGCGTGACGGTCAGTCCGACCTGTTCCGCGAGGTCCTTCATCGCCATCCGGCCGTCGTCCTGGAGCAGTTTCAGGATGCGCCGGTCGAGCTTGTCGAGCGAGCGTACTGGCTGGCGTTGCGTTCTCATTTGTTTATGCTGAAAACCTGAAAAATACGATAACAAAACCTACACATTCGACAATACCATAGCGCAAAAAACTAGATCAGCTAGAGGTTACACGGAGACGCAGGTGCGCCCGGCCTCGACCTGATCCCTTCCATCTGGAGCAGCTATGCGAGTCGTCATTCTGGGCAGCGGTGTGGTGGGCGTGGCAAGCGCGTATTACCTCGCGCGCGCCGGTCATGAAGTCACGGTGATCGACCGGGAAGCCGGCCCGGCGCTCGAGACGAGCTTCGCAAACGCAGGTCAGATCTCGCCCGGCTATGCGGCGCCGTGGGCCGCGCCCGGCGTGCCGCTGAAGGCCGTCAAGTGGATGTTCGAGAAGCACGCGCCGCTCGCGATCCGCCTCGACGGCACGCGCTTCCAGCTCCAGTGGATGTGGCAGATGCTGCGCAACTGCACGGCCGAGCGCTATGCGGTCAACAAGGGCCGCATGGTCCGCCTCGCCGAATACAGCCGCGATTGCCTGCAGGCGCTGCGCGCCGACACGGGCATCGAGTACGAAGGGCGCACGGGCGGCACGCTGCAACTGTTCCGCACGCAACAGCAACTCGACGGCGCGGCGAAGGACATCGCGGTGCTGCAGGAAGCGAACGTGCCGTTCGAACTGCTGTCGCCGGCCGAACTGAAAAATGCCGAACCGGCGCTCGCCGCCGTGTCGCACAAGCTGACCGGCGGCCTGCGCCTGCCCGGCGACGAAACGGGCGACTGCCAGCTGTTCACGACGCGCCTCGCGGCGCTCGCGGAATCGCTCGGCGTGAAGTTCCGCTACAACACGCCGATCGACGCGCTCGCGATCGCGGGCGGCAAGATCGCCGGCGTGCAGTGCGGCAGCGAGACGGTGCGCGCGGATGCGTACGTCGTCGCGCTCGGCTCGTACTCGACCCGCTTCGTCTCGAACCTGATGAAGATTCCGGTCTATCCGCTGAAGGGCTATTCGATCACCGCGCCGATCGTCGATGAGGCGGCCGCACCCGTGTCGACGGTGCTCGACGAAACCTACAAGATCGCGATCACGCGTTTCGACCAGCGCATCCGTGTCGGCGGCATGGCGGAGATCGTCGGTTTCGACAAGAACCTGCGCGCAGCGCGCCGCGACACGCTGGAAATGTGCGTGAACGACCTGTTCCCGGGCGGCGGCGACACGTCGAAGGCAACCTTCTGGACGGGCCTGCGCCCGATGACGCCGGACGGCACGCCGATCGTCGGCCGCACGCCGGTCTCGAACCTGTTCCTGAACACCGGCCACGGCACGCTCGGCTGGACGATGTCGTGCGGATCGGGCCAGTTGCTCGCCGACCTGATCTCGGGCAAGAAGCCGGCGATCCAGGCCGACGACCTGTCGGTGCATCGCTACCTGAAGGACGTGGCCGGCCAGACGCGCCCGGCATACGCATAAGTCGGGACGGCCCGCGGCGACGCAGGCCGGTCGGTATCAGTGGAGAAGGCGCCCGTCAGGGCGCCTTTTTCGTTTCAGCGCATGCGATACCTGCTCGGAAAGGGGCTTGCGTCAACGCGCACGCGCGTTACCCCTTCGCTCCGGCGATCGATGCTTCGGTCCCATCTGCTCGCACAAAAACTGTTCCGTACGGCATGGTGCGATGGCGATGCGCTGCATCGAAGACAGATGCGTCCCCGCCCCTTCTGCCATTGCACAAAAAAAGGGGCGCTCATCGCGCCCCTTGTCGTACGACTTGCTGCCGAAGCATCAAGTCACGCAGCGTCAGCCCAGCTCGTTCACGAGCTCCGGCACGAGCGCGAACAGATCGCCGACGAGGCCGTAGTCGGCCACGCTGAAGATCGGCGCTTCCGGATCCTTGTTGATCGCGACGATCACCTTCGAATCCTTCATGCCGGCCAGATGCTGGATCGCACCCGAGATGCCGACCGCGATGTACAGCTGCGGCGCGACGATCTTGCCGGTCTGGCCGACTTGATAGTCGTTCGGCACGTAACCGGCGTCGACTGCCGCGCGCGATGCGCCGAGTGCGGCGCTCAGCTTGTCGGCCAGCGGCTCGAGAACCTTCGTGTAGTTCTCGCCGCTGCCCAGGCCGCGGCCGCCCGACACGATGATGCTCGCCGACGTCAGTTCCGGACGGTCCAGCTTCGTCACTTCACGGCTCACGAACTGCGACTTGCCTGCGTCCGCCGCGGCTTCGATCTTCTCGATCGCTGCGCTGCCGCCTTCGGCTGCCACCGGATCGAAACCCGTCGCACGCACCGTGATGACCTTGATCGGGTCGCTCGACT
>NZ_QTPZ01000017.1:0-160848 GCF_003853505.1 Burkholderia sp. Bp9015
GGTGGTCGTGGTCCTCCTCGTCGTCGTGGTGGTCGTCGTGGTCTTCGGGGACTTCGGGTACGTCGGGCACGTCGGGCACTTCCGGTACGTCGGGTACTTCCGGCACCTCGGGCACTTCCGGTACGTCGGGCACCTCGGGCACCTCGGGCACGTCCGGCACGTCGGGCACGTCGGGCACCTCGGGCACGTCCGGCACGTCCGGCACGTCCGGCACTTCCGGCACGTCCGGCACGTCGGGCACTTCCGGCACGTCCGGCACGTCGGGCACTTCCGGTACTTCCGGTACTTCAGGCACTTCCGGTACTTCAGGCACCTCCGGCACCAGCGCCACCCCGCTCGGCAACGTCCTCCAGCAAACCGGCACGCTCGTCACGGCACTGGGCACGACGGTCGCGAACGGCGGGTCGCAGATCGGCGGCGTACAGGTCCCCGGCACGAACCCGACGACGGCCACCAGCATCGGCAATGCGGTCACCAGCCTCGGCAGCGGCGTGCAGTCGCTCGGCAACGGCGTCGCGGCCGGCCTCGGCTCGATCGGCGTGTCGCCGAACCCGCTCGGCCCGACGCTCACGTCGACCACCGGCCTGCTGACCGGCGCCGGCGGCGCCGTCAACAACCTCGGCAACGCGGTGACGAGCCTCGGCACCGGTCCGCTGGCGCCGCTCGCGCCGGCGACGACCCTGGTCGGCAGTCTCGTCAACACGGTCGGCACCGCGGTCAACTCCACCGCATCGGCGCTCAACACGGCGCTGAACAGCGCGCCGGTGCAGCAACTCGAGACGCAGCTCGGCAGCGTGATCAACCCGATCACCAACACGCTGACCGGCGGCGTCACGACGCCTGGCGCCACGCAGACGCTCGGCAACGCGACCCTGCTCGGCGCCCCGCTCAGCGGCCTGCTGAACACGCTCGGCAGCGGCCTCGGCCTCGCCGGTACGCAGGTCGGCAGCGCGACCGGCAACCCGGTCGGCACGAGCGCCGGCAACAGCGTGTCCCAGCTCGGCAACACGGTGTCGTCGACAGGCGGCCTGCTGTCCAGCGGCAGTTCCAGCAGCGGCACCAACCCGCTCGCCCCGATCACGGGCGTGCTCGGTTCGCTGACGGGCGCCCTCGGCGGCGGCAGCAGTTCGAGCGGCTCCGGCGGCACCAGCGGGACGAGCGGCACCAGCGGCGGCCCGCTCGCGCCGATCACGGGCCTGCTCGGCACGGTGACGGGCGCCCTCGGCGGCCTCGGTTCGAGCGGTACGGGCGGCACCAGCGGCACGAGCGGTACCAGCAGCTCGGGCGCCGGCAGCCTGCTGGCACCGGTCACCGGCCTCGTCAATTCGCTGACGCCGCTTGGCGCAAGCCTCACCGGCACGGTCACGACGCCGGGCGGCAACCTGACCGGCAACCTCGGCGGTGCGCTGACGAGCGGCCCGGTCGGCACGCTGACGGGCTCGCTGACGTCGGCGGTCGGCACGCTCGGCGCAGTCGGCACGGCCAGCCCGGGCGGCGCGGCCGGCACGGTGACGACGCCGTCCGGCAGCGGCACCGTCACGGCCGGCCTGACCGGCAGTTCGAACGGCGGCACCGCGGCTGGCGCGACCAACCTGCTGGCACCGGTGACGAACCTGCTCGGCGGCCTGCTCGGCACCGCCCCGAAGAAGTAACGCGTCACGTATCAGAACCACAGGCCAATGGCCGGGCACATACCAATCCAAAGCCCGGCCGATGGCCGGCGCCACCCGCCAAGCGGGGGCGCCGGCCGTCATCCCGACGAGGATCCGATCATGAATTCCACGCTCGACGGCATCGCCGCGGTCCAGGACCGCCCGCCCCGTTCCGCCACGCCGTTCCGCGCCGGCCTGCTCGGCATCGCGGCCGGTCTCTTCGCGCTGTGGATCACGCGCGACCAGCCGAGCCTCGATGCGGCCACGCGCGCGGTCGTCGCCAGCCTCGCGATCATCGGCACGATCGCGCTGCACGAAATCTTCATCTCGCGCGTCTACCTGCGCCCGAGCGCGGGACTGTCGCGCCAGGCCGTGCGCCCGCTCGGGCTCGCCCGCGTCGCGACGCGGCTCGGCGCGCTGACGTCGATCTACGCCGGCATCGCCGCGATCTACTGGCTGCTGCCCGAATATCACGGCGCGTTCTACCTGCCGTTCTGGTCGCTGCTGCGCTCGCTCGCGCCGTACGTGATCGTCGCCGCGCCGTTCTACTTCGCGTGGATGGATCGCCACCAGCGCGAGACCGACGACGCGTACCTGCTGTGGGGCCGCTACCTGTTCCGCCGCGAGCAGCCCGCGAGCTGGCAGCCCGTGCGCGAGATGCTCGCCGGCTGGGGCGTGAAGGCGTTCTTCCTGCCGCTGATGACGGTCTACCTGTCGAAGGACGCCGATCACCTGAGCGCATCGCTTGCGCACGCAGTGAACGCGCCGATGACGATCGCGACCTTCGTGTTCCTGTACGACCTGTCGTTCACGATGGACCTGATGTTCGGCACCGTCGGCTACCTGTGCACGTTCCGCATCCTCGACAGCCACGTGCGCACCGTCGAGCCGACCACGCTCGGCTGGGTCGCCGCGCTGATGTGCTACCAGCCGTTCTGGTCGCTGATCTCGAACAACTACATCCGCTACGAAGGCTCGCTGTTCTGGGACAACTGGCTGCTGTCCGCGCCGACGCTGCGCGTGATCTGGGGCGCGGTGATCATCCTGCTGCTGATGACCTATGCGTTGTCGACGATCTCGTTCGGGCTGCGTTTCTCGAACCTCACGAACCGCGGGATCATCACGTCGGGCCCGTATCGTTTCACGAAGCATCCGGCGTACATCACGAAGAACCTGTCGTACTGGATGGTGTCGGTGCCGTTCGTCGAGCCGCTCGGCTGGCAGGTCGGGCTGATGCACTGCGCGGGGCTCGTCGCGGTCAATCTGATCTACTACACGCGGGCGAAGACGGAGGAACGTCATTTGATGCGTGATCCTGACTATCGCGCGTATGCGGAATGGATCGCGCAGCATGGGTTGTTCGCGCGGGTCAGGCGGGCGTTCGGAGTGCGGCAGGCAGGGTGAGGCGGCGGCGCGACGAGATCGCCGCAACCACCGGGTGAAGAAGGTCGTTGCGGCTCGGCGATCCGTGGACGTGCCCGCTCCCACGGTCCGATCCTGGTGAAATCCGTTTGCCATGAAGCGGATGTGATTTCGAGACAAACACCGACAAGCGACATCGACACATCCGCCCCTTGCGACCGATTGTCGCGAAACACCCCCGATTCCCCGCGTTTCGTCGCTTTTCTCCCGCCGTCCGGTTGCCCGCCCCGTGCCCGTCGCGTATGGTGCTGACCGTCCGCGCGCCTGCCGCCCGGACCTTCGACCGTCGTCCCGCACGACGGCCGCGCGGGCCGTGCCCGCCATCACCGTCTCCGCGGCACCGCCGTTCGGCGCCGCGCGTTCATGAGGAGAGAGGCGTGATCCACAAAGTCCTGATCCTGTTCGCACTCTGCATCGCGGGCCTCGCCGCGATCGCCGCCGGTTTCCAGCACATCCCCAGCTGATTCGCGGCCCCGGCTCGCACGTCGAGCCCGGGGGCCGCTGCCATTTCCTTTCCCGTTTGCGATGAACCCCTTTCTCGATGCGCCCGGGACGGGCGCCTTTTGCCATGCGTATCGACGTACAGCATTCCCAGCACGACATCGACGATGAACTCGACATGCTCCACGCGCGTCTGAACCAGCCGGGCCATCGCCTGCACGGCCTGCCGGCCGTCGCGCTCGGCGACTCGGGCCTGATCGTCCGCCACCGCGAGGCCGACGGCGAATATTTCCTTTACGTCGAGGATCCGTCGGCGCGGCAGCTCGCCGGCTACACGATCTTCAACCGGCTTCCCGAACTGCCGCGCCGCGCGGACCGCTACCTGCGCGCGCCGCATACGCGGCTGCGCGGGTCCGCGCAACGCAAGGGGCTTGCGACGACGCTGTATCGATGGGGACTCGACGCGGGTCTCTGCCTGATCAGCGGCGCACGCCAATCGGTCGGCGCGGCACAGCTGTGGACCGCGCTCGCGCACGACTACCGGCACGGCTTCGTCGACGTCGAAGGCCGCGCGCTGCGCTATCTCGGCGAAACCGTCGCGGACGACGTGTACGGTGCGCTGCATACGCGCCGCCTGTTGCTCGGCGACGGATGGACACTCGGTGACCTGGCACGGGCAACCGGGATGCGCGACACGGTTGCCACCCGGGGTCAGGACACGCCGTTGCCGCGGGACGGACGCGAATCGCATCACCTGCGCCGCGTCGCCGACGCGCGGCACGTCGCTCACGCGCCGATGCGATAATCCGGCGGATCCGCGCGCCGTCGCCGCGCAAGACCCCCACCCCTACGCTCCTTGATGGCTACCGAACCCCGAACCGATTCCGAGCGCCGCATCGACATCGTCGCGCTGTGCGGCAGCCTGCGTGCACAGTCGTACAACGCGGCGCTGCTGGACGCAGCCGCCCGCGTTGCGCCGCGCGGGATGCGCATCACGCGTTTCGATCGTCTCGGCGAGTTTCCGCTGTTCAACCCCGATATCGAAGATCCGTCGCCGGCCGCGGTGCGCGACCTGATCGAGCGGCTGAATGCCGCGGACGGCGTGCTGATCGCGAGCCCGGAATACGCGCACGGCGTGACGGGCGTGATGAAGAACGCGCTGGACTGGATCGTGGGATGCGAGGCCGTCGTGTACAAGCCGGTCGCGGTATTGAACGCGTCGCCGCGCGCGACGCATGCGGACGCGGCGCTGCGGGAAACGCTGTCGGTGATGTCGGCGTGCATCGTCGAGCGCGCGTCGATCACGCTGCCGATCCTCGGCAGCCGGCTCGACGCGGCGGGCATCGCAGCGCATCCGCCGTTCGCGTCGGCGCTGACCGACGCGTTGCACGCACTGCGCGCGGCGATCGACGAGCAGGCGACCGCTCGCTAGACAGCGATCGGCGCGACGCAATCGCGTGCGTTATCGCACCTTGGTGCGCGTGGTCTTCTTCGCCGGTTTCAGCGTCTTCGCGGCTTTCGCGCGCGGCGCCTCCTTCTCCGGCTGCGCGCCGCCGCCGGCCAGATCCTCGAGCCACGCCAGCGCATCGATGTACGACAGGAACTGCTGCAGGTATTCCGGCGACAGCTCGCGCATCGTCGCGAGCGACCGGTGCACGAGGCTGTTCGAATTGAGCGGTCCCGCGTTGCGCGGCACCTGGTCGAGCGACTGGCGGTACTGCTGTTCGGTGCGGACCTTCGACCACATCGCGCGGAAGTAGTCGATCAGCGCGGGATCGATCCCGCGCCGGTCAGCCTCTGCATCGCGCGCGAGGCGCTCGACGAGCCCGCCGATCGCACCACGCACAGGCGCCTGCGCGTTCGCTTGCGCCGCCGAGCTGGCGGCTGCCGCTTCACCGGCTCGCGCGACGATCTGCGCAAACCCTTCCAGCAGCATCGCGAGCCGCGCATCGAGCAACGCGCGCGCATCGCCGTCGAGCGCGGCCGCGCGCTTCTCGAGCGCGTCGAGCCGATGGAAGCGCACCGGATCGAGCCGGTCGGCGCCCTGCTCGCGCCACGCGTCGAGCGTCGCGCGCACGTGCGTCGCGTCGTCCGTCACTTCGCCTTCCCTCCGCTCGACGCGGTCTTGCGCGGCACCGGCGCGATCTCCACGCGGCGGTTCTTCGCGCGGCCTTCATCGTCCGCATTCGAGCTGACCGGCTGCTCGGAGCCGAACGCGGCCGCGAACACCGACTTCGCCGGCACGCCGGCGTCGATCAGCGCACGCGTGACCGTCAGCGCGCGCTTGGCCGACAGTTCCCAGTTGTCCGCGAACTGGCGGTTGCCGGCACGCACCTGCTGGTCGTCGGCGAAGCCGCTGATCATCAGGATCTCGTCGCGCGTCGTCAGGTAGGCGGCCAGCGGCGCAGCCAGCGTCTTCAACAGATCGCGGCCCTCGGGCTGCAACTGGTCGGAGTTCAGCGCGAACAGCACGTTGCCGCTGATGCCGATGCGGCCGTTTACGAGCGTGACGCGGCCGGCCGCGAGCGGCCCGGCCAGCGCCTCCTCGAGCGACTTGCGCTGCTGCGCTTCCTGCTGGCGCGCGCGCACGGCTTCCTCGAGCTTCGACGTGAGCTGCAACTGCATGCCGATCACGCCGACGAGGACCAGCACGAACGCGCCGAGCAGCACCGACATCAGGTCGGCGAACGCGGGCCACACCGGCGCGGAAGGCGCGCCGTCGTCGATTTCGTCGTGCATGCGTTACGCTCCGACCGATGCCCGCCGACCGGCGATCTGCTGCAGGTCCTCGACGATCTGCTTCTGCGACATCATGCTCAGGTCGATCACCTCGCGCGCCTGCGCGACGTAGTACTCGAGCTGCTCGTCGCTGCGCGCGAGCGATTTCTCGAGCGCGGCCTCGATGCGTTGCAGGTGGTTCAGCAGCTTGTCGTTCGACTCGCCGAACACCTGCACGGCCGCACCGAACGCATCGCCGAGGCTCGCGACCTCGACCGCACCGGCCGTGACCTGTGCGGCGACCGAATCGAGCTTGCGCGTTTCGGCATCGACGGTGTCGTTGAAGCGCGCGCCGACGCGCTCGAGCAGGTCGGCCGACGTGCTGACGAGTGCGTCGATCGCGGTGCGCTGTTCGGTCGACGCGTGATTGACCGCGCCGAGCAGCGTCTCGAGCGTCGCGAGCAGGCGGCTGCGCTCCTCGAGCATCGCGGTGTCGCGCACCATGCTGTCGGACAGGCGCTGGCGCAGTTCGGCGACGACGTCGGCCGCGGCCTTCGGCGCTTCCGATGCGGCCTGCACGAGGCGCGAGATCTCGTTGATCGTGTCGCTTGCATGCACCTGCGCCTGCGCGGTGATGTCGTTCGCGGTGCGGGTCAGCGTGTCGCAGATGTCCTGCTGGCGCGTCGCGGCCTGCGCGCTCGTCTGCGCCCATTCGTCGCGCAGCGCGGCGGCCATCGCGGCGAGCGAGTCGTTCCATGCGGACAGGCGTTCTTCGTCGCGCGCGGCCAGTTGCGTTTGCAGGCCGGCGTGCGAATCGCGGATCGTCGACAGCAGGTCGTTCGAGCGTTGTTCGAACGTAGACGCTTGTGCCGCGAGATCGCGCGTCGTTTGTGCGAGTGCGTCGCAGATTTCCTGCTGACGGCCCGCGCTGTGCACGCCCGCGCGCTGCCACTCGTCGCCGAGCTTTGCAGCCATCTCGGCCAGCGAATCGTTCCATGCCGACAGGCGTTCTTCGTCGCGTGCGGCCAGTTGCGTCTGCAGGCCCGTGTGCGATTCGCGAATCGTCGCCAGGAGGTCGTTCGAACGTTGCTCGAACGTCGCTGCTTGTGCGGTCAGATCGCGCGTGGTTTGTGCAAGGGCGTCGCAGATTTCCTGCTGACGGCCCGCACTGTGCACGCCCGCGCGCTGCCACTCGTCGCCGAGCTTCGTCGCCATCGCGGCGAGCGAGTCGTTCCATGCGGAGAGGCGCTCCTCATCGCGCGCGGCCAGTTGCGTTTGCAGCCCCGTGTGCGAATCGCGAATCGTCGACAGCAGATCGTTCGAACGTTGTTCGAACGTAGACGCCTGTGCCGCGAGATCGCGCGTCGTTTGTGCGAGCGCATCGCAGATTTCCTGCTGACGGCCCGCACTGTGCACGCCCGCGCGCTGCCACTCGTCGCCGAGCTTCGTCGCCATCGCGGCGAGCGAGTCGTTCCATGCGGACAGACGTTCCTCGTCGCGTGCCGCGAGTTGCGTCTGCAAGCCCGTATGCGACTCGCGGATCGTCGACAGCAGGTCGCTCGAACGTTGTTCGAACGTAGACGCCTGTGCCGCGAGATCGCGCGTCGTTTGTGCGAGCGCATCGCAGATTTCCTGCTGACGGCCCGCGCTGTGCGCACCCGCGCGCTGCCATTCGTCGCCGAGCTTCGCAGCCATCGCCGTCAGCGACGCATTCCACGCCGTCAGGCGTTCCTCGTCGCGCGCGGCCAGTTGCGTCTGCAGCCCCGCATGCGACTCGCGCATCGCGGCGAGCGCCGCGCCGGAATGCCGCTCGAAGGTCGCGGCGGCTTCGCCGAGCGCCTGCGCATGCTGGCCGGCCAGCGTCGCGCCGACCTGCTCCTGGCGCGCGAGCGCATCGCGCCACGCGTCGGACAGCCGGCTTTCGGTCGATTCGAGGCGCGTCGCGACGCCGTCGAGCAGGTCCGTCGACCGCTGCGCGAAGGTGTCGGTGAACTGGCCGAGCGTCGTCTGCAATTGCTGCGCGACGGTGTCGCCCGCGCGGCGCTGCTCGTCGAGCGCGCGGTTCCAGACGGCCGTCACGTTCCCGGTGGTCTTCTCGAAACCGTCGGTCAGCCCGTCAAGCTGACGCTGCACGGCGCCCGTCACGGTGTCGCGCAACGCGGCCATCTCCTGCGCGAGCCCCGTCATCGTCGCCGCGACGACCGGCTGCAGCGCGGCACCGGCGACGCGCGCGCTCTCGGCGGCGCTTTCCTTCAGCGCATCGCCGACGTTCGACGCCAGGCCCGCATACGCGCGCTCGGTCCGATCGAAGAACGCCTGCTGGCTTTCGATCTGGCGATCGTGCAGCGCGACGCTGCGCGCCTCGAGCGTCGTCATCATCGTCTGCAGCCGGTCGACCAGGGCCGGCATCACGTCGGCCTGGCGCTGCAGCAGCCGGAAGGATTCGTCGCGCTGGTGTGCGGACGAATGCACGCGCAGCGTCGTCGCGATCTTCGCGTCGAGTTGCTGGCCCGCGTCGAGCCGTTCGCGGCGCACGAGCGCGGACAGGAGGCCGAGCATCGCCGACGTCGCGACGCCCGCGATCGACGTGCCGAACGCGAAGCCGAGGCCCTTCACCGGCGCGATCAGCGACGCGCGGATCGCGTCGAGGTCGGTCGCGCTTTCGAGCGCGGCGCCCGTGCCCTTCAGCGTGACGACCATCCCGAGCAGCGTGCCGAGCATGCCGAGCAGCACGAGCAGGCCGACGAGATACGGCGTCAGCGACGGGCCCGGCAGCGCGACGCGCGCGCCTTCGACGCGCGCCCGCACGGCGCCGCGCAGGCCCGCGGGCAGCGTGTCGAGCCAGGTGTCGAGCTGCGCCGGCGGTTCGGTCAGCCCGGCCACCGCGCGCGACAACGTGGCGGTCGCCTGCCGGTAGCGCCGCAGCTCCCACGCACCGGCGACGTAGCACGCGCCGATCAGCAGCGTGACGGCCGTCGCGAGCGGGTTCGACGCGACATAGCCGACGCCGATCCAGCACACTGCGAGCAGGCCGGCGATGAAGACAACGAGATCAAGACGAATTCTGGACATAGCGTAGGGATTAGCAGGTACGAAGGGCCGCGAGCAGCCCGTCTACCGTTTGAAACCGGACTTCGAGTTCGGCGAGCAGGATGCTTTGCATCTCGTTGCGGAACGTGTCGAGCCACGTGCCGGGCACGATCGCCACAGCGGGCGGTGCGTCGCCGTCGGGATCGGCAGCGGCCGCCGCTTGCGCGTCGGCCAGCGCCTGCCGTTCCGCGTCGCGCAGCCGCTCGAAGCGCGTGCCGAGCAGCGCGGGCACGGCGGACAGCAGGCTGCGCTCGCGCGCGCCGAGCACGCGCTCCATGATCGCGTCGAGCGCCGCGAGCCGCGCCATCCCGGACGCGCGCGCGGCCAGCGCGACCCGCAGGCGGCCGCGCAACTGGCCGATCGCCGTTTCCATTTCCTGCTGCAGGGACAGACAGCTCTGGCGGAAATCCGCGAAGTCCGCCGTGTCGGCGGGCGGCGGCGGCATTTCGCCGGGGCGCCGCCGCGTACGCGGACGGTGGGCGGCCGTGATCGCCTGCGCGAGGTCGTGACGCACGCGCGCGCAGTCGCGCTCGGCGTCGTAACCGCGCACGCCGGCCGCGACGCCGGGCGGGCTCGCATTCAGCGCCGACGACAGCGTGATCGCGTCGGTCCAGCCGAGCCACTGGCTCAGGCGGTCCGACAGCGTCTGCCGGGATTCCGCGACGTCGGCATCGGTCAGGCGCGCGAGCAGCCGGACGAGCGTCGGGCCGCTCAGTGCCGGGCGCGGGGGTGCTTGCACCATGCTGCAAACCGTCAAAAAAGGCAGCAGTTTACACGTCGTCGGGAGGTCGGCCGCCAGAATCGGGGAAGCAGCCCGGCCCGGCACGCCGTGCAACCGGCGCGAACGCCCGCCGTACAAGGCTCGCGGGGCGGTTGTCGGGGTTTCCCGGTGCGCCGGCGTCGGTCAGGCGACGAGTCGGGCCGCGTTCCAGAACCGGAGCGGGCGGGCGCGGGCCGGTTCGGGGTTCGGTGCTCTCGCCTGCGCATCAACAAACGTTCACCCACACGCGTTTCCATCACGGACGTGCGGTACCATCGCGACACCCGCCACGCGAATCGCGTCCGACGCGGGCCCGCGCCGCCATGCAGCCGGCGCGCGGGCCGCCACCGGCCGCATTCCGGGTATCAGGCCGATATCCGCGGGCCGCAGGCGTCGCGCCCCCGGCAGACGGGTGCCGCCGCTCACGACAACGAGAGATCAATAACAGACGGGCCCGCCCGACCGCATACGATGATTTCCGACTTCGTCGCGCGCCTGCGCGAGCGCTTCAGCAAACCGCCCAGCCGGCAGGACTTCGCCGAACGCCTGATCGCCGCGCTGCGCGCGACCGGCGACACGCGCGAGTGGCTTCACGAACACGACAAGGGCCGACTCGTGCAAGCCGATGCCCCGTCGAACATCATCAACCTCCACAACCTGTTCCGCGATTACGCGGACGCGAAGCCCACCGAGCGCGAAGCGACGCTGCTGCGCCAGGCGAACGCGATGATGCAGCACGAGATTCCGGCGAACTTCGCCGACGTGCGCGCGCGGCTGCGCCCCGTGATCCGCAGCGCGACCGAGCGCGGCACGGTCGCGCTGCAGCTCGCCGGACAGCCCGAAGCGTCGGAGGTGGCGTTCCGGCCACTGTGCGAGAACCTCGAGATCGGCATCGCGTACGACGGCGAATTCAGCGTCGCGCGGCTGACGAGCGCGCGGCTCGCCGAATGGGGCGTCAGCTTCGACGCCGCCTGCGACATCGCGATCGACAACCTGCGCGGCGCGTCGTCGGCACCGTGGGTCGCGTTGCGCGACGGCGTGTTCCTGTCGCAGTTCGGCGACTACTACGACGCGTCGCGGCTGCTGCTGACCGACCTGCTGCATCGCCAGCCGATCTCCGGCGCGCCGGTCGTGATGGCGCCGAACCGGGCCGTGCTGCTGCTCACCGGCGACCGCAACACGGCCGGTCTCGCGACGATGGTCGAACTTGCCGAACACGCGCGCGCGCAGCCGCGTCCGCTGCCGCCGCTGATGCTGCGCTGGGACGGCGCCGCGTGGCGGAACTTCATCCCGGCAGGACTGGAGGCGAAGCTGCACGCGCTGCGCGTGGACGAACTCGCCGGCGACTACCAGGATCAGCGCACGCAGCTGGACGAGCTGCACAAGCGGGACGGCACCGACATCTTCGTGGCGACCTACACCGTGTATCGACGGCAGAACGGCGAGCTGTTCAGTGTCAGCGTGTGGAGCGACGGCGTGCCGACGCTGCTGCCCGAGACGGACATCGTCGTGCTGTACCGGGAAGCGACGCGGCAGTCGGCGCACGTGCCGATGGCCGCGCTGCGGGACGCGTGTGGAGACCTGATGACGGCCACCGCGCACCGGCCGGTGCGGTATGAAGTGAAGGCGTTTCCGGACGAGGCGCGGTTCGCGGCGCTGCTGGAGCGGTTTCCGGCGGTGTGACGCGCGCTCGCGCGGGCGAATTGAGCGGATTGAGCGGATTGAGCGGATTGGGCGGATTGGGCGGATTGGGCGGATGGGCGGATGGGCGGATGGGCGGATGGGCGGATGGGCGGATGGACGGGGCGGACGGGGCGGACGGGGCGGACGGGGCGGACGGGGCGGATGGACCCAAAAGAATCGCCCGGCTCGGACCGTCCCGCCATCGGCCGGAATGACCGGCCGCACCGGCATGCCCGTCGGGAATGAAACGGCGGTGCGCGCGAGCGGCACCGCCTGCCGTCAGATCCCCGCTTTCGGCGCGTTCAGGATCAGCCGCAGGCCGAGCAGCGTGATCGCGCCGGCCGCGACGCGGTCGACCCACTTCTTCGCGCGCAGGTAGAGTTCGCGCGGCCGGCGGGTCGAAAAGCACAGCGCGACGATCGTGTACCAGCCGAATTCGACGCCGAACACGAGCGGCGGCAGCGCCAGGTAGCACCACAGCGGCGGATGCTGCGGCAACAGCGCCGCGAAGATGCTGCCGTACCAGATCGCCGTCTTCGGATTGCTCAGCTGGGTCGTGAGGCCGGTCCAGAACGACTTGCGCGCGCTGCCGGCGACGACGGCCTGCGGGTCGTCCATCGCGATCGGCCGGTCGGCGCCGCGCCAGATCTTCGACGCCATGTAGATCAGGTATGCGCCGCCGGCCACCTTGAGCCCGACGTACAGCCATTCGACCGCCTGCAGCAGCGTATAGAGCCCGGCCAGCGCGACGCCGCCGAACGCGATCCCGCCGACACCCATGCCGAGCGCGGTCGCGAGCCCGTCGCGGCGCGACAGCCCGATCGAATTGCGGGCGACCAGCACGAAACTCGGTCCCGGAATCATTGCGCCAAGCCACAGCGCGGCCAGAATGGCGAGTACGGCAGCCGATGCAGTCATCGAAGTCTCCTTGGTCGACGGCGCCGACATGCCGGCGCCTGCGTGTCGCGTCGAGAATCGAGTCGCATTGCATCGATCGCCGACGCTGAAGCCGACGATTCTGGCACGCTTCGCCGCCCGCCGAAAGCGCCCGCGCGCTGCTATGCTGGCTGCCGTTCCCGCCCTCGCGCCCCGCCCCATGATCGAGATCCGCGCCGCCCGCTATCCCGACGATGCCGCCGTCGTCGAAGCGATCTTCCGCGAATACATCGCAAGCCCCACCGTCAGCCTC
This sequence comes from Burkholderia sp. Bp9015, assembly GCF_003853505.1. Taxonomy (NCBI): domain Bacteria; kingdom Pseudomonadati; phylum Pseudomonadota; class Betaproteobacteria; order Burkholderiales; family Burkholderiaceae; genus Burkholderia; species Burkholderia sp. Bp9015. The sequence continues at coordinate 12,956 of NZ_QTPZ01000017.1, forward strand.
GCGTTCCAGGACTACGAGCCGGAGCTCGCCGCACTGCCGGGCAAATACGCGGCCCCGCGCGGGCAACTGCTGCTCGCATGGCACGGCGAGCGCGCGGTCGGCTGCGCGGCGTTTCGGGAAATCGACGCGACGACGTGCGAGATGAAGCGCGTGTACGTGCGCCCAGACGCGCGCGGGCTGAACGTCGGCCGCCAGCTCGTCGAACGGCTGCTGCGCGACGCGAAGGCGGCCGGCTATGCGCGGATGTGCCTCGACGTGCTGCCCGAGTTCGTCGCCGCACGGCAACTGTATGGTTCGCTCGGCTTCACGCCCGCGCCGCCGGTCGCGTTCAATCCGGTGCCAGGCACCGAGTTCCTCGGGCGGGATCTGTGATGATCGCCACCGCACGCTGCGCCCTGGTTGCGCTGCTCGCCGCACTGTCGTCCGGCGCACGCGCCGGCGACCTGCCGCCATCGGTCGCGACGCAACTGCCGTCCGGCTACCGGCCGCTCGTTGTACAGGAAGGGCCGGACCTCGGCAACGGACGGCGCAGCTTGCTCGTCGTCGTGCATCGCGAAGCCGATACGCGCGCGCAGCCGTCGCCGCGCCCGCTGCTGATCTTCGAGGAGCAGCCCGATCGCGCGTACCGGCTCGCCGCGCGCAACGACCACGTCGTCCTGCGCGCGAACGAAGGCGGCCAGTGCGATCCGTTCGATCCCGAAGACGCCGCCGACAGCGGCCTCGCGGTGAAAGGCCGCTATTTCACCGTGCAGAACTTCGTCGCCTGCGGGCAACACTGGAGCGACTTCGTGACGTTCCGCTACGACCCGCGCACCCGCGGCTGGCTGTTCTCCAGCGAGATCTATACCGAATCGTTTCCGCTCGACGAGCAGCCCGACCAAGTCACCGTCACGCGCGCCGATGCGCACCGGCCGGTATCGTTCGGCCAATGGCGGCGCAAGGACTGAAGGACCCGCGCAGCGCAATCCTCAACCGGCGCGCAGCCGCGTTGCCGCCGGCCATGAAGCCTGCCGGCCGTCATGAACAATGTTCCGCGTCGCCCGCATCCGTACGACTCGCCTCCCCCCGCCAACCGGTCTACCATAGGCGCTCGTCGTCGTTCGGGCGCGCGCCGGCGCGGCATGCGGCTTGCGCGTGGTCCCTTCCCACGTTGAACCAGCGCAGGAGGACGTCATGACGCAACACTTCGATGCGATCGTCATCGGCACGGGCCAGGCCGGGCCGCCGCTCGCCGCACGGCTCGCCGGCGCCGGCATGAAAGTCGCGATCGTCGAACGCGGCCGCTTCGGCGGCACCTGCGTGAACACCGGCTGCATCCCGACCAAGACGCTGATCGCAAGCGCGTATGCCGCGCAACTCGCGCGGCGCGCGCAGGAGTACGGAGTGTCGGTCGGCCCCGTCAGCGTCGACATGAAGGCCGTGAAGGCGCGCAAGGACCGGATCTCCGGCCGCTCGAACCACAACGTCGAGCAATGGGTGCGCGGGCTCGACCACACGACGGTGTTTCAGGGTCATGCCCGATTCGAGCGGCCCGATGCGGTGCGCGTGGGCGACGACGTGCTCGAGGCCGAACGCATCTTCATCAACGTTGGCGGACGCGCGCAGATCCCGTCGATGCCGGGCCTCGACTCGGTGCCCTATCTGACCAACTCGACGATGATGGACGTCGACTTCCTGCCGGAGCATCTCGTGATCATCGGCGGCAGCTACGTCGGGCTCGAATTCGGCCAGATGTACCGCCGCTTCGGCTCGAAGGTCACGATCGTCGAGAAAGGCGCGCGCCTGATCCATCGCGAGGACGAGGACGTGTCGCAGGCCGTGCGCGAGATTCTCGAGAACGAAGGCATCGACGTGCAGCTCGACGCGAACTGCCTGAGCGCACGGCGCGACGGCGACGGCGTCGCGGTCGGCCTCGACTGCACCGGCGGCCGCCGCGAGGTCGCGGGCTCGCACCTGCTGCTCGCGGTCGGCCGCGTGCCGAACACCGACGATCTCGGGCTCGAGCGGGCCGGCGTCGCGACCGACGCGCGCGGCTACATCACGGTCGACGACCAGCTGCGCACCAGCGTGCCCGGCATCTGGGCGCTCGGCGACTGCAACGGGCGCGGCGCGTTCACGCATACCGCGTACAACGACTACGAGATCGTCGCGGCCAACCTGCTCGACAACGATCCGCGCAAGGTGTCCGACCGCATCAACGCGTACGCGATGTACATCGATCCGCCGCTCGCCCGCATCGGCATGACGCTCGCGGAAGCAAAGCAGACCGGCCGCCGGCTGCTGGTCGGCACGCGGCCGATGACGCGCGTCGGCCGTGCGGTGGAAAAAGGCGAGAGCCTGGGTTACATGAAGGTGATCGTCGACGCGGACAGCCATGCGATTCTCGGCGCGTCGATCCTCGGCGTGACCGGCGACGAGGTCGTGCACGGCATGCTCGACGTGATGGCCGCCGGCGCGCCGTACACGACGATCAGCCGCACGATGCACATCCACCCGACCGTGTCGGAGCTCGTGCCGACCTTGCTGCAGGATCTGCATCCGGTCGAATGAAGGATCGCGGAAACGGGCGTGCATCCTGCGCGCCCGTTATGCACGCGCGCTGCACATTGCCCATCCGGCCCCGTCACGCGGCGCCGTGCCATCGCAAACCGCACTGATCGCCAGTCGAATATTTAATTTTCACCTGGACGAGCGCGCCTTTACCCTTTCGGCATCGCATCACAGGGCCACCGGCCCCCTCTGGAGCATTCCGATGACCGACCCCGGCACCGCGCAAGCCGTTTCCCGCCCGCACGCGGCTTCCGTGTCCTATGGCGCGCTCGCGCTGCTGGTGCTGGCCGGGCTCAACCTGCGTCCGTTCCTGACCGCGTTCGGCCCCGTGCTCGACCTCGTGCGTGCCGACACGGGCCTCGGTTTCCGCGCGGCGGCGCTGCTGACCACGCTGCCGTTCGTGCTGATGGGTGTCGTCGCCGGCCTCGGCGTCGGGCTCGCGCGGCGCTTCGGCGAGCAACGCGCGCTGCTCGCCGCGCTGGCGTTGATCGCCGCGGGTTGTACCGCGCGCCTGTGGAGCGACGGCAGCACCGGACTGGCCGTCACGGCAATCGTCGCGGGTGCGGGCGTCGCCGTGGTGCAGTCGCTCGCGCCGGGCCTCGCCAAGCGCTGGTTCGTCGACCGGCTGCCGCTCGCGATGGGCCTCTATTCGGCCGCGCTGGTCGGTGGCGGTGCGTTCGGCGCGGTCGCGAGTCCGTGGCTCGCCGCGCGCGGCGGCTGGCATCTGTCGCTCGCCGTGTGGGCCGTGCCCGCGCTCGTCACGCTCGCGCTGTGGCGCGCGAAGGCGCCGCGCGACGCGCTGCATGCGGCGGCGGCATCGGCGCCCGTCGCCGCGTTCGTACGCATTCCGCGCGCATGGCAACTCGCGCTGTTCTTCGGCCTCAGCAACAGCGGCTATGCGAGCCTCGTCGCGTGGCTGCCCGCGTTCTATCGCAGCGTCGGCATGAACCCGCAGGCGAGCGGCAACCTGCTCGCGTGGATGGCGCTGTTCCAGGCGGCCGGCGCGCTCGCGATGCCGATGTTCGCGAAACGTTCGCACGATCGCCGCCCGGTGCTGTGGCTCACGCTCGCGCTGCAGACGGCCGGCTTCGCCGGCTTCGCGACGATGCCCGCGCTCGCGCCGTGGATGTGGGTCGCGAGCGTCGGCATCGGGCTCGGCGGCTTCTTCTCGATGAGCCTGATCGTCACGCTCGATCACCTGCCCGATGCGCGGCTCGCGGGTGCGCTCGCCGCGTTCGTGCAAGGCGTCGGCTTCCTGACCGTCGCCGCGAGCCCGTGGTTGATCGGCTGGCTGCGCGACGCCGGCGGCGGCTTCGCGATCGCGTGGTGGATGCATCTCGGCGTGATCGCGTCGATGGCCGCGCTGAACGCCACGTTCTCGCCCGCCGGTTACCGGCGCAGCATGGCGCGCGTCACCGGCGCGGCGCGCTGACACCGCAACATCGGCTTCCCTGATCCGGACGATCGCCGGCCGCTTGCGGCGCTCGTCCAGCCGCCCGCGCATGGCCGGGCGCGGGCCGTCACGCCCATCGGCCGCCATTCGCTTCACCCCAGAACGACATCAATCGGTAAGGAGACAATCATGAAAAAGCTCGTCATCGCCGTCGCGCTCGCGCTGACGGCCGCCGCCGCCGCCGCGAAAGACCCGGCCGTCCTGCGCCTCGGCGTCGATCCCAGCTACGCGCCGTTCGAATCGCTCGCACCCGACGGCACGCTCGTCGGCTTCGACATCGACCTCGGCAACGCGATCTGCGAACGCATGAAGGTGCGCTGCGTGTGGGTCGAGAACGCCTTCGACGGGATGATCCCGGCGCTGAAGGCGCGCAAGTTCGACGGCGTGCTGTCGTCGATGAGCGTGACCGAGAAGCGCCTCGCGCAGATCGCGTTCACCGACAAGATCAACAACGTGCCGCCACGCCTCGTCGCGCGACGCGGCGCGAACCTGCAGCCGACGGCCGAGTCGCTGGCCGGCAAGAGCGTCGGCGTCGAACAGGGGTCGACGCAGGAGACCTATGCGCGCACGTACTGGGAACCGAAGGGCGTGATCGTGCGCACGTACCAGACGCAGGACCTCGTCTATCAGGATTTGATTGCCGGTCGTCTCGACGCGTCGCTGCAGTCGTCGGTACAGGCCGATCTCGGCTTCCTGAAGACCGCGAAGGGCGCGAACTTCGCGTTCGCGGGGCCGCCGCTGCATGATCCGAAGACGCTCGGCGTCGGTTCCGCGATCGGCGTGCGCAAGGACGACGACGCGCTGCGCACGCAGATCAACCAGGCGCTCGCCAGCCTGATCCAGGACGGCACGTATCAGCGGATCGCGAAGAAGTATTTCTCGTTCGATATCTACAACTGACGGACTCGGCCGGTTGCGGCCGGTGGCTCAAAGGGGGCGGCGCATGCGAGTGCGACGCCCCCTTTCTTCTTTTCCGGAACCGGTTCGTCAACGCCTTTCGACCCAGGCCCGGTGCAATGGCATCGACCCATCGTCTGACGACGGCTTCGCTATTCGCAATCACCGACGAAGTGCCACCTGTTCAGCGACAGGCACGAAGCTTGCGCCTTGCGCCCGCTCGCCTGTTCGAACGGCGAGCGCGCGTCGCTTCGCGGCTGCCGCGATGCGCGATCGGCTGGCCAGCGCCGCATTCAATAACGAAGGAGACGTTGTCATGGACGAGACGAATGCATATCGCCGCTACGATCGCCGCCGCTTTCTCGCCGGCGTTGCCGCGGTGGCCGGCAGTGTCGCACTGCCGGGTTGCGGCGGCGGAGGGGACGGCATATCGGCCGTGGACGGCAATGCGCGCGCCCCATCGATCGGCGACACGCCGTCGCCGAACGGCGGCAATCGCTACAGCCTGCCGCGGCCGGCGTTGCCCGATCCGGCGAGTTCCGGCATCGATCACATCGTGCTGGTCACGATGGAAAATCGATCGTTCGACCATTTCATGAGCTGGGTGCCGGGTGCCGAGGGGATGCCCGCCAATCGGCAGTTCAGGGACGCGTTCGGCGGGACCAACGCACCGTTTCCGCTGTCGGCGAATCCCGCCTACGGCTATCAGGCATGCGCGTACCACGACCCGAACCACACCTACCAGGGCGCGCGCACGCAACTGGCTGCGGGCGAGATGAACGGCTGGCTCCTGACGCCCGGGACGAGCCTGACCCAGGGCGACCTGCTGCCCATCGGCTATTACACGTCGGCCGACCTGCCGTTCTTCAGCGCGGCGGCAAGCAGCTACACCATCGGCGACTTCTACTTCAGCGGCGTGCTGACCAATACGTTTCCGAATCGCCTCTACCTGCACAGCGGCGCCACCGACCGCCTCACCGATACCCCCGACAATTCGTCGCTGCGCACGATCTGGGACAACCTGAGCGACGCCGGCATCGGTTGCAGTTACTACTACCACGACGTGCCGTTCACCGCGCTGTATGGCACGCGCTATCTCGGCATCTCGCATGCGTTCGCGGATTTCCTGGCGAATGCGGCGGCGGGAACGCTGCCGCCGTTCTGCATGGTCGACCCGGTTTTCGCGGGCGAGCTGCAAGGTGCGTCCGCGGACGACCATCCGCATGCGGACATCCGCGACGGGCAGGCGTTTCTCAACCAGGTGTACGACGCACTGCGCACGAGTCCCACCTGGAACCGCACGCTGATGATCGTCGTATATGACGAGTGGGGCGGTTTTCTCGAGCACGCGGTGCCGCCGATCCGGCCGATCAGCAACAACGAGCTCGCGCTCGGCAACGACGGCAAGCTCGGCTTTCGCGTGCCGCTCGCCCTGCTCGGCCCGCGCGTGCGGGCAGGCTCGGTGACGCGCTACCCGTTCGACCCGAGTTCGATTCACGCGCTGCTGCAATGGCGTTTCGGGCTGAAGCCGCTCGGCGTGCGCGGCAGCGATCCGGCGACCTTCAATCTCGCTTACGCGCTCGATTTCAACGACGCGCCGCGCACGGACGCGCCGGCGTTCACGGTCCCGCAAGGTCCGTTCGGCGGAACGTGTCCGGGGACGACCGCGCCGTCGTCGCCCGGTTCGGTTACCGGCGTGGATCCGTCGCAAATGGCGGCCAATCCGGCGGCCAATCCCGCAACCAATCCGGCGGTCGACCGCTTCGCCGAGTTGCGCGCGAAGGCCGCGGCACTGGGGTTCAGGACCGGAGGCTGACGGCCGCATGGAGGCGGCGGTCGACACACGATACGGCGACAGGCGAGCGATGGCCGGGGATCCGTAGGGCAACACCCGGCAGTTCGCCACGTATCAGCGCGATCGGTCGATCGCCGAGATCCGGTCGCGACTGGGTGATGGCAACTAGCAGATGGCCGGGGCCACGGACAATTCGCGTGCATCCCGAGCGGCGCATGCGACGTGGCCTCGACGATCGGCGCGGCGCGCTTCACGCGCGTGCATCCACCCTCCGTCCCCCGCTGTCGCAATCATCCAGATTCGCGTCGCGTGCAGATAAAACCTCCGCGCCCGGCCCGCCGTTAACCCGTTCGCAGTCCCGGCGCCCCGTCTTTCAACGCGGCGCCCGTCGTCGTTCGTGATCCGGAATCCACATCCGCCGTCGGCCGCCCGTCGGGCCGCCGGCAAGGGAACGTCATGCGAAAACTCACCATCCGCGGCGGCCTCGTCGCGACCGTCGCCGGCTATACGGCGCTGCTCGTCCTGGTCGTCGGCGCGTGCATCGCCGCGCTCTACGCCGGCAACGGCTCGCTCGAAGCGATGTACCGCGACGACACCGCGTCGCTGCTGCACCTGAAAACCAGCTCGGAGCGCATGCTCGTGCTGCGCGAACGCGTCAGCGACGTCGCGCAGATCATCAGCGCCGGCCAGCCCGCGAAGGCGGAAATCGCGCAGCTCCACACGCTCCTCAAGCAGAGCGACGACGAACTGGACGCGTACTCGCGGTTGCATGCGCGCGACGCCGACGAGCAGGCCTTGTTCGATACGCTGCAGCAGCGCCGTCGCACCTTGCTCGATCAGGTCTTCCTGAAAGCGATGTCGCAACTCGACCACGACAACGCCTTCGACTTCCTCGACACGCACCGCACCGCGCCGCCGGCACTCTTCACCGCCTACCAGGAAGCGATCGATGCGCTCGAATCGTTCCAGGTCGCGCGCCAGAAGGCGCGCTACGACGCGGCCGGCGAACGCTTCCACCGGATCGTGTGGGCCATGGCGGCGGTCGCCGCCTTCGCGCTGGTCGTCGGCTTCCTGGCGCAGCGCGTGCTCGCGAAGGCGATCATCGCGCCGATCCATCTCGCCGTCGCGCATTTCGACAGGATCTCGAAAGGCGACCTGACCGGCGCGGTCGTCATTCCGGGCGAAAACGAAATGGCGTATCTGTTGAATGCATTGAAGCGCATGCAGGACGGCCTCGTCGAAACCGTGAGCCAGGTGCGCGCGAGCACCGAGACGATCGTCGGCGACGTGCGCACGATCGCGAGCGGCAACGTCGACCTGTCCGCGCGCACCGAGCAGCAGTCCGTCTCGCTGCAGCAAGCCGCGGCGAGCGTGGAGCAACTGACGGCAACCGTGCGCCAGAACGCGGACAACGCACGCGATGCGCGCACTTACGCCGAGGGTGCGGCCGGCATCGCGGCAAAGGGCGGAGACGCGATGCAGCGCGTCGTCGAGACGATGTCGGCGATCTCGCACAGCTCCGCGCGGATTTCCGGCATCGTCGGCGTGATCGAAAGCATCGCATTCCAGACCAACATCCTCGCGTTGAACGCCGCCGTCGAAGCGGCGCGCGCGGGCGAACAGGGGCGCGGTTTCGCCGTCGTCGCGACCGAGGTGCGCGGGCTCGCGCAGCGCTGCGCATCGGCGGCGAAGGAGATTCGCGAACTCATCGGCAATTCCGCGCAGCGCGTCGAAGACGGCAGCGGTCTCGTCGCGCTCGCCGGTTCGGCGATGACCGAGCTCGTCGTCGCGGTCGAGCGCGTGAACGCGATCATGGGCGAAACGAGCATCGCCTTCGACGAGCAGTCCGCCGGCATCGAGCAGGTGAATGCCGCGGTCATCCAGATGGAGCAGACGATGCAGCGCAATGCCGCGCTGGTCGAGGAAGCGGCCGCCGCGGCGTTGTCGCTCGAGGATCAGGGCGCGCGGCTCAGCGATGCCGTCGCGCAATTCCGTCTGCGAGAAGCGGCGGCGGCGTGATGTAACGGTCCGGCCCGTCGCGGGCTGGCCGGCCCGTCACGCCACCCGGGCCGCAGCCCGGTGTCGTGACGGGAAACAGGTGGATCGCCGGTGTGCGGTGTGCCGTGTGTGACTAGACCGCCCGCTCCAGCAGGTCGGTTGCGAACGACTTCGCATGCTCGACAGCCTCCTGCGCATCGGGGAATACGCCGAGCTGATCCCAGTGCTCTTCGGCCGCGTAGGTTCCCCTCACCGCCAGCGCCCGCTGAACGCGCAATTGCGCCGCGTATTTGCCGTCGTCCAGTGGCCGGGCCGTCGCGACGACCTTGTGCGGCGGGCTCGCTCGCTCCGGCTGAACCAGTTCGACGGAGCCACCGGCCGTGCCGATCGCCATCAACTCGTTCCTGGCCTTGCAGTCCGGGCAGTAGAAGCACCATCCCGCATCATCCTGGCGAGACTTGACCTGCCCGCGCGCCAGCACGGCACGACATTCAACGTTTTCGCAGATGAACGGCATAGCTGTCTCCGAAGTTGTTTGAGAGAAATCCTAGCATGTCCGTCGGCGGCGAAACCAGAAAAAAAGCCGGCCCCGAAAGGACCGGCTTTGCCGACATCGCACCGCGCAAATGCCTGCCCGCGCGGCATCGTTCAGTAGCGGCTGCGCCCCCACAGCGTCTTCGGTTCGTCGAGCAGGCGACGCAACCCGCTGCGCTCGATCATCGTCTCCGCGACTTCCATCACGCGCTCGAGAATCGCGTTCTCGTCGACCGACAGCACGCGCCGATCCTCCATCAGCACGCGGCCGCCGACCATCGTCATGCACACGTCGGCCGCGTTCGCGAAACACGTGACGCGATACACGGGCATGTTCATCGGCATCATGTGCGGGCGAAACAGGTCGACGAGGATGAGGTCGGCGAGCTTGCCGGCTTCGAGCGAGCCGATCTCGTGATCGAGCGACAGCGCCTTCGCCGCGTCGATCGTCACCATCTCCAGCACCTTCCCGTGCGGCAGCACGTCGGGGTCGCGGAAATGGCGGCGATGGTAGTGCATGCACTGCCACATGTGACGGAACATGTCGTAGCCGCGATCTGGCGCGGCGCCGTCCGACGCGATCGCGACCGTCACGCCCGCATCGATCAGCTCGGGCACCGGACAGCGGCCGATGATCGACATGATCGCGCTCGGGTTGTGGACGATCGCGGTGCCGGTTTCCACGCACGCGGCGATGTCGTCGTCGGTCAGGTCGATGCTGTGCGACATGAACGACGTCGGGCCGAGCAGCCCGAGCTCGCGATGCGCGAACGCGAGCGTGCCGGCGCGATGGCCGTCCTGCGTGAACGTCAGGCCGCGCTCGCGCGCTAGCGCGCCGTAGCGTGCGGCCTGATCGCGGAAATCCCGCTCGTACTGCGCGAGTTCCGGGTCGTGCTCGGGCCCGTACACCGGCAGCGTGATCGCGATCCGGATCCGCCCGTCGGCGTCGCCGTGGCATTCGTCGACGATGCGTTCGCACACGTCGTACATCGTGTCGAAATCGATGTCGCGCGTCTCGCCGCCGTCCGGCGTGTGGCGTGTGTATGCACGCGGCGCGGGCGGGCGCGACGGGCCGACGGCCACGATCGAGCGCGTGCCGGTGCACACCACGGCATCGCAATGACGCCGCGCGTAGACGGGATCGTCGACGCGCATGATCGAGTTGCCGCCGCCGAGCAGCGACACGCCCGTCGTCACGCCGGCCTTCAGCCGTTCGAGCGCCGCGAGATGCGATTCGGTTTCCCAGAACGCCTCGTCCGACGCGCGCGTATAGATCGTCTCGGCCGCGGCCGACCACGCATCGCCGTCCGCGCCGCCGATCGTGCGCAGCATCGCGTGGCCCGCGTGCGCATGCGCATCGATCAGGCCCGGCAGCACGGCCTTGCGGCGTGCGTCGATCGTGCGCGCGGCACGGAAGCGCGCCTGCAATTCGGCGGTGTCGCCGACGGCGACGATGCGATCGCCCCTCACGGCAACCGCGCCGTTCTCGATCACGCGCCGCTGCGGGTCCATCGTGATCACGCAGCCGTTCGCGATCAGGGTGTCGATCGCTTCACGCCGGTCGTCGGCCTGGTCGTCGGCCTTGTCCTCGGTCGTCATCGTTTCGGTGTCCTGTTGTAGTTAGAAGGGGCCGGGCGCCGCCGCACGGAAAAACCGCCGGGCAGTCGCCCGGCGGTTCGGCGGCGGCACGCCGATCGGGTCGTCACGCGGAGCGGGCCGGCGCGGCCACGCGCGCCTTCAGCTTGCGCTGCGCCGCGCTGATCGCGATGAACACCACCGCGTTCACCGCGAGTGCGACGAGCCCGGGGTTGATCGACGTCAGCGTGCTGGATGCGCCGGGGAACAGCGACGCGAGCGTCACGCCGTAGTAGTTCGTCAGCGCGATCACGATCGCACCGGCGACGATCCCCGCGAACGCGCCTTCCCGCGTGCCGAACGGCCGCTTCAGGAAGCTCGACGCGAGCATCGGTACGAGCTGCGTGAGCAGGCTTGACGAGAAGATCGCGAGCGTGACGAAGGTGGCGCCGCCGCGCAGCACGAAGTAGACGACCACCAGCGTGAAGATCGGCAGCGCGATCCGCGCGACGCGCGTCACCTCGCGGTCGGTCGCGTTCGGCGCGAAGCCTTCGCGGTAGATGTTGCGCGCGATCGTCGTCGAGGCGTTCAGCATGATCAGCGAGCCCGGCACCAGCGCGGTCAGCAGGCCCGTGCCGCCGACGATGCCGACGAACCACGCGGGGAACGTCTGCTTCACGAGACGCAGCAGCGCCAGATCGGTCTGCGCGCCTTCGAGCCCGTGCACCGTCATCACGGCCGCGAAGCCGACGAGGAACAGGAACGCGATCAGCACCTGGTACAGCGGCATCAGGATCACGTTGCGGCGCAGCGCGCGTTCGTCCTTCGCGACGTAGATCGCGGTGAAGCCGTGCGGGTACAGGTAATAGCCGAGCGACGTGAGCAGGATCGTCGAGTTGTACCAGCTCAGGTTGAAGCCGTGCTCGGGCATGCGCAGCAGTTCGGGATGCGCGGCGTCGATCTTCGCGAACATCTCGCCGAGGCCGCCGTAGTAGTGCATCGGCAGGTACAGGCCGAGGAAGATCGCGATCGCGAGGATCAGCACGTCCTTGAAGATCGCGATGCTCGCCGAACCGTGGATGCCCGACACGACCATGTACACGGCCATCAGCGTCGCGGCGATCCAGATCGCGGCCGCTTGCGGAATCAGCCCGTACGACATCTCGGACACGATCACGCCGAGGCCGCGCAGCTGGATCATCAGCAGCGACACCATCGCGAACACGGCCACGACCGACACCAGCACGCCGATCGCGCGGCTGTCGTACTTCGACGCGAAGTAGTCGGCGAACGACACGAGCCCGCGCGCCTTCGCGTAGCGCCACACCGCGGGCAGCATCCAGTAGCCGATCACGAACGCGAGGCAGCCGTACGACAGGATGTAGAACGCGGGCACGCCCTTGCTGTAGGTCCAGCCGCTCGCGCCGAGGAACGAGAACGTCGAGAACGCCTCGCCGGCCATCAGCAGGAACGTGAGCAGCGAACCGAAGCCGCGCCCGCCGACCGCCCACTGTTCGAGCGTGAGCTTGCGGCCGCGCCGCGCCATCACGCCGATCGCGAGCGCGAACACGGCGAATGCCGCGATGATGATGATCGAGGCGTTCATCGCGCGTCTCCCGTGCGGCCGTCGCGGGCCACGTCGCGCTCGTCGAGGTGGAACAGGATCGCGAGGATCGCGGCGGTCGCCGCCATCCAGATCAGGTTCCACACGAGCAGGAACGGCAGGCCGAACAGCAGCGGCCGCACCTCGGCGATCGAGCCGCCGGTGTACATCCCGACGAACGGCAGCGCCGCCAGCAACAGTCTGAATTTCATCTATGTCTCCTCCGGAAGACGCGCGAACGCGTCAGCGCATCAGAACTTCTGGCGGATGCCGACCACCACCGCCACCTGCGACGTCGTCGACGACGGCCCGTCGGTCCCGTCGATCCACGCGTGGCCCACGCCCGACGACGCCTTCTGGTAGAAGCCGTTCACGTACACGTCGGTGCGCTTCGACAGCAGGTACTGCAGGCCGGCCGACACCTGCTGATAATGACCGTCGTCGGCGCCGCGCGCGACCTTCGTATAGGTGTAGCCGGCCGCGGCCATCAGCGCGGGCGTGATCAGGTAGCGCACGCTGCCTTCGTAGTTGTTGAAGCGCAGCGCGCCGCCCGTTGCCTGGCCGAAGTTCGAGCCCGTGTACAGCAGCCCGAGCGTCGCCGCGCCGATCGTGTAATTGCCGCCCGCGCCCCAGATCTGCTGGCGCACCGCGCTCGACAGACCGGCGCCGAACACCGACGCCGAGCCCGGGTAGTAGTTGTCGGACGCAACGGCGCCCGTCGCGCTGGCCGCCGGATGGTTCACGCGCGCATAGGCGGCGCCTGCATTGAGCGGCCCGTGCGTATAGGTGACGCCGGCGCTCCACGAGTTGTCGTTCGAGAAGCCCGTCGAATTCGAGAACCCGTACATCAGGTTCGCCTGCAGGCCCGCGATCGTCGGCGACACGTACTTGACCGCGTTGTTGGTGCGGAAACTGTTGTTGATGTCGTCGTTGTCGAACGGGTGCGTCGAGTACTGCGCGAGGAAGCTGCTCATCTGCAGCGAGCCGAGGATGTCCTGCGTCGAGTTGTACTGGCGGCCGAGCGTCACCGCGCCCCAGTTCGCGCCGCTCAGGCCGACCCACGCGGAGCGGCCGAACATCCGGCCGCCCTGCCCGAGCGCGCCGTTCGCGACGTTGAAGCCGTTCTCGAGCCGGAAGTTCGCCTTCAGGCCGCCGCCGAGATCCTCGCTGCCGATCAAGCCCCAGCGCGGGCCCGATTCGTTGCCGCCCGTGAACTGCCACAGCGCATGGCCCTTCGAATTGTTCGTGTAGGTCACGCCGGCGTCGACGATCCCGTACAGCGTCACCGTCGACTGCGCGTGCGCGGCGCCGGCGAAACTCATCGCCATGGCTGCGCTCATGCACGCGACGCCCGTCTTCCTGCTCATCGTTCGCACCATCTCCGTCATCTCCTCTCCAAACCGTCTTGTCGATGTTGTGTTTTGTTGATGCTGGCCATACGCGCCGGTCGGCTTGTATAGACAGTGGCTGGATGGTATCCAGCCGCAGTCGCATCAAGAAATGAAATGTTCAACTGGGCGGCAGTTGAAAATCGAATGGAGACGGATGAAGGGGAAACGGGCGGCGAATGCGCGCGTCTGCAAGCCGATAGAAAGCATGGAAGCCCGCCGGACGCGGCGCATTCTGCTCAGACATGAATGGCTCGCGTAAGCAAGCTGACGAAACGGTAACGCGCGACGCGCCTATGCGGTTTTCCCGGATAGACCGTGCATCGGCCGCCGCAACGCGGCGTCGAACGGATTCGTGCGCGGGCCGATCGCATCGGCCTGGCGCCGGAGCAGCTCGACGACCATCGGCATCCGGTCGTCGCCGAGCCGCGACGCCAGCGTGCCAACGCTCAGCGCGCCGACCGGGTAGCCGGTGCGATCGAGGATCGGCACCGCGACGCCGGCCATCCCGTCGAGCACGCCGCTGTTGCGGCCCGCGTAGCCGAGCTCGCGCACGCGCTCGATCTCGGTGCGCAGGTAGACCTCGTCGAGCACGCCGTAACCGCGAATGCGCGGCACGTTGAAGCGGATCACTTCCTCGCGCTCGGCTTCCGGCAGGAACGCGAGGATCGCGAGGCTGCCCTGCCCGACGCCGAGCGCAATGCGCCCGCCGATGTCCCCGGTGAACGAACGGATCGGGAACGGGCCTTCGCACAGATCGAGACACACCGCGTCGAAGCCGCTCTTCACGAGCAGGAAGATCGTCTCGCCGAGGCTCGCGCACAGCCGCAGCAGCGCAGGCCGGCACAGCGTGCGCATGCTGCTCGGGTTGCCGGCCAGCGCGGCGAGCGCGAAGAAGTCGACGCTCAGCCGGTACAGCTTCGACTGTTCGTCCTGCTCGACCATCCCTTCGGCGATCAGCGATTGCAGGATCCGGTGCGCGGTGCCCTGCGTGAGGCCGACGGCCTTCGCGAGGTGCGTGACACGCACGCCGTCCTGCTGCATGCCGGCCAGCGCGCGCAGGATCGCGAACGCACGCTGCAGCATGCCGGTGCCCGGCGCGCCGGCCGCATCGACGGCGGCGTCCTCGTCCGCGGCCGGCATGCGTACGGCACGCGACGTTCCGGGCGAATGCGGTTCCTGCATGCGGATTCTCCTCGATGATTTCATTGAACGGAATACATCAGCTGCCATTGTCGTGTCGCCAAAATGCGCGCGGCATCCGGGTGTGCACGGGATTGACGCGCGTCTTTCACCACCTGCCCGCCCTTCATTCAACGGAACGATTTGCCGGCGACCCAGCAAAGCATTCCGTTCACTGGAATTTTTCTGAAATTCATCTCGTTGAGCAGAATTCCAAATTGACGCTCCGAAATATGGCTGGCTAGAGTCCGCGTCAATGACGCACCGGCCATGCGGTGTGCGAACCCGGAGTGCTCCATGTCGTTTCTCACGCTTACGGATCTGACGAAATCGTTCGGCGCGCTCACCGCCGTCGCCGACGTCAACCTGTCGGTCGAACAAGGCGAATTCGTGTCGCTGCTCGGGCCGTCGGGCTGCGGCAAGACCACGACGCTGCAGATGATCGCCGGCTTCGTCGACGTCACCCGGGGCCGCATCGCGCTCGACGGGCAGGACATCACGCACATGAAGCCGAACCGCCGCGGGCTCGGCATCGTGTTCCAGAGCTATGCGCTGTTTCCGCACATGAGCGTCGCGGAGAACGTCGGCTTCGGGCTCGACATGCGCGGCGTCGACAAGGCGGAGCGCGCCGAGCGCATCCGCGCGGCGCTCGCGCTCGTGCGCCTCGATGCGCTCGCGCACCGCTTTCCGCGTGAATTGTCCGGCGGGCAGCGGCAGCGCGTCGCGATCGCGCGCGCGGTCGTGATCGAGCCGCCGGTGCTGCTGCTCGACGAGCCGATGTCGAACCTCGACGCGAAGCTGCGCGAGGAGATGCAGTTCGAACTGCGCGCGATCCAGCGCAAGATCGGCACGACGACGATCATGGTCACGCATGATCAATCGGAAGCGCTGTCGATCAGCGATCGCGTGGTCGTGATGGAAGCCGGCCGCATCACGCAGACGGACACGCCGTACCGCGCGTACGAACGCCCGGAGAACCACTTCGTGTCGCAGTTCATCGGCAAGGCGAACCTGCTGCCCGGCACGATCGTCGCGCACGACGGCGACGCGATCCGCATCGATCTCGGCCACGATCTCGCGGAGACCGGCCGCACCGTGCACCTGCCGGCGCGCGAGCGCGACGTGCGCATCGGCGATGCCGTGTCGGTGTGCATCCGTCCCGAGAAGCTACGACTGTGCGCACCCGGCGCGGGCCGCTTCGCCGCGACCGTCACGAGCCGCTTCTTCCTCGGCAGCCAGTGGCTGTACCGCGTCGACAGCGCGCTCGGCGAAGTGCTCGTGTGCTGCCAGAACGAAGGCGCGGAGCCGCTCGCAGAAGGCGCGCCGGTCGGCGTCGACTGGCACAGCGACGCGGTGCGCGTGATGCGCCGGGAGGCCTGAATGCGACAGCCTACCCGTCCGCTTTCGACCGACGGCGCGCCGGCCGGGCTCGCGCCATCGGGCGCGGCCGCGACCGCGGCGGCCAACGCGGCCGACGCCGTTCCGCTTCGCACCGGCAGCGTTGCGCTGCGCGCGACGTGGCGTGCGCACGCGCCGCTGTGGCTGATGTGCGCGCCCGCGTTCGCACTGTTCGCGGCGCTCGTGCTCGTGCCGCTCGCGATGACCTTCGCGCTCACGTTCTACCGTTACGACCCGGCCACAGGTCCGATCGCCGCCTTCCAGCTCGGCAACTACGCGGAGGTGCTCGGCACGTCGTACTTCCACACGATCTTCGCGCGCACGTTCGGCATCGCCACGCTGACCACCGCGATCTGCGTCGCGATCGGCACACCCGAAGCGTACGTGCTGTCGAAGATGCGCGATCCGTGGCGCTCGCTGTTCCTGCTCGTCATCCTTGCTCCGCTGCTCGTGTCGGTCGTCGTGCGCGCGTTCGGCTGGAGCATGCTGCTGAACACGACCGGGCTCGTGAACCAGGCACTCGGGCTCGTCGGCCTCGGGCCGTACAAGCTCGAGTACACGACGTTCGCGATCGTGATCGCGCTCGTCCACGTGATGCTGCCGTTCATGGTGATTCCCGTCTGGACGGCACTGCAGCGGCTCGATCCGCAGACCGAGCACGCGGCGCTGTCGCTCGGCGCGTCGCCGTTCACGACGCTGCGCCGCATCGTCGTGCCGCAGCTGATGCCGGGCGTGCTGTCGGGCAGCCTGATGGTGTTCGGGCTGTCGGCGAGCGCCTTCGCGATCCCCGGCCTGCTCGGCGGACGCCGCCTGAAGGTCGCGGCGACCGCCGTCTACGACGAATTCCTCGGCTCGCTGAACTGGCCGCTCGGCGCGACGATCGCGGTGCTGCTACTCGTCGCGAACCTCGTCGTGATGCTCACCTACTACCGCGTGCTCGAACGCCGCTATGCGCGCAGCCTCGGAGGCGCTTCCCGATGAGAAAGAACGGCCCCATTGCGCTGGCGTTCCATACGCTCGTGATCCTGTTCGTGCTCGCGCCGCTCGCGATCGTCGTGCTGGTCGCGTTCACGCCTGACGAAACGCTGACGCTGCCGACGCATGGCCTGTCGCTGCGCTGGTTCCGCGCGATCCTCCACTATCCGGACTTCGTCACCGCGTTCGCCAACAGCGTGAAGCTCGCATTCGCGTCGGCGACGCTGTCGCTCGCCATCGCGTTGCCCGCCGGGCTCGCGATCGGCCGCGCGACCTTTCCCGGCCGCGCGTTCTTGAACGGCCTCCTGCTGTCGCCGCTCGTGATTCCCGGCCTCGTGCTCGGCATCGCGCTGCTGCGCTTCTTCGCGCTGATCGGCGCGACTGGCTCGTTCGCATGGCTGGTGCTCGCGCACATGATCGTCATCACGCCGTTCGTGATGCGGCTCGTGCTCGCGTCCGTCGCGGGCCTCGACCGCAGCATCGAGCAGGCCGCGTGCTCGCTCGGCGCCGACCCGTGGACGACGTTCCGCCGCATCACGCTGCCGATGATCCTGCCTGGCATCACCGGCGGCTGGCTGCTCGCGTTCATCAACAGCTTCGACGAGCTGACGATGTCGATCTTCGTCACGTCGCCGCAGACGGTCACGCTGCCGGTGCGCATGTACATGTATGCGACCGAATCGATCGATCCGATGATGGCGTCGGTATCGGCGCTGGTCATCTTCATCACCGCCGGCGCGATGCTGCTGCTCGATCGCGTGTACGGCCTGAACCGCATCCTGATCGGCCAACA
This sequence comes from Burkholderia sp. Bp9015, assembly GCF_003853505.1. Taxonomy (NCBI): domain Bacteria; kingdom Pseudomonadati; phylum Pseudomonadota; class Betaproteobacteria; order Burkholderiales; family Burkholderiaceae; genus Burkholderia; species Burkholderia sp. Bp9015. The sequence continues at coordinate 31,097 of NZ_QTPZ01000017.1, forward strand.
CTGATGACGACCTTCGTTTCCCGCTCCACCGACAACGCGGACGACGGCGCGCAATTCGTGCGCGTCGCCGAACGCGAGCGCGCCGCCGTCGCGTTCACGCTCGACGGCCGCCCCGCGCACGCGCTCGCCGGCGACACCGTGCTCACCGCGATCCTCGTCGCGCAGCGCCGCGTGCGCGTGAGCGAATTCAGCGGCAAGCCGCGCGCGGGCTTCTGCCTGATCGGCGCGTGCCAGGACTGCTGGGTCCGCACCGAGGCCGGCGCCCGCGTGCGCGCCTGCTCGACGCCGATCGCCGATGGCATGCGGATTCTCACCGGCGCGCAGCCCGCCACGGCCGGAGACGCATCATGAGCGACGCACTGCGGCCGGTGATCGTCGGCGCGGGGCCGGCCGGCGTGCGCGCGGCCGAGGCGCTGGTCGACGCGGGGCTGCGCCCCATCGTGATCGACGAGAACGCGCGCTGGGGCGGGCAGATCTATCGCCAGCCGCCGGCCGACGGCGCGTTCGCGCGCGGCAAGCGCGCGCTGTACGGCTTCGAGGCCGCGAAGGCCGATGCCGTGCACCGCACCATGGCCGCGTTGCTACCGCACGTCGACTATCGGCCGAACACGCTCGCCTGGGCGTGCGGCGCGGGCCGCGTCGACACGCTGCAGGACGGCCGCGAAACGACCGTGCCGTTCTCGCACCTGATCGTCGCGAGCGGCGCGACCGATCGCATGCTGCCGGTACCCGGGTGGACGCTCGCGGGCGTCTATACGCTCGGCGGCGCGCAAGTCGCGCTGAAAGCTCAGGGCTGCGCGATCGGCAGCCGCATCGTGTTCGCGGGCACGGGGCCGTTGCTGTATCTCGTCGCCTATCAGTACGCGAAGGCCGACGCGCAGGTCGCGGCCGTGCTCGACACGAGCCCGCTGCGCCGGCAGGCTGCCGCGACGCCCGCGCTGCTGCGCATGCCGTCCACATTCGCGAAGGGGCTGTACTACATCGGCTGGCTGCGCGCGCACGGCGTCGCGATCGAAACCGGCGTCACGCTCGAGCGCGTGCTCGGCGAGCGGCACGTAACGGGCCTCGCATGGCGCGCGGCCGGCGGCGACGCGCCGCCGCGGATGCTCGACTGCGATGCGCTCGGCCTCGGCTTCGGGCTGCGTTCCGAGACCCAGCTCGCGGATCTCGCCGGCTGCCGGTTCCGTTTCGATCCGCTCAACCGCGCATGGCTGCCCGAACGCGATACGGCCGGCCGCACGTCGGTGCGCGGCATCTACGTGGCGGGCGACGGTGCCGGCATCGCAGGCGCCGACGCGGCCGAGGCGTCCGGGCGACGCGCGGCGCTCGCGCTGCTCGGGGATGCGGGTGTCGCGATGTCGTCGCCGTCGCTGGCCGGCAAGCCCGATGTAGCGACGCTCGATCGCACGCTCGCCCGGCTCGGCGCGTTCCGTGCCGGCCTCGAAGCGGCGTTCGCGCCGCCCGCCGCACTCGCCGCGCGCTGCCCGGACGACACGATCGTGTGCCGCTGCGAGGACATCGACGCGGGTACGCTGCGACGCTGCATCCGCGGTGGCGAAGCGACCGAGCTGAACCGGCTGAAGGCGCTGACACGCGCCGGGATGGGCCGCTGCCAGGGCCGCATGTGCGGCGACGCGACCGCACTCGTGCTCGCCGCGGAAACCGGCCGCGCGCTCGCGGACGTCGGCCGGTTGCGCGCGCAACCGCCGGTGAAGCCGTTCCCGATCTCCGCCGCACTCGCGGGCGACGATGTCGCGGCGATTCCCGACGAGGCACGCGATGAGTGAACGCCGTCACTACGACGTCGCGATCGTCGGCGGCGGGCTCGTCGGCGCTTCGGCTGCGCTGGCGCTCACGCGGCACGGCTTGCGCGTCGCGCTGTTCGAGCGCCGCGACTGCGGCGCGCAGGCAAGCGGCGTGAACTACGGCGGCGTGCGCTGCCAGGGCCGCCCCGCCGAACAACTGCCGCTCGCGCTGCGCGCGCGGCGCATCTGGGATCGCCTGCCCGAGCTGATCGGCATCGACGGCGAATTCGTCGTGTCGGGTCATTTGCGGCTCGCGCGCAGCGACGCCGATCTCGATGCGCTCGATGCCTACGCGACGCTTGCCGGCGAGCACGGCGTGCCGTTGCAGGTGATGCGCGGCGACGCGTTCCGCCGCCGCTACCCGTGGCTCGGCCGCGCGGCGGTCGGCGGCTCGCTGTGCGCGACCGATGGGCACGCGAACCCGCGCGTCGTGTCGCCCGCGTTCGCACGCGCGGCCCGCGCAGCGGGTGCCGACGTGTTCGAGCACACGCCGGTCGACGACGCCCGGCACGACGGCACGCGTTTTCATGTCGTTGCGGGCGGCCGTGCGTTCAGTTCGACGTGGCTGATCAACTCGGCCGGCGCATGGGCGAACACGATCGCCGAGCGCTTCGGCGAAGCCGTGCCGATGGAGCAGATCTACCCGAACATGTGGGTGACCGAACCGCTGCCGCCGTTCATCACGCACAACCTCGGCGTGTACGGCGGCGGCGTGTACGCCCGGCAGGTCGAGCGCGGCAACTGCGTGATCGGCGGCGGGCGCGGCCGCGGCGACGGCGAGTTCGGCCAGCCGTCGGTCGACACGACGCGCGCGGTGATGCGCGATGCGTGCGCGCTGCTGCCCGCATTGCGCGACGCGCTGCTGATCCGCACGTGGAGCGGCGTTGAAGGCTGCACGCCCGACCACAACCCGATCATCGGCGCTAGCCGTACCACGCCGAACCTGCTGCATGCGTTCGGCTTTTCCGGCGGTGGCTTCCTGCTCGCGCCGGGCGTCGGCGAAGTGCTCGCCGAGCTCGTCACAATCGGCGAAACCGCCACGCCACTCGATGCATTCTCGATCGGCCGCTTCTTCCCCCAAGCCGCGCCGACCGCCCCTTTCCGTCAAGAGGAGACCCAACGATGAAACTGCTCGGAACGATCGCGGCGGCTGCCGCCCTCTGCCTCGCAGGCGCCGGCGCGCCGGCGTTCGCGCAAACCAAGACGATCTACGTCGGCATGAACGGCGGCCCGATGGAAAAGGCCTATACGAGCCAGGTGCTGCCCGACTTCGAGAAGGCGAACAACGTGAAGGTCATCGTCGTGCCCGGCACCTCGTCCGACGTGCTCGCGAAGCTGCTCGCGAACCGCAACAAACCGCAAATCCACGTCGCGTTCCTCGACGACGGCGTGATGGCGCGCGCGGTCAGCCTCGGTGTATGCCAGAAGCTCGACGACTCGCCGGTACTGAAGGAGCTTTATCCGTTCGCGCGAATGAAGGACGACGTCGGCGCGGGCGTGCAGCTCGGCATGACCGGCATCGCGTACAACAAGAAACTGTTCGCGGAGAAAGGCTGGGCGCCGCCGACGTCGTGGATGGATTTCGCCGACCCGAAATACAAGGGCAAGGTCGTGTTCCAGTCCGCGTCGAGCAGCACGTTCGGGCTGCACGGATTTCTCGCGATCAACCGGCTGCTCGGCGGCAGCGAACAGAACGTCGAGCCCGGCTTCAGCAAGTGGGCGAGCACGGTCGGGCCGAACGTCGTCGAGTACATCCCGAACTCGGCGAAGATCTCCGAGATGGTGCAGACCGGCGAGGCCGGCCTGTTCCCGCTGACGCCGACCGGCGTCGGCGACCTGCAGGACAAGGGCATTCCGGTCGCGTATGCGAACCCGAAGGAAGGCCCGGTGCTGCTGCTCGTCGACCTGTGCGTGGTCGCGAACAACCCGGATCCGCAACTGGCCCAGAAGCTCGCGCAGTTCCTGCTGTCCGCACCCGCGCAGACGAAGGCGGCCGAAGCCGGCAAGCAGATCCCGACCAATCGCCTCGCGAAGATGCCCGCTGCGATGCAGCAAAGCCTCGGCAGCGTCGACGATCTGGTGCGCAAGTTGACGGTGGTCGACTGGACGGCGATCAACGCCCGCCGCGCGCAGTGGGACACGCGCTGGAACCGGCAGATCGAGCGGTGACGGGCGCCGGCGTGCGCGGGTACGGCCGTGCGCGCCGCGACCATCATTTGCGGGAGTGATGACACTCCCCTTTTTCTGCGGATTTGACCGGGGCGGCGGTGCCGACAACACTAGCCCGCAGTGCCGCATGCGTCGCAGAGACGGCACGCACCCGCCCCCTTCAGAGTCCGCCATGTACCCGACCGACACCATGCAATCCCCGAGCGCCGCCCGGCCGCTCGCCGACCGGCAGCTTCGCCGCATCGTCATCGCCTCCGTCGCCGGCAACGCGATGGAGTGGTACGACTTCTTCGTCTACGGCACGGCCGCCGCGCTCGTGTTCGGCCACGTGTTCTTTCCGCCCGGCGCGTCGCCGCTCGCGGGCAGCCTCGCAGCGTTCGCCGCGTTCGCGCTCGGCTTCGTCGCGCGGCCGCTCGGCGGGATCGTGTTCGGGCATGTCGGCGACCGCTACGGCCGCAAGGCGTCGCTCGTGTGGACGCTGCTGATCATGGGCGCGTCGACGTTCGCGATCGGCCTGCTGCCGACCTACGCGCAGGTCGGCCTGTGGGCGCCGGCGGCGCTCGTCGTGCTGCGGCTGCTGCAAGGCATCGCGTCCGGCGGCGAATGGGGCGGCGGCGTGCTGATGATCAGCGAGAACGCGCCGCCCGAGCAGCGCGGCTACTACGCGGCGTGGAGCCAGCTCGGCGTCGGCGGCGGCTTCGTGCTGTCGTCGGCCGCGTTTCTCGCCGCCCAGGCGCTGCCCGACGACGCGTTCCGCACCTGGGGCTGGCGGCTGCCGTTCCTCGCGAGCATCGCGATCTTCGCGATCGGCATCTACATTCGCCGCCACCTGCCGGAAAGCCGCGACTACGAGCAGGCCGGCAAGCGCGGCGCGCACACGCACTTGCCGATCGTCGAATGCATCCGCCGCCATCCGAAGGAAATCCTGCTCGCGATGGGGCTGCGCGTCGCCGAAAACGGCGGTGCATACATCTTCCTCGCGTTCTCGCTCGTCTACGGCAAATACGTCGGCATCCCGAACGGCGTGATGCTGACCGGCGTGATGATCGCGATGATCGTCGAAATGGGCGCGATGCTCGCGTGGGGCCGGCTGTCCGACCGGATCGGCCGCAAGCCCGTGTACCTGATCGGCGCGCTGAGCCTCGTCGCGTGCGCGTTTCCGTTCTTCTGGCTGCTCGACACGCGTGCGACGCCGCTCGTGTGGCTCGCGCTGACGGTCGGCACCGCGGTGAGCCACGGCGCGATGATCGGCACGCTGCCCGCGCTGGTCGGCGAGCTGTTCAGCACCGAGGTGCGCTATTCGGGCGTCGCGCTCGGCCATGAAGTCGCGTCGATCTTCGCGGGTGGCATGTCGCCGCTGATCGCGACCGCACTGCTCGCGCGCTATCACGCGTCGTGGCCCGTGTCGCTGTTCCTCGTGGCGCTCGGCCTCGTGACCGTCGCGACGCTGTGCGTGATGCGCGAGACGCGCGGCGCGCCTGCTGCCGACACGCGCGGCGACGCGGCATGAGCGTAGCCGCCGCGCACGCGACGCTTCCGGCCGGCGAACGACACAGCGGTTTGCGGTACCGCATGCACGCGTGCGCGGCGCGACGATCGCACCCGGCCGCGACGACCGCGCTATGCGTCGGTGCTGCGCCGCGCGCCGTCGAACTCGGGCGCCAGTCCCAGGTGGTCGAGCAGCCTCGCGAATTCGCCGAGCCGCTGCCGCATGTAGGCCGGCACGTCGACCTGCGCATAGTCGTGGAACCCGGCACCGCTACGCACGCCGTCGCGCCCGGCCGCCATGTTGCGCACGACGCTGTCGGCCGGCGCGAAGCGCGGGCCGATCTCGCCGGCGAGATACGTCGACGCGTAGTACAGGATGTCGCAGCCGCCCCAGTCGATGAACTCGAGCAGCCCGAGCACCGCGAAACGCGGGCCGAAGCCGGTGCGGATCGCCGTGTCGATGTCCTCGGCGCTCGCGACGCCCTCTTCCACCATGCGTGCCGCCTCGTTCATCGCGAGCGCCTGGATGCGCGGCACGATGTAGCCGGGCGCCGGCCCGCAGATCACCGGCTTCTTGCCGACGCGTTCGAGCAGCGCGGCCAGTGCGTCGACGACCCGCTGATCGGTCGCGTCGCTGCGGCTGATCTCGACGAGCGGCATCAGCAGCGCCGGGTTCAGCCAGTGCGCATTCAGCATCCGTTTGGGGTGCGCGACATGACGCTGCAACTCGGTGACGACGAACGTCGACGTCGTCGACGCGATCGTTGCATGCGCATCGACATGTGCGCCGAGCCAGCGCAGCGCGTCGGCCTTCGCGTCGAGCACTTCGGGCAGCGCTTCGAACACGATGCCGGCGTCGCGCAGGGCGGGCGCCGCGCCCTCACGCGCGACCAGTGCGATGCGGGCGACGACGGCCGCGGCCTGGTCGGCATCGATCCGGCCGAGAGCCACCTGCGCATGCAGCGGCCGCGCGATCTCGCCGCGCGTGCGATCCTCGAATACGCGCCGGCCTTGCGCGTCGCGCGGCTTGAAGTCGATCAGCGTCACGTCGAGGCCCGCGAACGCAAAGACGAGCGCGATCCCCTGCCCCATGCGTCCCGCGCCGAGCACGTGCACGCGCGTCACGTCGGCGGCGGGCGTCATGCGGCGTACCCCGCATCGAGCAGCGCGCGCATCGCGTCGCGCGACAGCGCGGCGAGGCCGAGCGCCTCCAGCGTGCGCCCTTGCGCATACAGGTCGCGGCCGGTCACCGCCGACGCGACGCTCAGCAGCCCCTGCGCAACGCGCGTCGGCACGTTGGCCCAGCGCCCGCACGACACGATAAAGGACAGCCCGAGCCGGGTGTCCTCGAGCATGTAGCGATGCGTGCGCAAATCGATCTTCTCGCGCCAGTCGCCGCTGTCGGTCAGCTTGCCGTGCGCGCCGCGCCCGTACATCCATTCGTCGCCGTCGGTCGCGTAGTGGTCCGCCAGCGGGAAATGCGGCGCGCGGTAGCCCAGTGCCTCGCGCACGGCGATGCGTTCGGCATCGAGCGCATTCGTCACGCGGCGGATCGACGGCTGCGTGCCTTCGTTGTGGATGTCCCACGCGTCGAAGTGTTCGAGCGGCCCGGCGTTCATCAGGATCAGCGGCGGATGAATCACCGGGCCCGCGTTCATCAGCGCGCCGGACAGCGCATCCTCGACCGGCTCGACCGACGGGTAGCCCGCGCGCAGCACGTCGAACGCCCAGGCCGCCGCGTTCGCGGGAAACACGCCGGTCGGCAGGCGCGTCGCATACGCGCTGATCACGACCGCGTTGTCGCCATGCTTGCGTACCAGGTACGGCAGCGTGCCGGTCTCGGCAAAAGCGACGCGCGCGCGGTTGCCGGCATCGGCCGCCGCACGCGCGAACACGACGCTGCCGAACGTGCCGGGCGGCAGGAACACGACCTGGTCGTCCTCGAGCAGGGGCGCGACCTGCGCGGCGAGCGCATCGTGCGAGACGGCCGGCAGCGGCACCACGACGAGCCGCGCGCCGCGCAGCGCGGCCGCGAGATCGTCGCTCAGGCGGATCGCGCCGGGTGCGTCGCCGAGCGGCACGGCACGCCTGCCGCGATAGTCGGTCACCTCCAAGGCGCCGAGCTCGCGCAGCCGCGCATGCGGTTCGCGGTCGCGCCGCCACCATGTCACGTCGTGGCCCTTCTCGAACAGGTCGATCGCGGCCGCATGGCAGCCGTGGCCGCCCCCCAGTACACATACCTTCATCGTCGTCTCCCGGTGAGTGAGTGTTGCCGAGACTACGCGGCGGCGCACGTCGCGTCGCTTCAAAACGCGCAACGGCGCGCCCGTTCGCGCAACGCAATCGCGGCGATGCGCACGACGTCGCATCCATCCATCCGACACGAGGCCACCGCATGGATATCGCCCTTTCCCGACATGCGCCGAACCGGCTCGGCACGCTGCATGCGCCCGACGAAGTCGAACGCGCGGTCGCGCACCGGCTCGGGCCGCACCGGATGGCCGCGCACGGCCGCGATCCGTTTCATGCGGAGCTGTACGAGGTGCCGCTGCATCACGGCGCACTGCTCGAGCTCTGCTACGGCCGCGAGACGCGCATCGAGTTCGGCGACGATGCCGGGCATTTCCTGTTCCGGCTGACGCTGTCGGGCGCATGTGAGCTGCAGGCCGGCGACGTGGTCGCACGCGCCGGGCCGGGCCAGCTGACGGTGTCGTCGCCGGCGCTCGCGAGCCGCCTGAGCACGAGCCCCGATTGCCGCAACCTGGTGCTGCGGCTCGAACGCGGCGCACTCGAGCGCAAGCTGCAGGACATGCTGCACACGACGCTCACGCGGCCGCTGCAGTTCGATCTCGCGGCCGGCGGCAACGGTGCGGGCGCGGCGCTCGTGCTGCCGACCTTCGAATACCTGTGCCGGCTCGGCGCGCAGCCGGGAATCGGCACGTCGATCACGACGTTCGGCGCCGATCTCACCGCGTGGCTGATGGCGCTGCTGCTCACGCACCTGCCGCATTCGTACAGCGCCGCGCTCGCGCGCGGCACGCCGCCGCTGCCGGCGCACGTGCGCCGCGCGTGCGACCACGTCGACGCGCACCTGGGCGACCCGCTCGCGCTCGCCGCGCTGGCTACCGTCGCGGGCGTCGCGCCGCGCACGCTCCAGCATGCGTTCCGCGCGTTCCTGAACACCACGCCGGCCGCCTACGTGCGCGAGCGCCGGCTGGCCGCGGTGCACGCCGCGCTGCAGCGCGGCGACGCGCGCAGCGTGACGGACGTGCTGATCGCGCACGGCATTCACGGCTTCGGCCATTTCGCGAAGGCGTATGCGCGGCGTTACGGCCACCTGCCTTCCGTCACCGCGAGGCAAGCACCATGACGCACTCCGCCACCGGCCGGCCGCCGGCCCGCCCCGAACCCGCGGCGCACGACGCGGACGCGCCCGACGGCCTGCGCGTGCAGGACCTCGACCTGAACTTGTTGAAGACGTTTCGCGCGGTGTACGAAGAACGGCACGTCGGCCGCGCAGGGTTGCGGCTGGGCGTCACGCAGCCGTCGGTGAGCTACGCGCTCGGCCGGCTGCGCCTGATGTTTCGCGACGCGCTGTTCGTGCGCACCGGCACCGGCGTCGAGCCGACGCCGCGCGCGCAACGGCTCGCACTATCGGTCGACAAGGCGCTCGCGATCCTGCAGGACGTGCTCGACGAAGGCTCGCGCTTCGCGCCGGACAGCACCCAGCGCGTGTTCCGGCTGCACATGAGCGACTTCGCGGCGAGCGCGTTCCTGCCGACGTTGCTCGCGGCATTCGACCGGCGCGCGCCGGGAGCGGTGATCGAGACGCTGCACGTCGACGAATGCCAGCTCAACGTCGCGCTCGAATCGGGCCGCATCGACTTCGCGCTCGGTCATTTCGCGGACGCATCGAGCCATTTCCAGCGGACCGCGCTGCTGCACGAACGCTGCGTGCTGCTGATGCCGCGCCGCACCGCGCAGCGCCTCGCGCTGCCCGGCGGTTTCGTGCTCGACGGCGACGCGCCGGACGTGCTGCGCTTCGTCGCGGTGACCGCGCATCCGCAATCGATGCAGCTGCTGGAACGACACGGCCTGATGCCGCGCGTGCGGGCGGCGCTGCCGGACTTCCTGGTGGTGCCGGCGCTGCTCGAACACGGCGATTACGCGCTGATCCTGCCGGAGACCGTCGCGCTCACGTTCGCGGCGCGCCAGCCGTGCACGCTCTACGAGATCGCGGGCGCCGGCGAATGGGCCGTCAACGCGTACTGGCACCGGCGCTTCGACGCGGACCCGGGCCATCGGTGGCTGCGCGCGCTGCTGCTGGAGCTGTTCGACATCGGCCGGCAGGCGCCGTTCGACGCATGGCTCGCGCCGCAACCGCCCGCCTGCGCATAGCGGCGCGGGCGGGCGCAGGCCGGCCTCGGCGGTCAGAACGCCGTGAGGATGCCCGCGACGATCGAGCTGGCGGTCGCGCCGGGTTTCGCGACCGCGACGCCGCCGCCCGCCGCGCCATTGACGACGAAGCGCGCGTGCGCGCCGTTGCGCACCATCGCGGCCCCCGTGTACAGCACCGTGCGCTTCGACAGCGGATAGTCGAAGCGGATGCCGTACGAATCGGCGTTGCCGTCGCTGTCGGCGACCTTCCGGTAGTGGCCGATGCTCAGCAGCAGCGCCGCGCGCCCGATCGGCACCGTCGCGCTGAGTTCCATCGTGTCGCTGTGCGGATACGCGCTCTGGCTGTCGATCGCGGCCGCGACGTCGGGGCCGCCGCGATGCCGCATGTACAGCGCGGCGACCTTCACGACGTTGAAGTCGTACGAAATCGCGCCGACCGTGTAGTTGCCGTTCGCGGCCGAACTGGTGACGCCGAGCGCGGATGCCGCCACCGGGCTGAACTTCTGCTGCATGTAGTCGACGTCGACCGACAACCCGCCGCGCACGTAGTTGAGGCCCGCGCCGTACGTGTCGCCGAGCGTCGCCGGCTGGCCGGCCGCGCCGTTGGTGCCGCGCGCGGCCATCGCGCGCAGCATGAAGCCCGCGTAACGCGGCGACGTGTAGCGCAGCGAGTTGCGCACGCGCAGGAACGCAGGGCCGACGAAGTTGTTCGTCGCGTTGCCCCATGCGAGGCCCGCGCCGAGCCCGGGCAGGCTGTACGTGACGAGCGTCGTGTGCACGATCGTGTAGAGCTCGCCGAACTGCACGCCGCCGAACGGCCCGGTGATGCCGACCCACGCCTCGCGGCCGAACAGCGCGCTGCCGTTCGACAGCGCGCCGCTCGCCGCGTTGAAGCCGTCCTCGAGCTTGAAGATCGTCGCGTAGCCGCCGCCGAGATCCTCGACACCCTTCAGCCCCCACTGCGACGCCCACAGGTTGCCGCTGCCCACGCGCATCACGTGGCTCGGCCCGGCGTTCGCATATTCGATCGCGGTGTCGATGCGGCCGTAGAGCGTCACGCTCGATTGCGCGACAGCCGGCAGCGATGCGCACGCAAGGAGCGCGGCCGCCAGCGTGGCAAGCGGTACGGCAAGCCGGTCGGCCCGCCCGTTCGAATGGTTCATCTTGGTCGTCCCGTGGAAATGCCGGCGCTTGTCGGCATCGCGCCGTTTGACATGAAGCGCGTTCGCATTCGGATGCGAACGCTGCCGATCAAAAACGGGCCGAGTCTAGGAACGACAATTTCGGACGTCGACGCAATGCGCTCTATAACGCTTATAGACGCGCCGCATGATGCGCGCACGCGCCGCCGCACGTGCGCCGCGCGGCGGCCCGCGCGCACGGCCTCGGTGTTTTCTTTATCCGCGTCGGTAAATGTCCGTGTGGCGCGGCTGTCACTCCGGCTATGGCGGCCGAATTTAGCCGACTACGCTGCGTCTCCGATCGTGTCACCCGCACGCTTTCGCACCGCGACGGCACCCGGCCCGCGAGGCCCGCGCCGCGCTTTTCCATCGCCCGCTCCTGGAGAATCCGCATGTCCGCACCCACGGCCCGCGCTGCCGACGGCAAGCGCTATACGTACGAATGGTATGTCGTCGTCATCTGCATGCTCGCGTATGTCTTTTCGTTCGTCGATCGCCAGGTGCTCGTCCTGATGATCGAACCGATCAAGCGCGACCTGCACCTGACCGACACGCAGTTCAGCCTGCTCAACGGCTTCGCGTTCTCGCTGTTCTACGCGGTGATGGGCCTGCCCGTCGCGTATCTCGCCGATCGCTACGCGCGCCCGCGCATCATCGCGCTCGGCATCGCGCTGTGGAGCGTCGCGACCGCCGCATGCGGGCTCAGCCAGCAATTCGTGCAGATGTTCGTCGCGCGCATGGGAGTCGGCATCGGCGAGGCCGCGCTGTCGCCCGGCGCGTATTCGATGCTCGCCGACTACTTCCCGAAGGAGAAGCTCGGCCGCGCGATCGCCGTGTATTCGCTCGGCTCGTTCATCGGCGGCGGCGTCGCGTTCCTGATCGGGGGCTACGTAATCGCGCTGCTCAAGCATGCGAGCGCGTTCACGCTGCCGGTCGTCGGGCAGGTGCATGCGTGGCAGGTCACGTTCCTGATCGTCGGGCTGCCGGGGATCCTCGTCGCGCTGCTGTTCGCCGCGACCGTGCGCGACCCGCAGCGCAAGGGGCTCGCGCAGGACCGCTCGGGCGCCGTGCGGCGCGTGTCGATGCGCGATTCGCTGCGCTTCGTCGGCACGCATCGCGCGACCTTCGCGTGCCACTATCTCGGCTTCTCGTTCTACGCGATGACACTGTACTGCCTGCTGAGCTGGACGCCCGCGTTCTATATCCGCCGCTTCGGGATGACGGCCGTCGAAGCCGGCTACACGCTCGGCATCGTGCTGCTCGTCGCGAATACCGCCGGCGTGTTCTGCGGCGGCTGGCTCAACGACTGGCTGCTGCGCCGCGGCCGCACCGATGCGCCGATGCGCGCCGGTGCGATCGGCGCCGCGTGCATGGTGATCCCCGCGACGCTGTTCACGCAGCTCGACAGCCTGCCGGCATCGCTCGCGATGCTCGTCGTCGCGATGTTCTTCGCGTCGTTCCCGATGCCGACGTCGACCGCCGCGATGCAGACGCTCGCGCCGAACCAGATGCGCGCGCAGATCTCCGCGCTGTTCCTGCTCGTGTCGAACCTGATCGCGCTCGGGATCGGCACGACCGTCGTCGCGCTGTTCACCGATCGCGTGTTCGGCGCGCCGGCGGCGGTCGGCCATTCGATGTCGATCGTGAACATCGCGGCGGCCACGCTCGCCGCGATGTTGCTGGCCGTCGGCTGCCGGCAGTATCGACGCAGCCTCGAGCGCGAACGCGGCCATGCGTCGGCTTCGGCTTCGGCCGATGCGACTGTCGACGGCGGCAGCGCCGTTGCCGCACGCTGAAGTCGCGGTGGTCAGCGTCGGCTTCGGCTTCGGCTGAGGCGGCCGTCGACGGTGGCCGCGCCGCGGCCGCACGCTGAAGTCGCGCTGTTCAGCGATCGCGTGTTCGGCGCACCGCCTGCGCGATCGTCGACGCCGCGGCCGTCATGCTGGTCGCCGACCATCATCCACCCCACTGATTCTGGCATCGCTTTTTTATCGATTTGATTTATGCGATGCCCGTCCTTATTCTCGGTTGCATGACGGCGCGGTATCCGCCGCGCCGGTTTCTTCTACCCCACGGAACACCCCATGCAAGCGAACCGCCACCAGGTCCGGATCGACGCGCTGATCGACGCGGCGCAGGACATCCGCTGTTTCCGGGTCTCGCGCGTCGACGGCCAGCCGTTCGACGCGTACGAGCCGGGTGCCCATATCGACGTCACCGCGCCGTCCGGCGTCACACGGCAATACTCGCTGTGCGGCCGCCCCGACGAGCGCGGCAGCTACCTGTTCGCGGTGAAGAGGGAAGCGCAGTCGCGCGGCGGCTCGCGCTCGCTGCACGACGACGTGCGCGTCGGTGCCGAGCTGTCGATCGGCGCGCCGCGCAACCTGTTTCGTCTGGCCGACGACGCGAGCGAGCATGTGCTGGTCGCGGCCGGGATCGGCATCACGCCGCTGCTGTCGATGGCGTACGCGCTCGCGCAGCGCGGCGCGCGTTACCGGTTGCACTACTTCGCGCGCAGCCGTGAACACGCGGCCTTCGTCGACGAACTGTCGGCCGAACCGTTCGCGTCGCGCGTGACCTTCCATTACGGGATCGCACCCGATGCGCTCGCGGCCGAACTGAGCCGCTGCGTCGAGTCGATCGACGCGAAAGCGCACGTCTATACGTGCGGGCCCGGGCCGTTCATGGATGCCGTCGTCGCGGCGGCAGCCACGCGGCTTCCGGAAGACGCGATTCACCTCGAACGCTTCGCGGCGGAACCCGTCGCGGCCGACGCCGCTGTCGATGCCGCCCCGGCGGAAGGCTTCGAAGTGCGCCTGCAGCGCAGCGGCCAAGCGGTGCGCGTCGCGCCCGGCACGTCGATCGTCGACGCGCTCGCGCGCATCGGCGTCGAGGTCGATACGTCATGCGGCGAAGGCGTGTGCGGCACCTGCATGGTGCCGGTGCTCGACGGCGAGCCGGATCATCGCGACCACTGCCTCAGCAAGGCCGAGCGCGCGAGCAACACGGTGATCTGCTGCTGCGTGTCGCGGGCGCGCTCGGCGGTGCTCGTTCTCGATCTGTGATGCGCCCCGTATCATCGGTGCAATGCGTCGGAAGATGCGGGCGCGCGGCGCTCAGCAATCAATCCCGATTTGCTTCGATGATACGTTCGAGCTCATTCGCATCGTCCGTGGGTTCCTCCGTGCCGCGAAAGATGCAAACCTCGGTGTGCCCGTCTCGGAACACGTCAACCTCTACCCGCATCCCGACCACCGTGATCGAAACCAGCACCGTATCCGGTCGGTTGCGGCTCAGGGTGTAGTGGATCTTCGCAGATTCGAGCTGATCGAGCAGATCGAACAGTGTGTTGGGGGTCATGTCGGGCACCTATTTCTTGAAACGGTTATCGTTGAGCAACTTGAGCGCCTTACGCGCCTCTTTGATGCCATCGCTCGCATCACCTTGAATCTCGTTGAGCGTCGAATTCAGATATTGCCCTGGGAACTCGCGCAACACTGAGCCTTTGCACTCAGCCTTGATGATGTCGCAGGCCATCATATCGCCTCGGTCGACACCCGCGACTTGAACCGCGTCTCCCAACGCATCTGGCGAAAAATCGAATGGCGATGCCTCACTGAGCGAAGTCGAATCAGCGAAGCCCGCGCCGCCCGCCATCGCGGCCGCACCACCTGCACCGCCCGAGACAACACTCTGCAGATAGCTCATGAGCTCGCCCGCAGACACATCGCTGGGTGTCGCCCAACCAGGCAAGGGCTTGTCTATCGGTAGCGGGGCCATTCTCGGCACACTGGCGAGCCTATTGGCTTTTGGGAATGGCGGAGTTGTGGCAGAACCTCCAGCCGAACCCCCACCACCAACCGCTTGTCGTTCGATCTGTACCGCCACGCGTCCATTTTCGATGGCAGCCTTGAGCGCATCAAGCGGAGTGCCTTGGAGTGCGTCTAGGCCAAGTTGGCGAAGGTATGTCAGCACGTTCGTGGTCAGACCACTGTATTTCGGCTAGTGCAACATTAATTCGGACACGTCGCTGCGTTGACTGGCGGACAAGCTGGTACCGCTTGAACGTGACGCACGCGTGAGCGTAGCGCGCTTTCCGGCACCCAGATCAATCGTCACTGAAGCCATGAATCCTGTTCTCCGTATCGGCTTTGCAGAACATAACGTTGCTCTCTCAACGTCAGGCCTAGCACTTCGAAGCCGATACTTTAGCAGTCCTCCTCGATCTCTGACGCGCTCACGCAGCCCGACCGTCACGCGTCGTCGAACCGCTCGACGATCTCGGCGAGCAGCGCGCGCATCCACGCGATCCCCTCGTCCTCGTGAAAATGCTCGTGCCAGTGCATCGTGACCGACGCGGGCGGCAGCGTGACCGGCAGCTCGTAGAGCCGGAACGCGTTGTCGCGGTTCAGGATCCGCGCGAGCCGCTTCGGCAGCGTCGCATAGAGATCGGTCACCGACAGCACGCTCGGCAGCGCGACGAAGTGCGGCACTTCGAGCGCGATGTTGCGGCCCACGCCCTGCGCGCGCAACGCGTCGTCGAGCGCGTGGTGGCTGTGCTCGACCGATTTCACGTTGACGTGCGCGGCGCGCACGAACTGCTCGAGGCTCAGCGCCGCACCGGCCGGCAACCCGCGCCGGCGCCCCGTCATGCACACGTAGGTTTCCTCGAACAGCAGCTGGTGGCGCGTGCGCGGCATCAGCTCCGGCAGGTTGCCGATCGCGAAGTCCAGCCGGCTCGCGCGCAGCGCCTCCTCGATCTCCTCCACCGGCAGCGGCTGCACGCTGAGCGTCACGCGCGGCGCGCGCTCGCGCAGCGCCTGGCAGATCGCCGGCAAGTACGCCATCTCGCCCGCATCCGACAGCGACAGCCGGAACGTGCGCGTGCTCGACGCCGGATCGAAACGCTCCGCATAGCGCAGCGCGACGCGCACCATGTCGAGCGCCTTGCCGACGATCCCCGCGAGTTCGAGCGCGACCGGCGTCGGCTGCATCCCCGCGCGCGTGCGCACGAACAGCGGATCGTCGAACAGCGTGCGCAGCCGCCCGAGCGAATAGCTGACGGCCGGCTGCGACAGCGCGAGCCGCTCGCCGGCCTTGGTCAGGCTGCGCTCCTCGACGATCGCCTGGAACACCCGCAACAGGTTCAGATCGAGATGATCGACCGATGTCATCGTGACCTCCATCATTTGCCGCATTTATTTGATCGGCAATTTTAGATCAATTTGACGGATATGTAGAGGAAGACGAGACTGGGTACCCGATGCCGCGCGTGACGCGGCCCGATTTCGCGACTCTTTCCCCACGACGACGATGAGCGACATTCCCACCCAGACGATCGACACCCGCGCGTTGCACGGCTTCGCGCAGCCCGACCGCATCGCGCCCGCGATGTATCACGACCCCGCGCTGTTCGAGGCCGAGCTCGACCGCATCTTCTACCGCACCTGGATCTGGGTCGCGCACGAGAGCGAGCTGCCGAACCCGGGCGACTTCGTCACGACGACGATCGGCCGCCAGCCGGTGATCGTCGTGCGCGACAGGACCGGCGAGATCAACGTGCTGCAGAACCGCTGCCGCCACCGCGGCGCGACCGTGTGCGAATCGCACAAGGGCAACGCGAAGGGCTTCACGTGCCCGTATCACAGCTGGTCGTACGCGCTCGACGGCACGCTGCGCGCGCTGCCGTACGGCGACGGCTACGAAGGCGTGTGCGAGAAAGGCGACCTGCCGCTCGTGAAGCTGCGCGTGGGCGTGTACCAGGGGCTGATCTTCGCGAGCTTCAACGACGCCATCGAACCGCTCGAGGATTTCCTCGGCGGCGCGAAGCCGTGGATCGACCTGTTCATGAAGCAGGGTGCCGGCTACCCGATCAAGGCGAACGGCGAGCACAAGTTCAAGTTCAAGGGCAACTGGAAGATCCAGCTCGAGAACACGACCGACCTCTATCACTTCCCCGTCGTGCACAAGTCGTGGATGAAGTCGATCGACGACGAAACGGCGGCCGCGATCACGAGCTTCATGACGAGCGAGGACGCCTTCTGCCGCGGGCTCGGCAACGGTCACAGCCTCGCGGTGCTGATGCCCGAGCTGATCGATCTCGACCAGGACGACGGCGCGCCGCTGCCCGAACGCTTCGCGCCGCTCGCGGCGAAGCTCGCCGAGCGCCACACGCCGGACGAAGTGCGCCGCATCGTGCGCTCGCTGATGGGCGTCGGCTTCAACCTGAACCTGTTCCCGAACCTTGCGCTGTCGATGGCGTTCTTCCGCGTGCTGCGGCCGATCTCCGCGAACGAAACCGAGATCCGTCACGTCGCGCTCGCGATGGATGGCGGCCCGGACGAAGCGAATCGCGAGCGGCTGCGGATTCACGAGCATTTCCAGGGACCGTTCGGCTTCGGCAGCCCCGACGACGCGGAAGCATGGGAGCGCGTGCAGCGCGGCGCGCATGCGGGGCCGGACGTGCCGATCCTCGTGAACCGCGGGCTGAACCGCGAGACGACCGCCGCGAACGGCGAAAAGACCGCGCATGCGACCGACGAGACGGGCATGCGCGAGGCCTACCAGCAATGGCGCAAGATGATGGAGCAACAGTAATGGACGACCGCAACGCCCTCTTTTCCGAGCAGACCTTCGCCCGCGCGGTCGAATTCGTGTGGCGCGAAGCCGAGTTGCTCGACCGCCGAGACTATCGCGCATGGCTCGACCTGTGGGATCCGGCCGGTCACTACGTGGTGCCGATCGATCCCGACACCACCGACTTCGCGGCGACGCTCAACTACGTGTTCGACGACCAGGACATGCGCGAGAAGCGCGTGCAGCGGATGCTGTCCGGTTACTCGGCGTCGGCGACCGACGCGGCGCGCACGGTGCGCACCGTGTCGCGCTTCACGCTGGAGAGCAGCAGCGCCGGCATGGTCGAGCTGAAATCCGCGCAGGTCGTCGTCGCGTACAAGCGCGGCGTCGCGACGCTGTTCGCGGCCGACGTCACGCACAAGCTGCACATCGACCCGGACGGCGAAATGCGGATAGCGGAGAAGGTCGTGCGCCTGATCGACTCGACCGAGGCACTCAGCGCGATCGGCTTCCTTCTGTAAGCGGCCGCCGGTTCGCTGTCGCCAGCGCAACGGTGAACCGGCCACCTTCACCTTTCGGGACGCTCATGCTCACACTCTAATGCGGAAACGGTCGTCCGTCCGATCGGTTCGGCCGAATCACTCGGCGCGATCGGAACGGTGAGGCGGCCACCTTCACCTTTCCGGACGACCCAGCCCACACTCGAATGCGGAAACGGTCGTCCACCTGATCGGCTCGACCGATGCGCGCAGCGAGATCGGCTTCCTGCTGCAAGCGGCCACCGGTTCGCCGTCGCCAGCGCAACGGTGAGCCGGCCACCTTCACCTTTCCGGACGACCATGCCCACACTCGAAGTTTTTCTGCCGGCCGGCCACGACGACGCGCGCAAGGCCGAGCTGATCGCGCGGCTCAGCGGCGCGACCGTCGACGCGATCGGCGCACCGCTCGAATCGGTGCGCGTCCTGCTCACCGAATTGCCCGCCACGCACATCGGCCTTGGCGGCCGCACGGCCGCCGATGGCGCACCGCCGTCGCTGCCGGTGATCGTCGCGATCCTGATCGCCGGCCGCACCGACGAGCAGAAACGCGCGTTGATCGCGGCGCTGTCGGACGCCGGCGCGAACGTGCTCGATGCGCCGTTGCAGGCGACGCGCGTGATCATCAAGGACATCCCGAACACCGACTTCGGGATCGGTGGTCAAACCGCGCGGGCGCTGGGGCGCTGATCGTGTGCCGCGCGTCGCTGGCCGGTCGCGATGTGCGCGATGTGCGTGATACGAGTGATGCGCGCAACGTGCATGGCGCCCGTTACGCTTGCGCCGCGACGCACCGGTTACGCCTGCGTACCGACAAGCGGCAGCGTCACGCGACAGTCGAGCCCGCCGCCTTCGGCCGGGCTCGCGCCGATGCGCCCGCCATGACGCGTGACGATGCTCTTGCACAGCGACAGCCCGATCCCGTTGCCGCCGGCCTTCGACGACGAGAAACCGTCGAACAGCCGGTCGTGCGCCCCTTCGGCGATACCGGGCCCGTTGTCGATCGCCCGCAGCTCCGCGTGGCCGCCGACGTCGGCGGTGCCGAGCGTCAGCGTGCACGGCGCGCGCGCGCAGCCGGCGAACGCCTCGATCGCGTTGAAGGCCAGATTCAGGATCACCTGCCCGATCAGCACACGCTCGCAGCGAATCGGCAGCGGCTTGTCGGCCTGCACGATCGCGACCGTCACGCCCGCTTCCTTCGCACGCAGCTCGATGAAATACGCGACGTCGGCGAGGATCTCGCGCAGGTCGGCGAGCGCGACGACCGGCTCGCGCTTCACGATGAACTCGCGCACGCTCTTGATGATCAGCGCCGCATGCTCGGCCTGCCGGTCCGCGCTGCGCAGCCCCCAGATCGCATCGTCGACGGCGCCGCGCGTGTTCAGCCGCTGCACCGCACCCTCGATGAAGTTGCGCACGGCCGCGAGCGGCTGGCTCAGCTCGTGCGCGATCACCGTCGCCATCTCGCCCATCGCGTTGTAGCGGCCCGCGTATTCGAGCATGCGCGCTTCGGCGCGGCGCGCCTCCTCGATCGCGACCTCGTCGCTGACGTCGCGGAAATGCACGAGCAAGCCGTCGAGGTCGCCTTCGATCTCGACTTGCCGGCACGTGATGCGCAGCCAGCACGCCGAGCCGTCGCGCCGCACGAAGCGGTAGCGCTGCGGCTCGGACGGGCACGTCGACGGCGCATCGCGCAGCTGCGCGACGAGCCGGTCGCGATCGGCCGCGGTGCAGTAGTCGAGCACGCCGCCGAGCGCTTCGTCGGGCGCGAGCCCGAGCACGCGGCGCCCCGACTCGCTGATGAACTGCGCGCCGCCGTTCGGCGTCACGACCGCGATGCCTTCGTCGAGGTCCTGCATGAATTCGCGCAGCCGCGCCTCGTAGCGGCGCAGCTGCTGACGGATCGCCTCCTCCGCGCTGATGTCGCGGAACTGCACCATCACGACGTCGCGCCCGCGCAGCGGCACGTGCGTCGCGATCGCCTCCGACAGCATGTCGACGCCGGTGCGCGACCGATAGCACCACTCGTACACCTGCGGCCGCCCTTCGGCAATCGCGCGATCCATCGCGCCCACGCCGATCTCGCGCCGGTATTTCGGTTCGGGACGCGTCATGTCAGGCGCCTTCAGCGGCAGCAGCTCCTCGACGGAAAAGCCGAGCGCGATGCACGCGGCGCGGTTCGCCCACACGATCGCCTTGGTCTGCGCGTCGTGCAGCAGCACGCAGGTCGTCAATGCGTCGAGCAGCCGGTGGAAATCGTCTTCGTCGGGGAAGCTCATGAGCGGATTCGGTTGAAGGCGCGCGGCGTCGCGCGGCCGGATGTCCAACATAGCACCGGCGTGCACGGCCCGCATCTGAAGATTTCTTTAGTCCGGCACGGAGCCACACCAGTCGCGCGGCCTTACGCACCAATTGCTGCGTGTTTTCGGCGTTTCTAGACTGATTGCATCGTCTTTCGAACCCCATTCCCAGGAGCCACTCATGCCCAACGCCGCCCTCGCCATCGACGCCGCGTCCCCCTCGCCGCATGCGGTCCGCGAAGCGGCCGCGCGGGTGTCGCCGCTCGACGCGGTGATCGAGACCGTCGCCGCGCGCCGCGACGAATTCGACCGCCTGTCGCACGTGCCGCGCGACGTGATCGCGCTGTTCAAGGAGGCCGGCATCTATCGCGCGGGCACGCCGCGCCGCTTCGGCGGCGATGCGCTCGCGCCCACCGCGTTCCTCGACATGATCGAGCGGATCGCGACCGCCGACGGGTCGGCCGCCTGGGTCGCGAGCTTCGGCTCGGCCAATGTCTATCTCGCCGCGCTGCCGCTCGCCACGCAGGCCGAGCTGTACGCGGGCGGCCCCGACCAGGTATTCGCGGGCGGGCTGTTCCCGGTCCAGCCGGCGCAGGCGGCACCCGGCGGCTGGCGCGTGAACGGCACGTGGAAATTCGCGAGCGGCTGCAAGGGCGCCGACTGGCTCGGCGTCGGCATCGCGGTGCCCGGCGCGCAGGACGCCGCGCCGAACAAGCCGCGCACGGCCGTGTTCCGTGCCGCCGACGTCGAGATCGTCGAGAACTGGAGCGTGGTCGGCATGCAAGGCACCGGCAGCCACGACCTGCGCGTGGACGACCGCTTCGTGCCCGACGCGTGGACCTTCGTGCGCGGCGGCGAGCCGACCGTCGACGAGCCGCTGTACCGCTATCCGACCGTCGCGTATGCGGCGCAGGTGCTCGCCGTGGTCAACCTCGGGCTGGCCCGCGCGGCGCTCGACGTCGCGAACCGGATGTCGGGTGGCCGCCAGACGACCACCGGCGCCCCGCGCCTCGCCGATCGCGCGTATTTCCGCATCGAGCTCGCGAAGGCAGAAGCGCAGCTGCGCTCGGCGCGCGCGTTCTTCTACGACGCGACCGACTCGGTCTGGCAGTCGATCCTGGCCGGCAACCCGGTCACGCCCGAGCAGGTCAGCCTGCTGCGGCTCGCGGCCACGCATATCGCCCGCGAAGGCGCGAGCGTCGTCGAGCGCGCGTACCGCCTCGGCGGCACGGCCGCGATCTATCGCACGCATCCGCTGCAGCGCCTGCTGCGCGACGCGATGGTCGTCACGCAGCACGCGTTTCTCGGCGAAGGCAACTTCGACGGCGCGGGTGCGGTGTTCACCGGCGTCACGCCGTTTCCCGGCTATCTGTAATCCGCGTCGATTCGCTTCGACGCCGCACAACGCATTGTTCAGGAGAACCTTTCATGTCCGATTCGAATCCGCTGCCGCTGCGCGTGCTGTTCTGCTGCGGCGTGTCGCAAAACTTCTTCGACCTGCCGCGCGAGAAGATCGGCGAAGTGTGGCAAGCGTACGGCGCGATGCTCGCCGCCGTCGAGGCGATGCCCGGCGTGCGCGTGCTCGGCGTGATGGATGACGATCGCCTCGTCGTCGGCCAGGCCGACGGCGCGCCGTGGACGTTCTACATCATGGCCGACGTCGCCGACTTCGACACGACGGTCGCGGTATGCAACCTGTATCGCACGACGCCCGTCGGCGAATACAACCTGTGGCGCTACGGCAAGATCGAGGCGCGGGTCGGCCGTGCGCTGACCGTGCCGCCGGCCGCGAAGCCCGCGGCGTGAGGCGCGCGATGACCGGACCCGATTCGACGCGCGCGCTCGAAGCGCTCGAAGCGCCCGACGCACGCGAAGCGCCCGACGCACGCGAAGCCGTCAAAGCGCTCGACGCGCTCGCGCGGCGCGTGGCGATGCTCGACGCCGAACGCGCGGTACGCGCGACGATCACGCGCTACATGGCGCTGTGCGACGTGCCGGAGGATGCCGGCGACGGGCCGGCGCTCGCCGCGCTATTCACGGCCGACGCGGTGTGGGAAGGCATCGGCCCGCAGTACGCGCGCAAGTTCGGCCGCCTCGAAGGCACGGACGCGATCGTCGCGATGCTGCGCCGCTATCTGCCGCCCGAATCGCATTTCTCGGCGAACCTGCACTTCCTGACGTCGGAGTCGATCGACGTCGGCGCCGACCATGCAAGCGCGCGCGGCCGCTGGATCATGCTGCAGGCGTCGCGCTACGCGGACGGCACGGCCGAGCTGATCGCCGCGCGGCTGACCATCGATTTCGCGCCGGCCCCCGACAGCGCGACCTGGCTGATCCGCCATTTCCGCACCGAGCGCGTGCTCGACGGCCCGTGGCCGCTCGCCGCCGCGCCGCACGCCTGAACCCTTCACCGCACTCGCACGCCATCGACCATGACAGGCTTCATCGACACCTTCACGCTGGGCGGCCCGGGCCCGACGATCGCGATCAAGGACACGATCGACATCGCCGGCCATCCGACCCGCGCGGGCAGCCGCGCGCTTGCCGACGCAGCGCCTGCCGCGCAGCACGCGGACGTGGTCCGCCTGCTGCTCGACGCCGGCTGGCAGATCGCCGGCAAGGCGAACATGCACGAGCTCGCGTTCGGCATGACCGGCATCAACGACTACACGGGCACGCCGGTCAATCCGCAGGATCCGACGCGCATCCCGGGCGGCTCGTCGAGCGGGTCGGCATCGCTCGTCGGGCTCGGCGCCGTCGACGCCGCGCTCGGCACCGATACCGGCGGCTCGATCCGCGGGCCGGCCGCCTGCTGCGGCGTGGCCGGGCTCAAGCCGACGTTCGGCCGCGTGTCGCGGCACGGCGTCGCGCCGGACGTCACCACACTCGACTGTGTCGGGCCGTTCGCGCGCGACATCCGCACGCTTGCGGCCGTGATGGCCGCCATCGCGCCGGGCTTCGACCGGGCACGCGCGGCGGCACCCGTTGCCGGCTGCACGGTCGCACGCGTGATCGTTGAGGCCGAGCCGGCCATCGCGGCCGCGCTCGACGCGGCGATTGGCGCGTCGGGCCTGCGTACGCACGACGTCGTGCTCGATGCGATGCAGGATGCGTTCGCCGCGGGGCTTGCCGTCATCAACGCGGAAACGTCGCGTGCATTCGGTCATCTCGTCGAAACCGGCAAGCTCGGCGCGGATCTCGATGCGCGGCTGCGCTCGGCCGCGACGACGCCCCCCGCCGCGCTCGCGCAAGCGGAAGCCGTGCGTGCGCGCTTCACGGCGCAGGTCGATGCCGCGCTCGAGCGCGCGGAGGTGCTGGTTCTGCCGACCTTGCCCGCGCTGCCGATCACGCTTCGGCAGGCACGCGACGGCGTATCGGTCATCGCAATGTCGTCGCTGATCCGGCCGTTCAACCTGAGCGGCCATCCGGCGCTCAGCCTGCCGCTGCCGCTCGCGGGAACGCCGCTGAAGGCCGGGCTGCAGATCGTCGGACGCAAGGGCGCGGACGAACACGTGTGCGCGGTCGCCGCGCACTTCGAAGCGGCGCTCGCCGCATGAACCACGATGCGGGCGCGGCTGTGGCCACGATCCGCGAACCAACGGAATCACGCACCATGTCAGACCGAGTCGTCCTCGTCACCGGCGCCGCGCGCGGGCTTGGCACCGTCATCGCCGAACGCTTTCATGCGGCCGGCTATCGCGTCGCGCTGGCCGACATCGCCGTCGACGCCATTCACGCGCATGCGCGCGACCTCGACGCGAGCAGCGCACGCGCAGTCGCGCTGCCGCTCGACGTCACGTCGAAACGCGATTTCGAAGCCGCGCGCGACGCGCTCGTCGCGCGCTGGGGCGCGATCGACGTGCTCGTCAACAATGCCGGCGCATCGAAGGTCGTGCCCGCGATGGAGATCACGGCCGAGCAGTTCGACCAGGTGATCGACGTGAACCTGCGCAGCGTCCTGTTCGGCTGCCAGGTGTTCGGCCAGTATTTCGCGACGCGCGGTGCGGGCCGCATCGTCAACATCGCGTCGCTCGCCGGGCAGAACGGCGGCTCGGCGACGGGCGCGCACTACGCGGCCGCGAAAGGCGGCACGCTGACGCTGACCAAGGTGTTCGCGCGCGACCTCGCCGCGCAAGGCGTGACCGTCAACGCGATCTCGCCGGGGCCGCTCGACCTGCCGATCGTGTACGAGAGCGTCGCGCCGGACAAGCTGCGGCAGGTGCTCGCGAGCCTGCCGGGCGGCAAGCTCGGGTCGGCCGGCTTCGTCGCCGATGCGGCCGTGCTGCTCGCGTCGGGCGACGCGCATTTCGCGAACGGCGCGTGCTGGGACATCAACGGCGGGTTGTACATGCGTTGAGCGGCGGCATGCGTCGAGCGTGCGGTGCAATCTGCTAGCGCGACGACTCCCCGTCGTCGCCCCACACGACCATCACGTCGCGCACCAGCGCGGCGATCGACGTCGCGCCGAGCTTCTCCTTGATGCTCGCGCGATGCACGTCGACGGTCTTCACGCTGATCGACAGGTCCGACGCGATCTGCTTGCTGCCCTTGCCGTCGACGACACCGCGCAGCACCTCCTTCTCGCGCGCGGTCAGCGCATCGAGCCGCTGGCGCAGCTCGCGGTGACGCTGGCCGACCGCGTGCCGCTGCTGCGCGAGCCGCAGCGCGCGTTGCACGCGCTCGAGCATCTGCTGCGAGTTGTACGGCTTCTCGACGAAGTCGATCGCGCCGTTCTGCAGCGCGCGCACCGACATCGGAATGTCGCCGTGTCCGCTGACGAAGATCACCGGCAGCGTCGCGCCGCGCGCGTTCAGTTCCGCCTGCACGTCGAATCCGCTTTTCTCCGGCATTCGCACGTCGAGCACCAGGCACGCGGGCAGGTTCACGTCGAAGCGCGCGAGAAAATCGGCGGCATTCGCGAATCCCTCGGACGCGATGCCGACCGATTCGAGCAACCACGCGAGCGAGGTCCGCATGCCGCTGTCGTCGTCGACGATGTATACGATCGGAGCGGGTGACGTCATCGGGTTGTCTCGCAAGATATCGGTATCGGTATCGCACGCGCCGCGGGTGAGGCAAGCGTCGTTCGTCGGGGGTGTGCGGCACATCATAACGAGCCGAAAATGCGCTGAATACCCCTTTACGTACCGCTCGAACGCCCGATCGCACTTTTTTTCGCGCGTCGTATCGCGCATCTAGGTAGAACCTTTAGATGCGTTGGCGGGAACGCCATCTTCATCGTCAATCGTGCGAATGTTCGCCGGCTTTTTCGCGACGTACGCTTGGTTCATCATCGACGATCCGCTGCCGCATCGACAATGCGCACGTTCGCCGCCCTCATTCACCCAGGAGCGCCCATGTCCGCAACGACCGATACCCCGCAACCGGCACGCGCCGCCCCCACCGACGCGCAACAGGCCTTCCGGCAGGCAATGGCCCACCTCGGCGCGGCCGTCAACGTGATCACCACCGCGGGGCCGCACGGCCGCTGCGGCATCACCGCGAGCGCCGTCTGCTCCGTCACCGACGCGCCGCCGACGCTGCTCGTGTGCCTGAACCGGTCGAGCGCGATGCATGCGATCTTCGAGCGCAATCGTCAGGTCTGCATCAACGTGCTGCCGGCCGAGCACGAACTGCTCGCGCGCCATTTCGCGGGGATGACCGAGCTGCCGATGGAACGCCGCTTCGAATTGCCGGTGTGGGATCGCGGCGAGCAGGACGTCCCCGTGCTGCGCGATGCGCTCGCGAGCCTGCAGGGCAGGATCGCCGAGATGAAGGAAGTCGGCTCGCATTCGGTGATGTTCATCGAGGCGACGTCGATTCGCGTGCGCAACGACGGCGACAGCCTCATCTACTTCAGCCGCGCGTTTCATCGCGTGTCGCGCACGGCCTGCGTGCGGTAACGGGAACGGTAACGGTCGCACTCACGTTGTCGCGCTCGCCGGTCGTTGCAGGCCCGATCGGCTACGCCGACGCCCTCAATGCACGCTGTCCGGCCGCGAGGGCCGCGCCCGCGAACAGCGTCAGCGCCGAATAGACGAGCCCGCGCGCAAGCCCCGCGCTGTCGGACACCCAGCCGATCGCGACCGGCCCGGCGATCTGCCCGAACGCGAAGATCGTCGTGAACGCGCTGATGCCCTTCGCCCAGCCTTCCGGCGGCAGGTTGTGGCGCACGAACGCGGTCGTCGACGCGACCGCCGACAGGAACGTCGCGCCGAACAGCACGCCCGACGCGAACGCGGCCGCCGGATGCACGAACAGCGCCGGCATCAGCGTCGCCACGCCGAGCAATGCGTTGAGCACGGCCAGCGCCTGGCCGCCATGCATCCGGTCGAGCAGCCCCGACCACAGCCGCGCCGACACGACGGTCGCGACGCCGAGCATCACGTAGAACGCGGACACGACCGTCCCGCTCATTCCCGCGCCGCGCAGCAGCGCGACGATGAACGTCATGTAGCCGATGTAGCCGACGCCGAACAGGCCGTAGCCGGCGAGCGCGAGTGCGAAGCGCGCGGGGCTCGCGGTCGCCGCCGGCGCGGCACCGCCACGCCGCGCGGCCGGTGCCGCGTGCGCATGCTCGATGCGACGCGCCGCCGACACGGCGATCGCCGAGAACAGCACGCATGCGAACGCGAGCGCGAACCATGCCGGTTGCCAGCCGTGCGCGCGCTGCACGAGCGTGGCGGGCACGAGCAGCGACGACGCGACGATGCCCCACCCGGTGCCGCCGTAATAGAGCCCGAGCAGCAGCCCCGCGTCGCGCGGCGCTGCGGACGCGAGCCGCGCGGCCAGCACGCCGCCGCTGATGAAGATCAGCGCGCTGCCGACGCCGGTCGCGAGCCGCTCGACGAGCAGCGCGTTCATGCCGGACGTGAGCCCGCATGCGGCCATCAGCGCCGCGGTCAGCGCGCAGCCGGCCGCCAGCAGCGTGCCGGTGCGCCAGCGGCGGGACAGCAACGGAAAGACGAGCGCACCGATCAGGTAGCCGGCCGCGTTGGCCGTGTTCAAGGCGCCTGCCTGCGCGAAGGTCCAGCCGAGATCGGCCTTCATCGGCGGCAGCAGCAGTGCGTACGAGAAGCGCGCGAGACCGAGCGCGATCGCGCTGCCGAGCGACAGGCAGATCGCGAGCCGCCACGCGGTCATGCGGTCGGGTTCGGTGGCGCCGGCGTCCTGTCGTGCTGGCCCGGCGTGCTCCGGTTGCGGCGTTGCGCGCATCGCGGTGTCTCCATCGTGGTTCGCATCGTGCCGCCGGGACGGCGGCAGGCGCGCGGCTGCGGCCCGCGCGCGAGGTCGTCAGATGGTGCCAGAAAACCGCTGAAGCCGGTTCGCGTCCACGATAACCGCGCGCATTGTTCGTGAATGGCGGAAATCGAAATGATCGACACGATTGAACTCGCGATTCAAAAAATCGCTTGAATGAATCAATCAATCGATCGCGGCCCCGATATTCGAAAAAAATCCTCGGGTTTTGCGATTGGATTCATACGCCTTCACCGCGCGAAATGTAGCGAACCCGCATGTTTAGCACGCCGCGGCTAAAAACCTCGCCACGCATTGCATTCACCAAATCATCAGACTAATATCGACGCCACTCGTCCGGTATTCAAAAAACATCGGATGAGCCGCGGTAATCCCGTTACCGCGCTTTCATGTTGAATCGCTCATGTTCACCACAGGAGAATTGACATGCAGGAAACCCGGCAGATCGAATTGCTTGACTGGATGCAGGAAGACACGCACCCCGAGGCCGTCGAGATGATGGTCGAGGATGCCGTGGTGCCGTTCGGCACCGCGCTCTGGCCGGTCTGAGCGGCCAGCCCGTTCCCGCGGAAGGGCCGCGGCCCTTCCGCCGCCTCCGGAGACACGCATGCTGAACCTGCACCGTGCGCTGGGGTATCACCCGGCGCTGCGCGACAAGCTCGCACGCGGCGAGACGGGCAAACTGCTGGTCGGCTGCGACAGCCGCAACCGCGACACCGCGTTGCGTGCGTTTTCCGCCCTGCCCGACTCGCTCGACGCGACGATCCTCTGCCTCGACACCACCCCGCCCGCCGACATCGCCGCCGCGCTCACGCACGCGGACCTATTCGTGCTGCTGTACGACTCGTCGTGCCTGCCGACGCCGTCGCCGAGCGGCCCGCCGTTCCTGGCCGCGATCCGTCCCGCGATCGTCAGGCACTGGAGCAAGTCGGTGCTGTTCAAGGATTACGGCCCGCATCTCGACGAGGCGTTCGCCGAATCGCTCGACGACATCGCCGCGCGCAACGGCCGGCTGATCGAAGCGGCCGCGCGCGCATCGCAGATCCATTTCATCGACGAAGCCGGCAACACGCTGACCGGCTCGCTTGCGCCGGACCAGAAATGGACGAGCGTGGACGGGATGGGCAATCTCGACGTCGTGCCCGGCGAGATCGCGACGCACGTCACCGACCTGCACGGCTCGATCGTGTTCAGCGGCACGTTCCTCGGCACCGTGCCGTTCGCGATCAAGTACCGCGTGACGGAGCGGCTCGCGACGCTGCATGTCGAAGACAGCCTGATCGTCGATTTCGACAGCGACGACACGGGCTTCCGGCGCGACTTCGCGTCGTACCTCGACCGGCACGACAATCACCGGCGCATCGAGGAATTCGGCATCGGCACGAACTTGGGCATCCGCGGGCTATACGGCCGCAACGCCGGCTTCGAGGAACGCCATCCGGGCCTGCATCTCGGCCTCGGTGGCGGCGCGAACGGCAGTCACCACCTCGACCTGATCTTCGCGCGCGGCACGCTCGCGTTCGACGAGCGGATCGTGTTCGACGGCGCGTTCGCCGTCTGACCTTGGCATCAGGCGTCGGCGGCCGCCGCGTCGCCGAGCCACTTGAACATCACGAAGCAGTCGACGAAGCCGAGCCGCGCGTGACGATACGCGCGCGGCAGGCGGCCGACGATCTCGAAGCCGAGCTTCTGCCACAGCGCGACCGCCACCTCGTTCGTCGCGACCACCGAATTGAACTGCATCGCGAGGAAGCCGCGTTCGCGCGCCACCTGCTGCGAGTGCTCGCACATCAGGCGCGCGACGCCCTTGCCGCGCGCGGCCTCGCTGACCATGTAACCGCAGTTGCACACGTGATTGCCGGGGCCGGCCGCGTTCGCCTTCAGGAAGTACGAGCCGAGCAGCACGCCATCCTCTTCGGCAACCCACGTGCAAAGCGGCGCATCGAGCCACAGCGCGCGGGCGGCTTCACGCGTGGGCGCCGGATCGAATGCGTAGGTCTCCTGCGCGGCGACGATCGCGTGGTACGTGGGCCAGAAGCGGGGGAAGTCGTCTTCGGTCATCGGGCGAAGCGTGATCATGCGGGTCCTCTCGTGAAGGGGTTGGGGAATGCGCGCGTGGCGCGACACTGCGTCAGGGCGAGCCGCCGTCGCGCAGCAGGCCGCTGCGATACGTGCCGGGCGGCACACCATACCAGCGCTTGAACGCCTGCGAGAAACTCGACAGGTCGCTGAAGCCGAGCCGCTCGGCCACTTCGGTTAGCGACAGGTGCGCATCGCCGAGCAGCGTCTCGGCCATCGCGCCGCGCGCCTGCGCGAGCAACACCCTGAACGTCGTGCCTTCTTCCTGCAGCCGGCGCTTCAGCGTGCGCGGGCTCGTGTTCATCAGCCGCGCCATGTCCTCGAGCGAGAACGGCACGTTGCCGGGCGTCGCCGTCAGATATTGCCGCACCATCTCCGACGTGCCGAGCCGCGCGCGCCGCGTTTCGACCAGCTGGCTGCACATCTGCTCGCACATCGAGACCGTCAGCGGGTTCGCATGCGGCAGCGGCCGGTCGAGAAACGCACGGTCGAATGCGAGGCTGTTCGCGCGGGCGCCGAACGCAGGTTCGACGCCCGCGATGCGCGCTGCGGGTGCGAACGCGGCTGCGCTCGCCGCGCTCGCGGCCTGCATCGTGAAGCGCGACAACGCGAAATCGCCGCCGCCGATTTCCTGCAGCAGCACGGCCGCAGCCGCCATGTCGCGTTCGACGAGGAACCGGCTCAGGTCGGCATCAAGCTCCGGCGCGCCGAAATTGAGCACGCCCGTCTGCAGTTCCTCGCGGTACGTGATCACCGTGAACGCATACGTGAGCGGCAGGAAGCGCATCGCGAGCGCCAGCGCGTCGCGCGCGGTCGCGCTCGCGATCAGCCCGTAGCCCCACACGCCGTACGCGGAGAAGTGATAGCGCTGCCCGACTTCGAACCCGAGGCCCGGCGCGCGCCCGAGCGCGCGCAGCAGGTTGCCGGTCAGCCGCAGTTCCTGCGCGGCCGTCACCTCGACGTTCGGATCGTCGAGCTGCGCGTCCGCGAGCCCTGTACCGGCCAGCAACTTCGCGCGCGGCACGCCGCGTTCGTCGCCGAAATCGACCAGCAGCCGCGCGCTGGCCGGACTCCGGGTGAAGTCCCAGAAGCTCATGCGGAGAAACCCTCGAAGCGCCGATTTGGCCCAAATACTAAAACAATTGTCCCGAAGCAGCATTGGTGTTTTCCCATGCGGCCCGCACCATCGGCGTCATCAGTCGTCGCCCGAACGACGTCAACGCCCCCGGAGGAGACACCATGCGACCGAGTCGCCCACCCGACCTCGCCGCCCGCTTCGAACACCAGCGCGAGGCATGTGCCCGCGATCCCGCCCCGCCGCTCGCGATCCGCCTGTCGCGGCTCGATCGCCTGTGCGCGCTGCTCGATACGCACGAAGCCGCGCTCGTGCGTGCGATCGACGCCGATTTCGGCGGACGCTCCGCGCACGAAACGCGGCTCGCCGAACTATTCGTGGTTCGAAGCGGCCTGCGCCATGCACGCGCGCATCTGCGGCACTGGATGCGCGAACGCCGCGTGCCGACCGCCGCGCACTTCCGGCCCGGCTACAACCGGATCGCGCCGCAACCGCGCGGCGTCGTCGGCGTGATGGCCCCGTGGAACTATCCGCTGCAACTCGCGATCGGGCCCGCGGTTGCGGCGCTCGCTGCCGGCAACCGCGTGCTGGTCAAGCCGTCGGAACTGACACCGCAGCTGTCGGCGCTGCTCGAGACGCTCGTCGCCGACGCGTTCGATGCCGACGAGCTGCGGGTCGTCACCGGCGACGTCGACACGGCGAAGGCGTTCGCGCGCTTGCCGTTCGATCATCTGTTCTTCACCGGCTCGACCGCGGTCGGCCGCGACGTCGCGCAAGCTGCGGCCGCGAACCTCACGCCCGTCACGCTCGAGCTCGGCGGCAAGTCGCCGGCGATCCTCGATCCGTCGTGCGACGTCGCACACGCGGCCGGGCGCATCGCGTTCGGCAAGCTGCTCAATGCCGGCCAGACCTGCATCGCGCCCGACTATCTGCTGGTGCCGGCGGGCACCGCACCGATCGTTGCCGCGCGCCTGTCGGACGCGATCGCGCGCCGCTACCCGACCCTCCTCGCCAACCCCGACTACACGGCGATCATCGGCGCGCGCCACCGCGACCGTCTGGCGGCCCTGGTCGACGATGCGCGCGCAGGCGACGCACGCGTGCTCGAAGTCAATCCGGCCGGCGAACGCTTCCCCGCCGGCTCGCGCAAGTTCGCGCCGACGCTCGTGCTCGGCGCGCGCGACACGATGCGCGTAATGCGCGAGGAGATCTTTGGCCCCGTGCTGCCGATCGTCGAATACGCGGATCTCGACGAAGCGATCGAGCGCGTGAACCGCGGGCCGCGCCCGCTCGCGCTGTACTGGTTCGGCCGCGACGCCGCGCGCCGCGATCGCGTGCTGCGCGAAACGGTGTCGGGTGGCGTCACGGTAAACGACTGCCTGTGGCATCTCGCACAGGAACACCAGCCGTTCGGCGGCGTCGGCCCGAGCGGCATCGGTGCGTATCACGGCAAATGGGGCTTCGACACGTTCAGCCATCAC
This sequence comes from Burkholderia sp. Bp9015, assembly GCF_003853505.1. NCBI lineage: Bacteria > Pseudomonadati > Pseudomonadota > Betaproteobacteria > Burkholderiales > Burkholderiaceae > Burkholderia > Burkholderia sp. Bp9015. The sequence goes on from NZ_QTPZ01000017.1 coordinate 63,445, forward strand.
AAGCCCGTGTTCCACCAGGCGCGTCGCAGCGGCACCGCGCTGTTCCACCCGCCGTACGGCAAAACCTTCGACCTGCTGCTGCGCGTGCTCACGCGCATCGCTTGACCCATCGACCATCGGGAGACGATTTCATGAGCAAGACTTTCGACTACATCGTCGTCGGCGGCGGATCGGGCGGCTGCGTCGTCGCGGGGCGCCTCACCGAGGACCCGGCCGTCACCGTCTGCGTGCTCGAGGCCGGTGGCCGCGGCGACAACGCGCTCGTCAACGTGCCGACCGGCGCGGTCGCGATGCTGCCGACCCGCATGAACAACTGGGCATTCGACACGGTGCCGCAGCCGGGGCTCGGCGGGCGCATCGGCTATCAGCCGCGCGGCAAGGCGCTCGGTGGCTCGTCCGCGATCAACGCGATGGTCTACGTTCGCGGCCATCGCGTCGATTACGACGGCTGGGCCGCGCTCGGCAACGAAGGCTGGTCCTACGACGACGTGCTGCCTTACTTCCGCCTGAGCGAGCACAACGAGCGCTTCGACGACGCCTTTCACGGCCGCGACGGCCCGCTGTGGGTCAGCGACCTGCGCACCGGCAACCCGTTCCATGCGCGCTACCTGGAAGCGGCGCGACAGGCCGGCCTGCCGCTCACCGACGACTTCAACGGCGCGCGGCAGGAAGGCGTCGGCCTCTATCAGGTCACGCAGAAGCACGGCGAGCGGTGGAGCGCGGCGCGCGCGTACCTGCTGCCGCACGTCGGCCGCCGCGACAACCTGACGGTCGAGACACACGCGCAGGTGCTGCGCATCCTGTTCGACGGCACGCGCGCGACGGGGGTCGAGGTACGGCAGCGCGGCGAGGTTCGCACGCTGCGCGCACGGCGCGAAGTCGTACTCGCGGCCGGCGCGTTGCAGACGCCGCAGTTGCTGATGCTGTCGGGCGTCGGTCCGGCCCGCGAACTGCAGGGGCTCGGCATCCCGGTGCGGGCCGACCTGCCCGGCGTCGGCCGCAACCTGCAGGATCATCCGGACTTCATCCTCGGCTACCGCGCGCGCAGCGTCGACACGATGGGCGTGTCCGCGCGCGGCGGGCTGCGCATGCTGCGCGAGTTCGCGCACTTTCGCCGCGAGCGGCGCGGGATGCTGACGTCGAATTTCGCGGAAGGCGGCGGCTTCCTCAAGACGCGAGCCGACCTCGATGCACCCGACATCCAGCTGCACTTCGTCGTCGCGCTCGTCGACGATCATGCGCGCCGGCTGCACGCCGGCCACGGACTGTCGTGCCACGTGTGCCTGCTGCGGCCGCGCAGCCGCGGCTCGGTCACGCTGCACAGCGCCGATCCGCTCGCCGCGCCGCGCATCGACCCCGCGTTCTTCGACGATCCGCGCGATCTCGACGACATGGTCGCCGGCTTCCGCATCACGCGCCGGCTGATGGAGGCGCCGGCACTCGCCGAATGGATCACGCGCGACCTGTTCACCGCGAACGTGACGACCGACGACGAGATCCGCGACGTGCTGCGCCGGCGCACCGACACCGTGTATCACCCGGTCGGCACGTGCCGGATGGGGCGCGACGCGTTCGCGGTCGTCGATCCGCAATTGCGCGTGCATGGCGTAGCGGGGCTGCGCATCGTCGATGCGTCGATCATGCCGACGCTGATCGGCGGCAATACCAACGCGCCGACGATCATGATCGCCGAGAAGGCCATCGACCTGATCCGCGGCGTGCGGCGTGTGCCGCTACACGCCGCGGCCGACACCGAACGCGAACCGGCCGCCGTGCCGGCACATCGTGACACTGTTCCCGCGTCGTGCGCGCCGCACGATGCGATCCTGCCCGAGGAAAACCGCCATGTCGTCGCCTGAAGCATCCCGTCCCGCCGCACCGGCCGCGCCGCTGTCGGCGATCATCATCGGCGCCGGCTTCGCCGGCATCGGCATGGCCGTCGCGCTGCAGCGCGCCGGCATTCACGACTTCGTGATCGTCGAGCGCTCGCACGACGTCGGCGGCGTGTGGCGCGACAACCGCTACCCGGGCGCCGCGTGCGACGTGCCGTCGCATCTGTACTCGTTCTCGTTCGAGCCCAACCCGGACTGGTCGCGCGTGTTCGCGCCGCAGCCTGAAATCCATGCGTACCTGCAGCATTGCGCGCGCAAGTACGGCCTCGCACGCTACCTGCGCTTCGGCGCGAACGTCGAACGCGCGCAGTATGACGAGGCCCGTGCGCTGTGGCACGTCACGCTCGCCGACGGCACGACGCTCAGCGCTGCCGTGCTCGTCAGCGGCACCGGCCAGTTGAGCCGCCCCGCGATGCCGGACCTGCCCGGCATCGACACGTTTCGCGGCCGCGCCTTCCACTCCGCGCACTGGGATCACGACTATCCGCTCGCGGGCAAGCGCGTGGCGGTGGTCGGCACCGGCGCGTCGGCGATCCAGTTCGTGCCCGCGATCGCCGGCGACGTCGAGCGCCTCGTCGTGTTCCAGCGCTCGCCGGCCTACGTGATGCCGCGTCCCGACCGCGCCTATCGTCCGTGGGAGCGGGCGCTGTTCCGCCGGCTGCCGTGGGCGATGAAGCTGCATCGCGCGTCGATCTACGTGCGCTACGAGTCGCGTGCGATTGCGTTCACGCGGCTGCACGGGCTGATGGACATCGCGGTCGGCCGGCCGTTCCGCAAGCTGCTCGCGCGCGACGTGCGCGACCCGGCGTTGCGCGAACGGCTCACGCCCGACTATCCGATCGGCTGCAAGCGGATCCTGCTGTCGAGCGACTACCTCGCCGCGATCGGCCGCGACAACGTCGCGCTCGTCACGCAGCGCATCCGGCGCGTGACCGAGACCGGCATCGAGACCGACGACGGCGTGCACCATCCGGTCGACGCGATCGTCTACGGCACCGGTTTCGCGGCGACCGCGTTCCTGTCGCCGATGCGCATCACCGGCCGCGACGGGCTCGACCTGAACGACGCCTGGCGGCGCGGCGCGCAAGCGTATCTCGGGCTCACCGTGCCGGGCTTCCCCAACTTCTTCATGCTGTATGGCCCGAACACCAACCTCGGCCACAACTCGATCGTCTACATGCTCGAAAGCCAGATCGCGCACGTGATGCGCTGCGTGCGCGCGATGCGGCGCGACGGCGCGTGCGCGATCGACGTCGATCCGCGCCGCTACCGGCGCTACAACACGCATGTGCAGCAGCGGCTCGAAGGCTCAGTGTGGAGCGGCTGCAAGAGCTGGTACGTCGACGCGTCGGGCCACAACAGTACGAACTGGCCCGGCTTCACGCTGACCTATCGATGGATCACGCGCTTCACGGGGCTGTCCGCGTATCGCTTCACGCAGCCGTTGCCCGGCACGGCGACACCCACATCAACCCCGACGACGACGCACGGTGCCGTCGTCGCGCCGCCCGCCGGCCGCGTGGAAGCACTCGCCGCGGCGTCGCTGCGCGGCTTTCTGCGCGTCGCGTTCCGGCCGCTGATCGGGCCGCCGTTCGGCGCGCGCATGCAGCGCCGCGTCGTCGCGCTGCTGTCGCCGCTGATGCCGGGCACAGGCGACACGCTGCGCTACCGGACGTCCGCCGCCGGCGTGCCGGTCGAAGTGATCGCGCCGAAGCGCGGCGAGGCGGGCGGCGCGATCCTCTATCTGCACGGCGGCGCGTTCTGTCTCGGCGGCCCGCATACGCATCGCGGCGTGACGACGCGGCTCGCGACCGAAGCCGGCCTGCCGGTGTGGGTGCCCGACTACCGGCTCGCGCCCGAGCACCCGAGCCCGGCGGCGCTCGACGACGCGCTGGCCGCATACGATGCACTGCGCACGCAAGGCTACGCGCCGCACCGGATCGTGATTGCCGGCGATTCGGCCGGCGGCGCGCTCGCGCTGGCGCTCGCCATCGCGCTGCGCGAGCGCGGCGAACCCGCCGCGGCCGCGCTGCTGCTGATCTCGCCCGTGACCGACCCGACGCTCGGCGGCGACACGCTCGCATCGCGCCGCCACGACGATCCGATGATCCGTCGCGGCTGGCTCGAACAAGGGCTGCGCTGGTATCACGGCGCGGGCTCGGCTGCAGCGCCCGGCCCGCTCGACACCGACCTGCGTGGACTGCCGCCGATGCTGGTGCAGGCTGGCGACCAGGAAGTGCTGCTGTCGGACGCGCAGCGACTCGCGTCGCATGCGCTCGCCTGCGGCGTGCCGTGCCGGCTGGAGATTCATGCCGCGCGCTGGCATGTGTTTCATCTGCAGGCGTTCTATCTGCGCTCGGGGCGGGACGCGTTGCGGACGCTGGCGGGATTTGCCGCGCGGCGGGTGGCGGCGACGGCGGTCGCGACGTGACGATCCGGTGATGCCGGCGATCGAGGCTGCGGAGCGCGACTGCCTCGATCGACCCGCTTGCAACAATGCGACACCTTCTTGCCAAAACCGGCCGTTTATTTTTTTCCGGCATGCGCGGCCGGCATGATCTCCGCCAGCCTCGGCGTCGTGCCGCGGCGACGACCACCCCACCCTGGCGGAGACACCAATGAAAAAAGGCCCCATCCTCAAGACGCTTGCGCTGCTCTGTTGCCTGGGCGTCCAGTGCGCGACGTCGGCATTCGCGGAGGAACCGAAGAAGGTCGCGTTCGTCGATACGGGCAATACCGGACGCAGCGTGATGGCCGAAGCGATCGCCGGACAACTGATCGCGCAACGGCACGCGCATATCGCCGTGATCTCGCGCGCGGTCGACGAGGATCCGTATGACGAAAAGCCCGAGGAAAACGGTGTGATCCTGATGAAGCGGCGCGGAATCGACACGTCCGCGCATCGTTCGGTGCAACTGAATGCGAACGACGTCAAGCACTCCGACGTGATCCTGACGATGACCGACAAGCACAAGGAGAAGGTGCTCACGCTCTATCCGTCTGCCGCCGGCAAGGTCTTCACGCTTGCCGAATACGCGACCGGCGTGCACAAGGACGTACCCGACGCGTGGGGCAAGCCGATCGACTTCTACGAATCGGTGACCGCGCAGCTCGACACGTTCATCCCGGCCGCGCTCGACAAGGTCGCGACGGCCGCGCCGGCGAAGCAGTAACGCAGGCCGGACTCGCCGGGTCGACCGTCGCGTCACGCGGCGGCACCGGAGGTCCGATCGTTTGAGCAGTCCCTCCCCCGCACGGCGCGTTTCCCGTACGCGCCGACGAGATCAGCCGTTCGGCCGAATCGTCATCCCACGCCCCGAATGAAAGAATGATTTTCGTTCGGGTAACGGGTCTCGCCGCCTGACACCCCGAGCCACGAAGCCACTGCAGGCATTCCCGCGCAGCGTCTTCGCGTCTTGCTTCGTCTCGATTCGGCAGTCGGCCCGCGTGCGTTTCACGTCATCCGCCTCATCAGGCCAACAACGCAATCACGTCGATATCCATACCCTTCATGTAACTTATAAGCTACAATGCTCTCCAAGTTCGAACTGCTTCGCTATCAGCGCGCCGACGGTCGCGAGCCTTTCACCGAATGGTTGAACGCCGTGCGCGACAAGGTCGCCCAGGCGCGGATTCGCGAGCGGCTGCGTCGCGTGCAGACCGGAAATTTCGGCGATTGCGAGCCCGTCGGTGAAGGTGTGATCGAACTGCGCATCCACGTCGGTGCCGGCTATCGCGTGTACTTCGGCCGGTACGGCAGTGCGCTGGTGCTGCTGTTGTACGGCGGCGACAAGCACAGCCAGTCCGACGATATCAGGCATGCGAAGGAACACTGGCTGGACTGGAAACGGAGGCAAGCATGAACAAGCTCAAAGGCGCGGTATCGCACCACGACGCGGAAGTCGCCGAACTCGGCGCGGACCGCGAGCTCGCGGTGGCCTATTTGCGCGTCGCGATGGAATCGCTCGACGACCCCGACAACCGCGCGGCCGCGCTGCTCGCGCTGCGCACGGTCGCGGAAGCGTATGGCGGGCTCGGCGCGGTCGCGGCCGACGCCGGCATCAGCCGCGAATCGCTGTATCGCACGCTGTCACCCAACGGCAACCCGACGCTGAAAACCCTGCTCGCGGTGCTCAAGACGGTCGGCCTGCGCCTGTCCGTCGTCCCCGCGCAACCGTCGCACGCATAACGCGGCGCACACGCTTCAAGGCTGCACCATCCACACGAGCAGCACCGCGGCCGGCGCCCCACTCGTCCCCGCCGGCGGCCGCGCAAGCGTCGGCTCGACCTGCAGCGCCTGCGCGATCGTCGCCGCATCGTCGATCGTCGTCGTGCGCACGACCGTCATCAGCCCCGCGGGCCGATGCAGCGTCTCGCGATACAGCGCGCCGTACCACAGCGGCCGCGTGCCGAGCGCATCCTGCAGCGCGTACGGATAACGCCACAGCCGCAGCACGAGGCGGCTGTCCGGACGGGCCGGATCGACACGCACGAACACGCGGCGCGTACTCTCGCCGTGCGTATAGCGCGGCAGCACGGGCAGCGCATCGGCCGGCCCCTGCGGCAGCAGCCAACGCAGCGCGGCGGCGGCCGACCACGGCGTCGCGCGCTGCCAGCCGGCCAGCGAAAGATGGCGATCGAGCGTGTCCGACGTCGCGCACCATTGCAACGGCAGATATTCCTCGCGATCGCCGCCGATCTCGGTGCGCCGCGTCGGCACGCGCGGCCACCCGCCGCGCATCCATTGATCGACGGTCATCGCGACGACGTCGCCCACGTGCGGACGCGCCGCGCGATCGAGCTGCCATTGCGCGGGCACGGTCCAGACGCCGGCCGTCGCGAGCACGACGAGCACCGCGACGAGCGCGCCCCGCGGCTGCACATGCTCGCGCACCTGCCAGTACGCATAGGCGCCCGCCAGCACCGCGAACCACGCGAGCCCGAGGCTCCAGCCGCCGAGCAGACCCGACAGCCACGTATCGCCGACGTACAGCCGCGCAAAGCCGCCCAGCACGATCCACAACACGACCGCCGTCACGACCGGAATGCGCCACAGCGCCGGCCGGTCGCGTGTGATCACCCAGCCGATGCCGCTGCTCGCGAGCATCGCGAACGCCGCGTCGGCGTCGGGCAGCGGCACGTGCAGCGCGCCGGGCGGCAGGCTCGCGGGCGTCATGCCGGGCACGCCGGTGCCGAACGCCGGCACGAGCACGACCGCGATGCCGACCGTCGCAAGCCACCACGCGGACGTCACCCAGCAGCGATGGATCATCAGCCAGACCAGGAACGCGGCCGCGACGATCAGCCCCGTATCGTGTCCGTGCAGCACCGCGAGCGCGCGCATTGCGGCATCCACCGGCGGCGTGCGCAGGTCCTGCAGGAACGCATACACCGTGATGTCGGCGTGCATCAGCGGATCGTTCGCGACGACGTCCTGCACGATGCCGGCAAACAGCCACACGCAGCCGACGAACAGCAGCGCGAACACGGGCACCACGCCCGGCAGGCGGCGCCCCTTCTCGATCGCGTCGTGCAGCCAGCCGCCGACGCGCGGCCAGCGGCGCGCGCATGCATGCACGGCCGCGCCGGCCGCGCGGCGCAGCAACGGCCAGCCGCGCCGCAGCGCGACGCGCACGCCGATCCACACGAGCGCGACCAGCGCGGCGATCACCAGCAGGATCGCGGCGACCCGCACGCTGATCGCGGCGGCCAGCACCGCCGACGCGCCGAACAGGATGCCCGGCACGATGTGCACGGGCGCCCAGATCAGCGCCGACACGACATTGACCGGGTAGAACGACCGGCGCGGCAGCGTCGCGCAGCCGACCACGACCGGCACGACCGCGCGCACCGGCGCCAGGAAACGCGCGAGCACGATGCTCTTCGTCCCGTGGCGCAGCACGAACTGCTCGCCGCGCGCATAGGCATCCGCGTAGCCCAGCCGGACCCACCCGTTTCGAATCGCGCCGCGGTAGCGGCGTCCGAGCTCGTAGCTGATCCCGTCGCCGAGGATCGCGCCGGCGGCCGCGACGCCGATCGCCGTCCAGCCGTCGAGCGCGCCCGCGCCGATCAGCGTGCCGGCCGCGAACAGCACGGCACCGGCCGGCACGACCGTGCCGATCAGCGCGATCGCCTCGGCACAGGCGGCGGCGAACACGATCGCCAGCACGAGCGCCGGATGCGCGCCGATCGCACCGAGCCATGCGTGGATGGTGTCGCTCATCGCAGGCCGCGCGGCGTGGCGGCGCGGCGTGCCTGCACCGGGCCGGCGGTGGCGTGGTGAAGGTTCATCGGCGTGTGTGCGCGGTCGCGCCGGCGGGCGGTGTCAGTCGAACTCGTACTGGCGCGCGTCGGCCTCGAGCGGCGCGTCGTGGTAGCCGACGGTCGCGATCTCGTGCAGATAGCGCGCGAGAAACGCGCCGATCGACCCGGCTTCCTCGTACTGATGCACATGGCGGAATTCGTGCGTGAGCAGGCGTCGCGTGTCGTGGCCGCGCAGCACGAACACCGCATGGCCGAGCGTGAGGCCGATCGTCCCCGGTGACAACAGGCCGGTGTCGCGCGCGATCGCGCCCAGCGCCGGCGTGTCCGGGAACGGCAGCCGGTCGGCGACCACGACGCGGATCCGCTCCGGCCGGGCGACGCCCACGGTGCGCGCGTCGTCGGCCTGCGCGGGCGTCAGCGGCACGCCCTGCGCGAGCCCGTGGGCCGCCTGCGCGTCAGCCCACGCGACGGCGTCGGGCAACGCGGACGGCAGGATGTCGGCGAGATCGATCATCGTGGCGGCTCCTCGGGTCGGGACGGTGCAATCAGGCACCAGTTTATCTCTGAATCAGGGCGGTCCGCGACGCATGCCGCCCGCCCGACGGCGACCATTCCTCGGGAATACCCGCCCCATCTGGCCCTATCGCCTGTGCCATTTCACGCCGATTATTTCTCTTCAAGACAGATTCGACACTCTCGTATCTCAAAAATTTCCCGCAGGTGCACCATTTTTGGTTTCGGCGGAATATATTGGTCAGAAGAACGGCCGCGGCGGCTACCGGCGGAGCAGCCCGCGGCATCATCCCGAAGAGGACCGCTAGATGATCAGGGTAATGCTGGCTGACGATCACGCAGTCATGCGGGACGGACTGCGTCACATCCTGGAAACGGCCGGCGGTTTCGAAATCGTCGGCGAGGCGAGCGACGGCGCGGCCACGCTCGCGCTGGCCGAGCGTCGCGCCGCCGACGTGCTGCTGCTCGACCTGTCGATGCCCGCGCCGACCGGTATCGAGCTGATCCGGCTGGTCAGGACGCATGCGCCGTCGCTGCGCATGCTGGTGCTGACGATGCATGCGGAGGCGCAGTACGCGGCGCGCACGTTCAAGGCCGGCGCAACCGGCTACCTGACGAAGGACAGCGCGACCGCCGAACTCGTCGAGGCCGTCACCAAGGTCGCGGCGGGCGGCGTGTACGTGAGCCGGTCGGCGGCCGAGAGCCTCGCGCGCACGCTGCGCACGCCGGCCGACATGCTGCCGCACGAGCGGCTGTCCGCGCGCGAACTCGACGTGATGCGCCGCATCGTCGCGGGCCAGACGGTCACGCGGATCGCGGCGGAACTCACGCTGAGCGCGAAGACGGTCAGCACCTACAAGACCCGCATCCTCGAGAAGATGGAACTGCCGCACGAAGCCGCGCTGGTGCGCTACGCGATGCGCCACGATCTCGACCTCGGCGTCGACGACGCATGATGCCCGCGTTCCGCGTCCGCTCCGCCGCCCCCGACGACGACGACGCGTCGGATCCGTCGCGCCTGTTCATGTCGTCGCTGCCGCCCGACCGGCGCGAGCGGCGGCTCGCGATCGCGACGGTGATCGTGTCGGCCGTGATCTTCGCCGCCCTCGCGCCGTTCGCGGGCGTGCCGCTCGCGCGCGTGTTGGGCTTCATTCCCGTGTACCAGTCGGCGATCGTGATCAACGACATGGTGACGGCCGGCCTGCTGCTCGGCCAGTACGCGATCCTGCGCGAGAAATCGCTGCTCGCGCTCGCGGGCGGCTACCTGTTCACGGGCTTCATGGCCGGCACGCACATGCTGACCTTTCCCGGATTGTTCTCGCCGACGGGCCTGCTCGGCGCGGGCGAACAGACCACCGCGTGGCTCTATCTGTTCTGGCACGGCGGCTTTCCGCTGACGGTCATCGCGTACGTGCTGCTGCGCGCGGCGGCGCGCGCGCGACCGCCGTCGCTCGAGCAGCGTCGCGCGGCGATTCCGATCCTGCTTTGCATCGCGTCGGCCGCGGGCGCAACCGTCGCGCTCGCGCTGCTCGCGACCGCCGGCCACGACCTGCTGCCGCGCATCATGCAGGGCAACCGGATGGCGTCGACGATGACGCACGCGATCACGATCGTCTGGGCACTGAACCTCGCCGCGCTCGTGTTGATGTGGCGGCTGCGGCGTCGTCATTCGGTGCTCGATCTGTGGGTGATGATCGTGCTCGTCGCCTGGCTGTTCGACATCGCGCTGTCGGCGATGCTGAACCACGGTCGCTTCGACCTGGGCTTCTACGCCGGGCGGACCTACGGCCTCGTCGCATCGTGCGTCGTGCTGTTCGCGCTGCTGTTCGAGAACGGCCGGCTGCATGCGCAGACGGTGCGCGCGCTGGCCGGCGCGCGCTATCAGCATCTGCTCGTCGTGCAGAAGAGCGCGCAGCTCAACGAGGCGAACGAACGGCTCGAGCAGCGCGTCGCGGCGCGCACCGCGCAGTTGAGCGCGTCGAATCGCGACCTGCGGCGCGAAGTCGAGGAGCGCGTGCGCGCGGAGCGGGCGCTGCAGGCGTCGCGCGAGGAGCTGCGCGAGATCGCGGCGATCAGCGCGAGCGCACGCGAGGCCGAACAGCGCCGCATCGCGCGCGAACTGCACGACGAACTCGCGCAGACGCTCGCGGCGCTGAAGAACGATCTCGAATGGCTGCTCGACCGCGTGCCGCAGGACGACGCGCCGCTGGCGCGCAAGATCGCGGCGATGCATGCGCTCGCGCGCGGCGCGGTGACGGCCACGCGGCGCATCGCGTCCGACCTGCGTCCGCTGATGCTCGACGACCTCGGGTTCGCGGCCGCGATGCAATGGCTCGTGGAGGATTTCCAGCACCGTCACGGCATCGCGTGCGCGCTGCACGTCGAGCCGGGCGAATTGCTGCTCGACGAACCGTATGCGACGGCCGTGTTCCGTATCGCGCAGGAAGCGCTCGCGAACGTCGCGCGGCACGCGGCCGCGTCGAGCGCGACCGTGGCGCTCGTCTACCGTGACGAGACGATCGCGCTGACGATTCGCGACGACGGTGCGGGCTTCGATCCCGGTGCGCCGCGCAAGTCGGGATCGTTCGGGCTGGTCGGCCTGCGCGAGCGCGCGTATCTCGTCGGCGGCACGCTGCGGATCGATACGACGCTCGGCGAAGGAACGACGGTGGAAGTGGATATTCCGGTGGCGTCGGCGCATGTGGCGATCGCGCATGACGGACGGGGGACGTCGCGGACGGAAGAGGTAAGGGCGAAGCAGTAGCGGCGCTGTGCTGCCATGGGGGGTCAGTGGTAGTCCTCTTCCCGCTGATGCCGAACGGTGAGGATCGTGACTTGTTCGACCATGCCCGTCACTCACACCGCTCGTCTAACCGGTTGTCGTCGCTGCACGCGCGGCATTCAGCATCGTCCCAAGGCTGGCCTGGACTTCTGCGGCATCGACGTATTCACCGGTACGCCGCGCCTCATCGGCCGACGCCAGGCCGCGCGCGACAAACTCGCGCTGCGTTCGTCGGCGTGCGACGGCAGCGCGCAGCGTCGATTCGACGAACGCGGACAGCGTCTCGTTTTCCTCCAACACGCTTTCCGCTGCCTCGAGCAACTTGCGATCGACTCGAAGCACGGACATCGCCGTCGTTTTCATTTCGCTCTCCATGCATGCGGAACGCATGCACGGAAGCACATCGGCCCGATCGGCAGCAGGGACTGCGCGATACCGCAGCCCCCGGCCGCCGCCGCCCATCACACCCGCGCCGCCACCATCCCCCGCTCCGAGCGCGTCCACGCGACGAGCGCGCCGATCCCGAGCAGCGCGAGGCACACGATCGGCACGATCATCGGCCCGAACGCCGTGCCCGTCACCTTGCCCGCGAACGGCATCAGGTTCTGGCTGAAGAAGCCGCCGAGGTTGCCGATCGAGTTGATCGCCGCGACGCTCGCCGCCGCACGCGCGCCGGTGAAGTAGCGCGGCGGCATCGACCAGAAGCACGGATACAGCAGCGGGATGCACGCCCCGCCCAGCACGAGCGCGACGAAGCGCAGCGGCGTCGACGGCAGCACGAGGCTCAGCAGGAAGCCGAGCGCGCCGAGCGCCGCGACGATCGCGATCGTGCGCAGGATGCTCTTCGCGCGGCGCAGCTTCGACGGCAGCCACACCAGCAGCACCACCGCGAGCGCCCACGGCAGCATGCTCAGCAAACCGTTCGTACTGCTCGACACACCGAACGATTTCACGAGCGTCGGCAGCCAGTACGTGACGCCGTACAGCGACGTCGACATCAGCATGTAGGTCGCCGCGAACAGCATCACGCGCGGATCGAGCAGCGCCTTCCACGGCTGCGCATGCTCGGCCTGCACCGGCTTCTCGCGCTCCAGCGCGGCCGCGACGATCTGCTTCTCGCGTTCGTCGAGGAACGGCGCCTCGCGGAACGACGCCGGCAGCACGCGGAACACGACGATCGCGACGATCACCGCCGGGATACCCGTCGCCACGAACACCCACTGCCAGCCCGCGAGCCCCCACACGCCGTTCAGGCTCAGCAGCACGCCGCCGACCAGCGAGCCGAGCATGTTCGCGAGCGCGCTGCCGAGCGTGAAGATGCCGAGCACCTTCGCGCGATAGCTCTGCGGGAACCACAGCGTCAGGTAATAGATCACGCCCGGATAGAAGCCGGCCTCGGCGATCCCGAGCAGGAAGCGCAGCGAACAGAACGCGGGCATCGACGTCGTGAAGCCCATCAGCACGGTGATGAGGCCCCACGTCAGCATGATCCGCGCGAGCCACACGCGTGCGCCGTAGCGATGCAGCGCGAGCGTGCTCGGCACCTCGAACAGCAGGTAGCCGATGAAGAACAGCGACGACGCGAGACCGAACGCGGCCTCGGTCATCCCGAGGCTGTGCACCATCTGCAGTTTCGCGAAGCCGACGTTCTGCCGGTCGATGAACGCGATCAGGAACATCACGACGAGGATGGGCATCAGGCGCCGCGCCATCTTCGACATGATGCGCTGCTCTTCGGCGGACGCGGGGTCCAGGGTTTCGGTGGCATTCACTGCGGGCTCCTCCGTGAAGCGGTTGCTTGTCGGTTGAATCGGCGCCGCGCGCGACGAACGCGCGGGCGCGGTGGGGTTCGATGAAATCGGGATCCGGGAACGGATGGCCGCCGTCGTCAGCCGGTCCGGTAGTCGTCGAGCATCGGCGCGAACATCTCGTGCCACGCGCGCGGCTTCGCCTTGATCGTGCCGGCGAGATACAGGAATTCGACGTAGTCCATCAGCTGGTTCGGCCGCACCGAGAAACGCGTGTCAGGCGCGGCGAGCATCTGCATCACATCGTCGTGCGACACGGCGACGCCCGACGACGCCGCATACAGCGCGGCCGCCGCGCGCGGGTCCTGCGCGATCAGGCGGTTCGCTTCGTCGAGCGCACCGAGAAACGCCGCAGCCAGCGCGGGCTCCGTATCGACGAGCCGCTTCGGCGCGAACACGACGTCGAGCGTCAGCGGGCCGAGCACGTCGACCGAATTCACGACACGATGAATGCCCGGCTGCCGCAATTCGAGGGTCGAGAACGGCGGCGACGTGAAGTGCGCGGTGACGCCGTTCTCGCGGCGGATCAGCGCCTGCATCGCCTGCGGATGCGGCAGGTTCACGGTGATCGAGTCGAGCTGCGCGAAATGCCGCGCGCCGAGCTGCCGGCTCGCGACCATCTGCAGCACGACCGCCGACAGCGACGTGCGGATGCCCGGCACCGCGATCCGGTCGGACGGCGTGAAGTCGCGCAGCGACGTCAGGCCCGGACGGTTTGCATTGAGCGACAGCGAGGTCGTGGACAATCCGCTGATGCCGATCACCTCGACGTTCGGAATCCCGCGCGCCCGCGCCCACAGCTCGATGAAGCCCGGCGCGCCGGCACCCGCGAAATCGAGCGTGCCGGCCATCATCGCGTCGTTGACGGAATTGCCGCCGTCGAGCAGCACCCAGTCGACCGCGACGTCGCGCAGGCCGTGCCGCGCCGCATGCCGCTCGAACAGGCGCTGCTTCTCCATCACGAGCAGCGGCAGGTACAACACGCCATAGCCTTTCGAGATCCGCACCGTGCGTGGCTTCGCGCGCACCAGCGACGGTGCGGCAAGCATGCCGAGGCCGGCGGCGAGCAACGCGCGGCGGCGCGGCGACGTCTTCATGCGCATGCCTCCATGCGGCGCGCGACCAGCGGCAACGCGGCAGCCGGCGTCAGGCTACGCCGTGCATCCGGCCGCGCCTTCGTCGTGCCCGTGACATGCTGCATGTTGCCGTCTCCTCTGGTATTAATGCCGTCGTCGCTTGCTCCGGCTGAACACAGGTTATCGAGCGAGTCTGAGAAAATACTGACATCCCGCCCCCGGGAAAACCCCTAACCCCTCACCCTGCAAACGGCACCATGCGCATTCTCGTCGTGGAGGACGATGCCGAAATCGGCGCGGCGATCCGCAACCGCCTCGCGCGGCTCGGCCATGCCGTCGATCTCGAAACCGACGGCTCGACCGCGAACGGCCTGCTGCGCGTCGAGCGCTTCGACCTCGTCGTGCTCGATGCGAACCTGCCCGGCCTCGACGGCTTCGCGGTGCTGCGCAACCTGCGCGCGTCGGGCAGCACGACGCCGGTGCTGCTCGTCACCGCGCGCTCGGCGATCGACGACCGCGTGAGCGGCCTCGGCCTCGGCGCCGACGACTATCTCGTGAAGCCGTTCGACTACCGCGAGCTCGATGCGCGCGTGCAGGCGCTGCTGCGCCGCAACAGCGGCCATGCGAACGACGTGCTGACGCTCGGCGGCCTCGTGATCGATCGCAGCAGCCGGCTTGCCGAACTCGACGGCCAGCCGCTGTCGCTGTCGCGCCAGGAATTCGCGCTGCTGGAGATCCTCGCGAGCCGTCCCCAGCGGATCTTCTCGAAGGACGAACTGCTGAACCAGCTGTTCAGCTTCGGCAACGAGCCGACCGCGAACGCGGTCGAGCAATACGTGACGCGCGTGCGCAGGAAGCTGCAGGGCAGCTCGGTCGAGATCCGCACCGCGCGCGGGATGGGGTATCAGATTGCCGCGCACTGACTGGTTCCCGAAGACGCTGTTCGGGCGCACGCTGCTGTTCATCGCGCTCGTCGTCGCGACCGGTGCGCTCGCGCTGGCCGCGATCGCGCGCTACTACGCGGGCGTCGCGGCCGAGCGCGCGTACGACCAGCTGCTCGCCGGCGCGTCGATCCAGGTCGCGGAGAACCTGTATGTGCAAGGCGGCGTACTCGCGCTGAACCCGCCCGTCGCCGCACTGTCGACGCAGTCGCGCTACGACCTCGTCTACTACAAGGTGGTCGATTCGCGCGGCGTCGTCGTGGCCGGCTACAACGATCTCGCGAGCCCCGCGACGCTCGCGGCCGCGAAACAGGGCCCGTCGTTCGCAAACGCCGTCTACCAGGGTCACCGGATCCGCACCGCGACCATCGCGCGCTACATGCCGGAGGAAAGCACGCCGGGCTGGGCGCTCGTGACGGTTGCGCAGACAACCAATGCGCGGCAACAGCTGACGAACGACATGAGCATCAAGGTGTGGACGCTGATCCTGCTGATGAGCGTGCTCGCGATCGGCGCGAGCGGCCTCGCGATCCGGCGCGGGCTGCGCCCGCTCGCGCAGATCGGCGCGATCATCGCCGCGCGCGACCCGGCCGACCTGCGGCCGGTGGCCGTCGACACGCCGAGCGAGATCGACGCGATCATCGGGTCGATCAACGGGCTGATGCGGCGGCTCGCCGAGCGGATCAACGCGATGCAGCGTTTCATCGCCGACGCCGCGCACCAGATGCGCACGCCGCTCGCGCGGCTCGACGCGCAGATCGAACTGCTCGACGGCGAAGCCGATCCCGCGCGTCATGCGGCGCGGCTCGATGCGTTGCGCGCGACCTGCTCGGATGTCGGACGTCTCACCGGGCAGTTGCTCAATCATGCGATGGTGATTCATCGCACCGAGGTCGTGCCGCTGCAGCCCGTCGATCTCGTCGCGCTCGCGAAGGACGTGCTCGGCCGCACGATTCCGCTCGCGGACGCGCGCGACGTGGCCGTCGCGTTCGCGAGCGACGCGCCGCATGCGTGGATCGACGGCGATGCAATCAGTCTGCAGGAGGCATTGTCGAACGTGCTGCACAACGCGCTGCTGCACGGGCATGCGGACGATATCGTCGTGTCGGTCGCCACCGCGGGCAACGCGGATCGGTCGGTGACGCTGACCGTCACCGACAACGGGCGCGGCATTCCGCGCGAGCATTGGGACGCGGCATTGCAGCCGTTCGTGCGGATCGCGCCCGACGGCAGCGAACGCCGCACCGGGTCGGGGCTCGGGCTCGCGATCGTGCAGGAAGTGATGAAGGCGCACGGCGGGCGCGTCGGGTTCGCGTTTCCCGATGCGGGCGGGTTCGCGGTGGTGCTGACGTTTCCGCGGCCGGCGACGGCGCACGCCGGTCACGCATGAATCGGCGGGATGCGGCGCCCCGTCCGTCGACTACGCCGCGACCGCCTCCCCGCCGAGATACGCATCGCGCACGCGTTCGTCGTCGAGCAGCGTTTTCGCGGGCCCTTCGAGCACGACGCGCCCCGTCTGCAGCACGTATCCGTAATGCGCGATCTCCAGCGCGAGGCTCGCGTTCTGCTCGACCATGAACACCGTCACGCCCTGCCGGTTGATCGTGTCGATCAGTTCCAGCACCTTGTCGACGTAGAGCGGCGACAACCCCATCGTCGGCTCGTCCATGCAGATCAGCTTCGGCCGCGCCATCAGCGCGCGCGCCATCGCGAGCATCTGCTGCTCGCCGCCCGACAGCGTGCCCGCGCGCTGCGCGAGCCGCTCGCGCACGCGCGGAAACAGTTCGAGCACGCGCGCGTAGTCGTCGGCCACCGCCGTACGATCGCCGCGCGTATAGGCGCCCATCAGCAGGTTCTCGCGCACACTCATGTCGCCGAACAGCCGCCGCGCCTCGGGCACGGCCGCGATCCCGCGCCGCACGCGCTGCGGCGTCGCGAGCGCGGTCACGTCGTCGCCGTCGAAACGCACGACGCCGCGACGCGGCCGCATCAGCCCGAGAATCAGCTTCATCGTCGTGGACTTGCCGCTCGCGTTGCCGCCGAGCAGGCTGACGATCTGCCCGCGGCCGACTTCGACGTTCACGTCGAAATGCACCTGCACCGGGCCGTAGAACGTGTCGAGGTGTTCGAGTTTCAGCAGCGCGTCGGTCATGGTCGTGTCGGGTCCGGAAGAAGGTGCGCTCATGCGGCCGCCTGCACGGTGCGCTCGGCGGCCGTGCCGCCTGCATGACGGCGGCCGAGATAAGCCTCGATCACGCGCGGATCGTGCCGCACGTCGCGTGGCGCGCCTTCGGCGATCTTCACGCCGTTGTCGAGCACCATCACGCGGTCGGACACGCGCATCACGAGCTCGAGCTTGTGCTCGATCAGCAGGATCGTCAGGCCGCGCGTCTTCAGCGACTGGATCAGTTGCAGCATCTCGGCGGTCTCGGTCTCGTTCATCCCGGCGGTCGGCTCGTCGAGCAGCAGCAGGCGCGGATGCAGCGCGAGCGCGCGGCCGATCTCCACGCGCCGCCGGTTCGCATACGACAGGCTGTGCGCCGGATGATCGATGCGCGGCGTGAGCCGCTCGCCGAACCCGGCGATGATGTCGCGCGCCTCGTCGCGCAGCGCCGCTTCCTCGCGCCGCACCGACGCGGGCCGCACGAGCGCGCGCCACACCTCGGCCGCCGCGCCGAGCGCCGGCCAGCCCGGTCGCGCCGCGCGCAACCGCGCGTGCGCGCCGATCAGCACGTTGTCGAGCACGCTCAGGTTGCCGAACACGCGGCCGTGCTGGAACGTGCGCGCGATGCCGAGCGCCGCGAGCCGTTCCGGCGGCGTGCCGGTGACGTCGCGGCCGTCGAACGTCACGCTGCCGGCATCGGGGCGGTCCGCGCCCGCGATCAGGTTGAACAGCGTCGACTTGCCCGCGCCGTTCGGGCCGATCACGCTCAGCAGCTCGCCGTCGGCGAGCGTCAGGCTTGCCGCGTCGAGCGCGGTCACGCCGTCGAAGCGGCGCGTCAAACCCCGTACGTCGAGCAAGGGTCGAGTGGTGGTCATCGCATTCCTCCTCACACCGTGCCGAGCAGGCCCTGCGGCCGGAACCGGACGAGCAGCAGCAGCACGAGGCCGTAGATCAGCATCCGGTAGTCGGCCGCCCAGCGGAACAGCTCGGGCAGCCCGATCAGCGCGATCGCGCCGACGACGCCGCCGAGCACGTTGCCGAGCCCGCCGAGGATCACCATCGTCAGCGCGAGGATCGACACCTGCGAATCGAAGGTCTGGTGATTGATGTAGCTGTACAGGTGCGCGGCGATGCCGCCGCTCACGCCGGCCGCGACGCCGCCGACCGCGAACGCGATCGCCTTGTAGCGGTTCGGCGCGATGCCGTGCGCGCGCGCGGCGACGTCGTCCTCGCGCACCGCGCGCAGCGTGCGGCCGAGATGCGAGCGCAGCAGCCGCACCTGCACGAGCGCGAACGCGACGAGCACCGCGAGCGTGAACCAGTACGCGGCGCGCGCGGTCGTCGCCCACGGCAGCGGCGCGATGCCGGTGATGCCGAGCGGGCCGCGCGTGAGGCCGTCCCAGTTCAGGATCACGAGGCTCACCACTTCGCCGATCCCGAGTGTCGCGATCGATACGTAGTGCCCGCGCAGCCGGAACGCCGGATAGACGAGCAGCGTGCCGAGCACGGCGGTGATCGCGCCCGCGCACGGAATCGTCACGGCCGGCGACCAGCCGAGATCCGACGACAGCAGCGCCGACGCATACGCGCCGATCACGAGCAGCGCGGCGTGGCCGAGGGAGATCTGCCCGACCGTGCCCGCGACGAGCGTGAGGCTCAGCGCGAGCAGCCCGTACAGCCACGCGTTGGTCAGCGTCTGCAGCACATAAGGTGATGCACCGAGCCACGGCAGCACGGCCGCCGCCACGATCAGCACGACGAGCACCGGGCGCGGCACGCGCACGGCTTTCGCGGCCGCGAGGAAGGTGCCCGTCATCGGCTCCGGCGGCAGCGCGCGCTTCCCGCTGAACAGGCCGTTCGGCCGCCACACGAGGAACACGATCAGCAGCCCGAACGCGAACAGGTCGCGATAGCTGGTGCCGAACAGCGCGACGCCGTAGCTTTCGACGAGGCCGAGCAGCAGGCTGCCGGCGATCGCGCCGGGCACGTTGCCGAGCCCGCCGATCAGCAGCGCGACCACGCCCTTCAGCGTCGCCTGGAAGCCCATCGCCGGATCGATGCTGTTGTAGTACATGCCGACCAGCAGCCCGCTGACACCGCCGAGCGCGCACGCGATCGCGAACACCGTCTGGTTCACGCGATCGACGTCGACGCCCATCTGCAGCGCCGCGTCGCGATCCTGCGCGGTCGCGCGCACGGCCCAGCCGAGCCGCGTGAAGCGCAGGAAGCCGTACAGCAGCGCGGCCGCCGCGAGGCCGATGCCGGCGATCAGCAGGTCGAGCGCACCGAGCGTCGCGCCGGCGATGCGCAGGTGCCAGTCGGGCAGCGGCGTCGGCACCGCACGCGGGTCCGCGCCGAACGCGAGTTGCGCGAGCTGGTCGAGGATGAAGCTGATGCCGATCGTCGCGAGCAGCGGCGCGATGCGCGCGGCGTGGCGCAACGGCCGCAGCCCGACCCGCTCGATCGCGATGCCGAGCGCGCCGCAGCCGACGACGACCGCCGCGAGCGCGGCCGGCAGCGGCAAGCCGAAGCGCGTCAGGCACAGCCAGCCGATGAAGGCGCCGACCATGTAGACCGAGCCGTGCGCGAAGTTGATCAGGTGCGACACGCCGAAGATCAGCGCGAGCCCCACCGCGAGCAGCGCGTAGATGTTGCCGACGATGAGGCCGTTGAGCGTGTAGTCGAGCCAGGAAGCCATCACGATGCGTCCGTCATTTGCATGCGGTTCCGGGTCGGAGTCAGCGCGCCGCGAGCTGCGGCTTCGCGCCGTCCCACAGCGCCCACTGCCCCTGCTTCACGACGAGATACACGGTGCGTGCGCCCGCGACGCGGCGCGTCTGCGGATCGAAACGCACCTTGCCGAAGATCACGCTCGGCACGTCGCTCACTTTCTCGAAGCCGTCGTGCGCGGCCTGGCGCGTCACGCCGTAGCGGCGCAGCACTTCGGCCGACAGGATCAGCGCATCGTATGCACGCGCGACGAACGAATCGGGATCGGCATGAAATTTCGCGCGATAGCGCTGCACGAACGCCTGCACCTCCGGTCGCGGTTCGGCCGGGAAGAAGTTCGATTCCGTATAGACGCCCTCGACGGCCGTGCCGCCGAGTTCGAGGAACTTCGGCGAATACACGGAGCCGACCGCCGCGATCGGCAGCGTGAGCCCCGATGTGCGCGCCTGCCGCACGATCTGCGCGCCGTCCGCGTAGTAGGAAATCAGCACGATGGAATCGGGCTTCGACGCACCGATCCGCACGAGCGTCGAGCGGAAATCCTTCTCCGCCGGCTGGTAGCCTTCGGCCGCGACGACCTGCGCGCCGAGCCCCGTCACCGCCTTCGCGAAGATGTCCTTGCTGGTGCGGCCCCAGTCGGTGTTCAGGTACAGCACCGCGATCCGCTTGAAGCCGAGCTCCTTCACCGCGTAGCGCGCGAGCAGCGGCTGCTCCTCGGCCTGGCTCAGCGCGGTGCTCCACAGGTAGTCGCCGCCCTTCGTGAAATCCGGATGGGAGTTCGTGAAGCCGAACTGGATCAGTTGCCCGCGCTGGTAGATCGGCGACGCGGCCATCGACGTCGCGCTGGAAAAGTCGCCGAGCTCGATCACGATGCGCGGGTCCGCGACGAATTTCTGCGCGATCGCCACCGCCTGGCGCGGATCGCTGCGGCTGTCCTGGAAGTCGACCGCGAGCGGCCGGCCGTGGATGCCGCCGCCGCCGTTGATCTCGTCGAGCGCGAGATCGAAGCCACGCTTCCATTGTTCGCCGTATTGCGCGTCCTGCCCGGTGAGCGGCCCGCTCACGCCGATCACCACCGGCTCGCCGGACACGCCCGCCGCGAGCGCGCCGCCCGTCGACAAGCCCCATGCGGCAGCCAGTGCCGCCACCGTGCCCAGCACGCGCCGCCATGCGCCGCGTGCGTCGTTCCCCGAAACGTTCATGCGTCCCCCCAGCTTCAGTCAGTCGAAAAGAGTGAGGGCATGTAACCATCCGGTTCAGGGCGTTCCAACGAAGTTTTGCGCATATCGATATCGTGCGCGGCGCGAAGCGCAACATCACTGCCACGGTCTCCTGCACGGCGCGTCCCGCGCGACGCATCGGCATGCGCTGCAGCGCATTGATTCGATTGACGTTTGCCGTCGTGCAGCGCTGCCGGCCGACGCGCGTGCATGCACGGCTCGTCGTCCCGGCGCGCGTGCCCTTCGCATGTTTGGCACTGTCGATAGCAAAAATCATTATATGAATCGTGCATGCTCGCACTCCTACAATGCGCAAATCGCATCATCGGAACGCGTCATGGAGTTGCATCAACTCGAAGCCTTTTCCGCGGTCATGTCGGCCGGCAGCGTGACCGGCGCGGGCGAACTGCTCGGCCGCTCGCAGCCGGCCGTCACGCGACAAATCCAGGAGCTCGAAGCCGATCTCGGCTATGCGCTGTTCGACCGGCACGGCCCGCGCGTCACGCCGACGCGCCGTGCATTCCTGCTCTACGAGGAAGTCGAACGCTCGCTCGTCGGCCTGCGCGCGATCGAAGCGCGGGCGCGCGCACTCGGCGACGAAACCGCCGAACCCGTGCGCATCGCGGCCACGCCTTCACTCGCGGCCACGCTCGTGCCGGCCGCGCTCGCCGCACTGCCCGACGGCGCGCACGCGCCGCACTACCAGTTGCGCAGCGAGTCGGCCGAACACGTCGTGCACGAAGTGCTCGCCGGCACGGCCGATATCGGCGTCGTCACGCTGCCGATGGCGCATGCGGGGCTCGACGTGCACTGGATCGCGCAAACGCCCTGCGTCGCCGTGCTGCCGGCCGACGATCCGCTCGCGGGCAAGCCGCGCATCGCGCTGCGCGATCTCGCGGGCCGCCGCATCGTGACGGTCGCGAACCGGCACCGGCTGCGCCAGCGGATCGATGCGGCATTCGCGGCCGCACGCGTCGACGCGCACGTGTTCATCGAAACCAATGCATCGCTGAACGCGGTGATGGCCACGCGCGCAGGCGTCGGGATCGGCATCGTCGACCCGGCGACCGGCGTGGCACTGCCGGTGGACGGCGTCGTCGCACGACCGCTCGATGTCGACATCCCGTTCGCGTTCGGTGTCGCGACGCCCGCCGGCAAGACGCGCACGGCCGCCGTCGAGGCGCTGCTCGACGCGCTGCAGAACACGACGCGCGCGCTGCTCGACGACGTGACCTTTCACGATGCATCCGTGCACGACGCGCTGCTGCGAGGCGACCGGTTGCGCATCGATCGCCCGCCTCGCGTGACACGCGCCACACGAACCGCACGCACACGCGGTACCCGCCCGGAGGCCGCATGACGGCGACGCCCGACACACCCGACACACCCGACACACCTGACACACCTGACACACCTGACACACCTGACACGCTCGACGCACTCGAAGCCCGCCTCGCCCAGGACCTGCGCTGGCTCGACCTGCCCGCGCCGTCGTGGGTGCCGCCGCGCGACGTCGACGGCACGCGCGTGCTCGACGTCGCGATCGTCGGCGGCGGAATGGCGGGGCTCGCGGCCTCCGCCGAACTGCGCCTGCTCGGCATCGACAACCAGTGCGTGATCGACCGCGCACCGGCCGGCTACGAAGGCCCGTGGATCACGTTCGCGCGGATGGAGACGCTGCGCTCGCCGAAGCAGCTCACCGGCCCCGCGCTCGGCCTGCCCGCGCTGACGTTCCGCGCGTGGTTCGAAGCACGATACGGCCGCGACGCGTGGGATGCGCTCTACAAGATTCCGCGCACGCAATGGATGGAATACCTGCGCTGGTATCGCCGTGTGCTCGACCTGCCGGTGCGCAACGACACCGCGCTCGTGGCACTGCGTCCGCGCGACGACGGCCTGCTCGCGCTCGACCTGCGCGCGAACGGCCACGCGCAGACCGTGCTCGCGCGACACGTCGTGCTGGCGACCGGCCGCGACGGGCTCGGCGGCCCGTACGTGCCGCCCGTCGCGCAACGCGCGCCGCGCTCGCGTTGGGCCCATTCGTCCGAGCCGATCGATTTCGCTTCGCTCGCCGGCAAGCGCGTCGGCGTGGTCGGCGCGGGCGCGTCCGCGTTCGACAATGCGGGCACCGCGCTCGAAGCGGGCGCCGCGCGCGTCGACCTGTTCTTCCGTCGCGCGGACATTCCGCGCATCAACAAGCTGACGGGCATCGGCAGCCCGGGCCTCGTGCACGGTTATGCCGATCTCGACGATGCGACGAAGTGGCGCTTCATGCACTACGCGCTGACGTCGCAGACACCGCCGCCGCGCGACAGCGTGCTGCGCGTGTCGCGGCATGCTCACGCACACTTCCATGCAGCCAGCCCGATCGAAACGCTGGTCGAACACGCGGACGGCCTCGACGTCGTCACGCCGCGCGGCCGCTACACGGTCGACTTCCTGATCTTCGCGACGGGCTTTCATTCCGACTGGACGACACGCGCGGAATTCGCGTCGTTCGGGCCGCATGTGCGGCGCTGGAAAGATCGCTATCAACCGGAACCGGGCACATGGCTCGACGAGCTCGCCGAGTCGCCCGATCTCGGCCCCGCGTTCGCGTTCCAGGAACGCGAGCGCGGCGCCTGCCCGGCCGTCACGCGCATCCATTGCTTCAACCATGCGGCGAGCCTGAGCCACGGCAAGCTGTCGGGCGACATCCCCGCGATCAGCGCGGGCGCCGGGCGGCTCGCACGCGGCATCGCGAGCCGGCTGTTCGACGCCGATCGCGACCGCCACTACGACGCGCTCGTCGCGTTCGCGACCGCGGAGCTGCAGGGCGACGAATGGCGCGACGCCGATGCATGAGCGCCGCCGCGATCCACGATACTCACGACGACTGGAATCCATCACGATGACCGAACCCATCCCGCCGGCCGCCGCGCCGGATACGATCGACGCCGTCGCCGGCCTGCGCGAAGGCGATGCCGTGGCCACGCTGCGTCGCGCACGCGACAAGGTGCTGCTCCATACGCGGCTCAGCGAAGCCGCGCTGTTCGACACCGCGCTGCCCGATCTTTCGTTAATCGAACGATTGCATGCGGCGCGGTACGTCGCGCAGCGCTCGAATGCGCACGCGCTGGCCGCGGTCTACCGAACACGACTGATCGATGCAGGCGGCACGCCGGACGACATCGCCCGCGCGGATGCCGATGCATTCGACGCACTGCCCACGCGCCTCGGCGCGCTCCTCGCGCATGCGCGGCGCCTGACGCGCTCGCCCGCCGACGCACGCCCGTCCGATCTCGACGCACTGAAGTCGGCCGGGTTCACGACACCCGCGATCGTCGCGATGTCGCAGCTCGTCGCCTTCGTCTCGTATCAGCTGCGTGTCGCGGCAGCGGCGCAAGCGTTGCAGGCGCGTGCCGCCCGGGAGGCCGCATGACGATGGCCACGCACGGTTTCACGTCCGCCACGCTCGGCTGGCGTGCATGGCTCGACACGGTGCCGCTCGAGCGCGCCACGGCCGACCAGCTCGCGGTGCTCGAAGCGAGCCATCCGCAAGCGAAAACGTCGGACTACTACCTGCTGCTCGTCCACCTGCCCGACATCCTGCGGCAGCGTTCCGGCGTGTTCAACGCGATCATGTATGGTCCGGGCGGACTGTCGCGCGCGGAACGCGAGCTGGCAAGCACGGCCGTGTCGCGCGTGAACGGCTGCGTGTATTGCGCATCGGTGCACGCACAACGCTTCGCGCAGCTCGCGAAACGCACCGATGCGATCGACCAGGTGTTCGACGATCCGTCGACAGCCGGCACGACCGCGCGCGAACGCGCGATCATCCGCTATGCGGTCGCGCTGACCGAACGGCCCGACACGGTGGACGAACGCGACATCGCCGCGCTCGAAGCCGAAGGGCTCACCCACGAAGAAATTCTCGACCTGTCGCACGCCGTCGCGATCTTCGCGTGGGCGAACCGGCTGATGCTGACGCTGGGCGAACCGGTGTTTCCCGAATCCGCAGCGGGCGACTGACACGCCGCCGCGCCGGCGCAGGCGAGCACGCCGGCCGACGCGCGCCGCCGCGCGTCACGCCTTGTGCGTCGACAACAGAATGCTCGTCTCCGTATTCGCGATCCCGTCGATCAACCGGATCGCGCCGAGCACGCGATCGAAATGCTCGAGCGAATCGGCGTGCAGCTCGGCGACCAGATCCCAGCGCCCGTTGGTACTGTGGATCGACGCGACGTTCGGATGCCCGCGCAGCACCTTCACCACTTCCGCGCCGCGATTGCCCTGCACCGCGATCGACATCAGCGCGCGGATCCGGTGCCGCTCGGCGGCCGGCTTGAGCCGCACCGTATAGCCGACGATCACGCCGTTCTTCTCCAGCCGCGTCAGCCGGTTCTGCACGGTCGCGCGCGCGACGCGCAACGCCTTCGCAAGGGCGACGACGGGCATCCGCGCGTTGTCGCGCAGCAGCGCGATGAGCTGCCGGTCGACGTCGTCGAGCGTAATCATGAACGGACCTTCCTGTTGAACGTGACACAGCCGCCAGCGTGCCGGACGGCACGCATTTCGACCAGCATGATTTGAACAAACTGCCATATCCGGCCAGCAATCTGCCAAGTCTATCGAGAAATCTGCCATTTTTGCCGTCTTTTTGTTGGCTCGACTCACGGAAATAATGACTCCATCGACCGGCCGCATGGGCCGCAACGCCGCTTTTGATGGAGCCGGGGCCCGGGCCGACACGCCCGCCCCGGTCGACCAGAACGCCTGGACACGCGTCCGGGGCAACAAAATGGAGACAGACCTATGACCCGCTTCCTCGACGTTCCCGCCACCGCCCGACTGATCGCCCAGACCGGCGTCACGCCGTTCCTGCGCGCGCTCGTCGACACGCTGCGCGCCGATTACCTGCACTGGGCCGACTTCGACAAGTCGCCGCGCGTCGCCTGCCACTCGCGCGACGGCGTGATCGAGCTGATGCCCGTCGCGAACGCGTCGCTGTTCGCGTTCAAGTACGTGAACGGCCACCCCGTCAACGCCGCGCGCGGGATGCACACCGTGATGGCGTTCGGCGCGCTCGCCGAAGTCGACACCGGCTACCCGCTGCTGCTCGCCGAACTCACGCTGACCACCGCGTTGCGCACCGCCGCGACGTCGGTGCTGGCCGCGCAGGCGCTCGCCCGCCCCGACGCGCGCACGATGGCGCTGATCGGCAACGGCGCGCAGAGCGAATTCCAGGCGATCGCGTTCCACACGCTGCTCGGCATCGACGAGATCCGCGTGTTCGACGTCGATCCGCTCGCGACCGACAAGCTCGTGAAGAACCTCGCCGCTTACCCTGAATTGCGCGTCGTGCGCGCCGCGTCGACCGCCGACGCCGTGCGTGGCGCCGACATCGTGACGACCGTCACCGCCGACAAGGCGTATGCGACCATCGTCACGGCCGATATGATCGAGCCCGGCATGCACCTGAACGCGGTCGGCGGCGATTGCCCGGGCAAGACCGAGCTCGACGCGGGCGTGCTGCAGGCGGGCCGCGTGTTCGTCGAATTCGAGCCGCAGTCGCGCATCGAGGGCGAGATCCAGCAGATGCCGGCCGACTTCCCGGTGACCGAACTGTGGCGCGTGCTGCAGGGCGAGACGCCCGGCCGCGAGCGCGCAGATGAAGTCACGGTGTTCGACTCGGTCGGCTTCGCGCTCGAGGACTACTCGGCGCTGCGCTACCTGTATGCGCTCGCGCAGCAGCACAACGCGGGCGTCGAGATCGCGCTGATTCCGCCGGCCGTCGATCCGAAAAACCTGTTCGCGCTGATCGACGATCCGGCCGCGATCGCGCAGGGTCATGCGGCGTTCGTGACCGAAGCCGTCGCCGCGTTCGCACGCTGATCGTCATCCCGGGCGGCCGGCGCGCCGCCCGATTCTCCGCCTGTCTCTTCAAACGTTCATGAATCTCGTATCGATCCAGGCGCCGGCCGCCGTCGTGATGATCCGGCCGCACCGCTTCCTGCCGAATCCGCAGACCGCGGCCGACAACGCGTTCCAGCGCACGGCCGTCGGCGGCGCGCACGACACGCTGTCGGTGTCGGCCGCCGCGCGCGACGAAGTCACGGCCGCCGCGCGCACACTCGCCGATGCAGGCGTGCGCGTGCACGTGTTCGACGATCACGGCGAGCGCGACACGCCCGACTCCGTGTTCCCGAACAACTGGTTCTCGACTCATCCGGGCGGGCATATCGCGCTGTTTCCGATGCATAGCCCGAACCGCCGCCGCGAGCGGCGCGCGGACATCGTCGAGATGCTGAAAGAGGAATACCGCGTGCAGGACGTGATCGACTACTCGGGGCTCGAATACGACGACGTGTTCCTGGAAGGCACCGGCGCGATGGTGCTCGACCACGTCGCACGCATCGCGTACACCGCGCGTTCGCGCCGCGCCGATCCGGTCGCGCTCGAACGCTTCTGCACGCACTTCAACTTCGAGCCGATCTGCTTCGATACGGCCGATGCGAACGGCAACCCGATCTATCACACGAACGTGATGATGAGCGTCGCCACCGAGTTCGCGATGATCGGCCTCGACCTGATCGCCGACCGCCGGCGCCGCGACGAAATCGCGCAACGCCTGACCGAAACGGGCCGCACCGTGATCGCGCTCGATCATGCGCAGATCGCGAATTTCGCGGGCAATACGCTTGAGTTGTCGGGCAAGGACGGGCGCGTGCTCGCGCTGTCGCGGCGCGCGTTCGACTGCCTCACCGGCGGCCAGCGCGCGACGATCGAACGCTCCGCGCGGCTGCTGCCGCTCGACGTGTCGACGATCGAACTGGCCGGTGGCTCGGTGCGCTGCATGCTCGCGGGCATTCATCTCGCGCGGCGGGCCGCAGCACATGACGTGAAGGAAATGGAATCGGCGGCGCGGTAACGCGAACCGGTGCCGCACGCCTGAGCGGACATCCTGCGGCGGATAGCCCGAAAGCGCCGCAGGACGACGCTTCGGCCTGAGCGGACATCCTGCGCGGATAGCCCGATGGCGCAGCCGGACGATGCTTCGGCCTGAGCGGACATCCTGCGCGAATAGCCCGATGGCGCCGCCGGGCGATGCTTCGACCTGAGCGGACATCCTGCGCGAATAGCCCGATGGCGTCGCCGGACGATGCTTCGATCTGCGAATCAGATCGAAGCATCGTCCCGCCCGTTCATCACCCCGCCAGCAGCTTCAACCCGGCCGGCAACGTTTCGCCGAACACACGTGCGGTGTCGGCTTCATCGAACGCAATCGCCTCGCGCACCATGTCGATCCACGCGGCCGACACATTCGCGGAAGACAGGCGCTTGATCACCGCCTCACGCGTTTCATCCGGCAAATCGCGTTCGCGGTCACCTGTCATCCGCGCGATCTGCGCGACCGCGAACGCCGCGGGTTCGACCTGCTTCCAGTCCAGCGCGAACAGCGCATCGAGCCAGCGGTTCGCGACGTCGGCCGGCACCACGCTGTGCGCGCTGCCGTAGAACGGCCGGCGCGCACCGATGCGCCCGAGCGCCCACGCGCACAGCGTGCGCTCGGCCGGCTTCTGCAATTGCACGATCAACCGCTCGGCCAGTTCCACCTTGCGCTCGACCGGCAGTCGTTCGAGCGACGCGGACAGGCGCGTCATGTCGGCCGGGCCGACCTTGGCCGGGTCGAACGGCAGCTTGCGGCGCTTGTCGTCGGACGGTTCGAGGAACGCGATCGCATCGCGCACCTGCGTCTGCGCGTCGTCGTCGAGGCCGCCGGCCACGCGCCGCCACAACGTCCACCACTCGGACCACACCTGCGCGTCGTTCACGTACTGGATCCCGTCGTCGAACAGCGGCCACAGCTGCTCGATGCGCCACGCATCGAGCGGATGGCCGAAGCCCGGGCGCAGGCAATAGCCGGCGAGGTTCAGCCACGCGCGTTCGTGATCGGCCGAGCGCCGCCGGCGACGCGCGCGCGCAAGCAACGCGTCGAACAGCTCGCGCGCGAGCGCGACGTCCCACTCGTCGCGCGGGCCGAGCACCTGTTCAAGTTGCGCGCGCAACCGTCGCGTGTCCTTCGGCGTGACATCCGCGGCCTTGCTGCCGAACGAGCGGTCGATCAGCTCGATCGCGTGATCGACGCGCGGATGGCGCGCGAACGTGGCATCGTCGCCTTGCGCGGGCGCATCGCCGCGCAACTGGAATTCGAGCCGCCAGCGGCGCGCTGCATCGTCGGTCGCGATGCAATGCATTTCGAGCGTGCCGACCTCGGTCAGCGACGCGGTGAGTTTCACCGGCGTTTCGCGCGCATCGCTACCGGCCTTCGCGTCGACGACCGTCGCGATCGGCGGCAGCCGCACGAAGTCGCCGCCGTCCAGCTCGACCAGATCGCCCGGCTGGTACGCGGTGTCGGCGACCGTCGACACGAGGTGGAAACGCACCGGCTGCCCGAGCTGCAGCGCGAACGTGCGTTCCTCGAGCCGGATCTCGCGGCCCTCCTCGGCACCGCGCGGCAGCAGGCAGACACCGCGCGCCGCCGTGGCGCCCTCGCCATCGTCGAGCACGAGGAAATAACTGCGCGCGGAACCGCCGCCGATGCGCGGCGCATGCCCCGCCCGCGCCAGGCCATAAGCCACCGCGCCGCGCGCGACCGCCACGTCCGGATGCGCGTTGTGCAGCACGTCGAGCGGCGCGCCGCGCCACGCGCCGAGCGTCTGCGCGAGACGGCCGGCCAGCGCACCCGCGCGGAACACGCCGCCGTTGAGCAGCAGCGTGTCGGGCAGCGGGCCTTCCGCATGACGATTCAGGAACGCGGCGACGTGGCGCGTGACGGCCGGGTCGCTCGCATACGGCAAGCCGAATTCGACGATCGCGGCCCGCGCGCGGCGCGGCAGCTCGCCGGCCTCGACCTGCGGAAAGAAGCCGTCGACGACGATCTGCTCGACTTCCTGACGCGTCAGCTCGGCCGAGCGGGCGCCGCCGACGAGCTTGCTGCCCGCGCCGAGCAGCGTCACGGTGACGGAGGCCGGCGCGTCGTCGCCGAGCAGCCGCTCCTTCGCCGCGCGGCAGCGCTCGACGAGCTGCGACAGGCTCGCGGCCGACAGCCGCGTGCCGGGCTCGGTCAGCCGCGTCTCGACCAGGCGCGCGAGCGCGAGGTCCATGTTGTCGCCGCCGAGCATCAGGTGATTGCCGACGCCGACGCGCGTGAAGGCCGGTTCGCCATCGTCTCCCGGCGCGACGTCGACCAGCGTGAGGTCGGTCGTGCCGCCGCCGACATCGCAGATCAGCACGCGGCGCGGTGCGGCGAAGGTGTCGCGCAACGTCGCGCGCTGGCCGTACAGCCAGTCGTAGAACGCGGCCTGCGGTTCTTCCAGCAAGCGCAGCGCCGGCAGTTTCGCGCGTTTGGCCGCCTCGACCGTCAACGCGCGGGCGCCGTCGTCGAACGACGCCGGCACCGTCAGAATGACGTCCTGCTTCGCGAGCGGCGCATCGGGAAAACGCGCATCCCACGCGGCCCGCACGTGCGCGAGATAGCTCGCGCTCGCGTCGACCGGCGACACCTTGTCGACGCCGTCGGCCGCGCCCCACGGCAGGATCGCCGCGAGCCGGTCGACCGATGCGTGCGACAGCCAGCTCTTCGCGCTGGTGACGAGCCGCCCCGGCACTTGCGCGCCGAGCGTGCGCGCATAGCGGCCGATCACGGCCGGCGGTGCACCGGCCGCATTCGCGTTGGCCTTCGGATCAGCCTTCGCACCCGCCTTCGAATCGGCCGCCCACGGCAGGCGCAGCGCGTCCGGCGGCAGCTCACCCGCCGCCGGGTGATAACGCACCGACGGCAGCAGCGGCTGCGCCGCCACCGCGCCGGGGCCGACCAGCTGCTCGACGTCGAACACGCGGATCGCGTCGGAGCCGGCCTCGACGTATGCGACGACCGTGTTGCTCGTGCCGAGGTCGATGCCGACCGTATAGCGCTTCATCGCGCTCAGGCGGCGCCGCGCACGTCGAACTCGACCTTCCAGCGCTCGTTCGTGCCGCTCGGGATCGCCTCGAGTTCGAGCGTGCCGGCTTCGGTCACGCGCGCATGCAGCTTCACCGGCACGACCTCGCCGACCGTGCGCCCTTCGGCGGGCAGCGTGGCCTGGATTTCCTCGAGTTCCTGCAGCTCTTCAGGCGACCAGTAGTCGAGCAGCGTGCCGACCTGGTCCTGGCGACGCACCGACGACCCGAAGAAGCGGAACTGCACCGGCTCGCCGACGACGAGGCCGAACTCCTGCGGCGGCAACGCCGCATCCGAGCCTTCCTCCATCCCGAACGGTGCGACGCAGAGCGCCTGCACCGGCGGCTCCAGCCCCGGCACCGCGGGCATCGCCGACTCGATCGCGACGTAATACGCACGCGCCGTGCCGCCGCGAATGCGCACGCCACGGCCGCGCTTCACGTAGCCGTAATACGCCGCGCCGCGCGCGACCGCCAGATCGAGGTCCGCGCCTTCGAGCAGGCGCGCGGCCGGCGCGCCTTCGGCGGCGAGCCAGCTATTGAGCGTATCGAGCACGCGCTGCGTGAGCAGCGGCGACTTGAACACGCCGCCGTTGAACAGCACCGCGGTCGGATGCAGGAACGTCGCACCTTGCGGCAGCGTGCGCTGCACGCCTTCGAGCGCGTCGAGCGCCGCGACCTGGCGGCCGAGGAACGCTGCGAGGTGGCGCGTGATGCCCGCGTCCTGCGCATACGGCAGGCCGAGCTGCGTCAGGCCGACGCGCGCGCGGCTCACCGGGCGCGCGGCCGCGTCGACTTGCGGGAAGAAACCTTCGAGAATCGTCTGCGTGAGTTCCGCGCGCGTCAGTTCCGTGCGGATCGAGCCGCCGATCAGCTTCGAGCCGCGGCTCGGCACGACGAGCGGCACCGCGTCGGTCGTCGGGTCGGACAGCAGCGTTTCCTTCGCCGAGCGGCACGCGTAGGTCAGCGCGCGCAATTGCCACGGGTCCGCCTGCGTGCCCTGCTGCGCGAGCTTGCGCGCGACCACGTGCGCGAGCGCGAGGTCCATGTTGTCGCCGCCGAGCAGGATGTGCTCGCCGACCGCCACGCGATGCAGTTCGAGATTGCCGTCGCGCTCGACCACCGCGATCAGCGACAGGTCGGTGGTGCCGCCGCCGACGTCCACGCAGAGGATCAGGTCGCCGACCTGCACCTGCTTGCGCCAGCCGCCTTCGCTCTTCTGGATCCAGCTGTAGAGCGCCGCCTGCGGCTCTTCCAGCAGCGTCATGCGCGAATAGCCGGCGGCACGCGCGGCTTCCGCCGTCAGCTCGCGCGCGGCCGGGTCGAACGACGCGGGGATCGTGACCGTCACGTCCTGGTCGGCGAACGGCGCGTCGGGATGCGCGTGGTCCCACGCTTCGCGCAGGTGCGTCAGGTAGCGGATCGAGCTTTCCAGCGGCGACACGCGCGCCACTTCGGGCGGCGCATCGCTCGGCAGGATCGCCGCGCGGCGATCGACGCCCGGGTGGCACAGCCAGCTCTTCGCGCTCGACACGAGGCGAATCGGCGTGCCGGCGCCACGCGTGCGCGCCATCTCGCCGACCGCGAAGCCGCGCGAGGCCGTCCACGGCAGCGTCAGGTCGCCCTGCGTCAGCTCGCTTTCATGCGGAAGATAGAGGAACGACGGCAGCAGGTCGCGCGACTCCAGCGCGCCGGGCGCGGTCAGCTGCGCGATCGGCAGCACCTGCTGCGTGATCGTTTCGCCGTCGCTCGCGGCGCTGTCGACGTACGACAGCGCGCAGTGGGTCGTACCGAGGTCGATACCGATCGAATAGCGCGGATCGTTCACAGTTCCACCTCCGCCGGTGCGACCACCGAGGCGTCGTGGCTGCCGGTCAGCTTCGGCAGGCGCACGTCGGCAACGCGCCAGCCGCGGTGGCTGACCGTGCCCGTGAACGGCGCGGCGCCGACCACGTTGCCCGTCACGCGCACGGCCGTCGCGTCGAAGCCGGCCGGCAGCGTCACGCGGCTGCCTTCGGCTTCGTCGCGCACCGGCACGATCGTGAAATGCTCGCGCAGCGCGGCGCGGCAGCCGTCGTGCACGAGGCGTGCGGCGGCGCCGATGTCGGCGTCCGCGTAGCCCGCGATGTCTTCCTCGACGAAGTCGATGAAGCGCGCATCGCGCTGCAGCAGGCCGAGCAGTTGCAGCGCGGCCTGCGGGCTCGCTTCGCGCAGCTCGGGGGCCGGCGCCTTCACGGGCGCGGGCGCCGGGGCTGCCGCGGGGGCCGGCGCAACCGGTGCCGGGGCGCCGTCGCGCACGCGCAGCACGCCGGCCGCGAACTCGCGGTTGCCGATCACGGAGAAGAACGTGCCGACGGCCAGCGACAGCCGGCCGAAGAAGGACAGGTTGGATTCGGGCATGGGGTCTGGACTCCTGTGGGCTCGCGACACGGCGAGCAGCTTGCCTGGGCGCCCGGCGGCGGCGTGCGAATGCGCACTGCCGCCGCCCGGCGCGTGATTCGGGCGCGCCCTCTCGGGTGCGGAAAACCCGTATTTTGCCCTGTGGCGGGCGAACCGGGCAGAAGTTGGGGGACAGAACACAACGGCGCGCGGGTTTTGGGCGGCGCCGGATTGCATCGGACTGCCGGCTATCGGGGGTCGGCCGGGTGTCGGCCGCGATGTTGCGGCGCGTCAGCGCGGCTTGCGGCGGCGTACCGCCTTCACCCCAAAATCGCGCGAATTCGGGCGCGCGACGTGAAACGCATGCCCCCGCATGGGGACCGCGGCGGCGTAGTGCTACATGCTTCATGCAATGTGATGTTTAATGCCCGGCAACGCCAGCATTAAAGGACACGCAATGCTCGACCTCGACGACCTTCGCCTCGTGCGCGCGATCGGCGCGTCGCGTTCATTGGCATCCGCCGCGCGCCTGCTCGACCTCACCCCGCCCGCGGTCACGATCCGCCTGCAGCGGATGGAGGCGCGGCTGGACGCCCGGCTCGCCGTGCGGCAGCCGAAAGGGATCGAGTTGACCGACGAAGGTCAGCGGCTTTATCGGGAAGCCGTGGAGATTCTCGAGCGCGTGGACGCGCTGCCGGGCAACATCGCGGGCGATCACGGCGACGTGCAGGGCACGCTGCGCGTCGTCGCGCCGTTCGGCTTCGGACGCAAGTACGTCGCGCGGATCGTGCGCGACGTGCAACGCGCGCATCCGAAGCTCGAAATCTCGCTGCACCTGTCGGAGAGTCCGCTGACCAGCGCGTCGGGGGCCGACGTGGTCATCCATGTCGGCAGCCTGAAGTCGTCGTCGTGGATCGGCTATCCGCTCGCGCCCAACGAGCGCTTCCTGTGCGCGAGCCCCGGTTACGCGCGGCGCATCAAGCAACTGGACCATCCGTCCGACCTCGCGCACTACGACTGCCTGTGCCTGCGCGAGAACGACGAGGACGTGCCGCGCTGGCGCTTCTCGCAAGCCGGCGACGGCAAGGGCGAATCCAGACGATCGGCGGTGATTCGCGTCACGGGCGCGCTGTCGTCGAACGACGGCACCGTCATCACCGACTGGGCGCTTGCCGGACTCGGCATCGTCGAGCGCTCCGAGTGGGACGTCGCGCCGCTGCTGGCGAACGGCAAGCTGGTCAGGCTGCTGCCCGACTGGCATTTGCCGCCCGCGCCCGTGACCGCGCTGCTGCCGTCACGCACGGGCCGCTCCGCGCGGCAGCGGGTTTTCCTCGAAGCCGCGACGCAATTCCTCGCTCCGCCGCCGTGGCGCGGCAAGGCATGAGCGCGGTCCCGGGATTAAATGCTGCTTAATGCTCGATTTGGCATGCGTTAAACACGCTGCGCGCCAAACGCCCTACTGTGTTCGCTGTCGGCAATCCACCGAGGCAACGCATCATGGGCATTCCCCTCCTTCTCAACACCCCCGCCGCATTGATCGACGTCGGCCGCATGCGTGACAACATCGCGCGCATGCAGGCGCGTCTGGACGCGCTCGGCGTCAGGTTCCGGCCGCACGTGAAGACGACCAAGTGCCAGCACGTCGTCGACGCGCAGGTTGCGGCCGGCGCGCAAGGCATCACGGTATCGACGCTGAAGGAAGCCGAGCAGTTCTTCGCGGGCGGCGTGCGCGACATCGTCTACGCGGTCGGCATGATTCCCGCGAAGCTCGGCCAGGCGCTCGCGTTGCGCCGGCAGGGCTGCGACCTGAAGATCGTCGCCGACAGCCTGCAGGCCGCGAATGCGATCGCAGCGTTCGGGCGCGAGCACGGCGAGCGCTTCGAAGTCTGGATCGAGGTCGATGTCGACGGCCATCGCTCGGGGATCGCCCCCGACGACGACCTGCTGATCGACGTCGGCCGCGCGCTGGTCGACGGCGGCATGACGCTCGGCGGCGTGCTCGCGCACGCCGGCTCCAGCTACGAATACGACACCCGCGACGCGCTGGTCGCGATCGCCGAACAGGAGCGCAGCCGGACCGTGCACGCCGCGGAGCGCCTCAGGGCCGCCGGGCTGCCCTGCCCGGTCGTCAGCATCGGTTCGACGCCGACCGCGCTGTCCGCGGAGCGTCTCGACGGCGTGACCGAAGTCCGCGCGGGCGTGTACGTGCTGTTCGACCTCGTGATGCACAACGTCGGCGTGTGCGCGCTGTCCGACATCGCGCTGTCGGTGCTGACCACCGTCATCGGGCACCAGGAAGAAAAAGGCTGGGCCATCGTCGACGCGGGCTGGATGGCGATGAGCCGCGATCGCGGCACGCAGCGGCAGGCGCGGGATTTCGGCTACGGGCAGGTGTGTAGCGAAGACGGTGACGTGCTCGGCGAGTACGTGATGAGCGCGGCCAATCAGGAGCACGGCATCGTGTCCCGCATCGGGACGCCGGACACGGATATCGCGAAGCGGTTTCCGATCGGGACCCGTTTGCGGATTCTGCCGAACCACGCGTGCGCGACCGGCGCGCAACATCCGGAATACCAGGCGCTGGGCGACGACGGCATCGTGCAGAGCTGGCCGCGCTTCTATGGGTGGTAAGCAGAGGCGGCGCGGTGGCGTTCGCCGGTGCGGCGAACTGATACGCCGACGTCCGGCGACGCAACCGGCCGCCGCGCGCGACCGACTGACCGCCCTCCCAACATTGACTATTTGTCCAATTTTATACAAACTATAAAACCGCGATTCACATTGCATCCGACAGGCTCCCCCACCATGCCGACAGACGCCCACCTCCTTCTTCTCGACCGGGATGTCGTCGAACCGGCCCTTCAAGCCGAACACGTGATGGCGGCGGTCCGCGAAGCCTTCGTGCTGCACAGCCAACGCGCGGGGCGCGTGTTCCCGGTCGTGCGCGAGAAGCTGCATACCGGCGGCGTGTTCGGCATCAAGTCGGGCGACGTCGCGAGCCAGGATCTGCTCGGCTTCAAGGCGGCCGGATTCTGGCCCGGCAATCGCAGCCTGGGCGGCGAGCCGCACCAGGCGACGATCGCGCTGTTCGATCCGGCCACCGGCCGCCCGCTCTGCATCATGGACGGCAACGCGATCACCACCGCCCGGACCGGCGCGGCCGGCGGCCTCGGCCTGCAGGCGCTGGCCCGCCGCGACAGTACGCGCATCTGCGTGTTCGGCACCGGCGTGCAGGCGCGCGTCCAGCTCGACCGTGCGCTCAGGCTGCTCCCGCAACGGTGCGCGGTGCAGTACGTGAACGCGCGCGGCGAAGCGGACGCGGTGTTCGAATCGGCATTCCGCGAACGCTGCGACATCCGCGTCGCACGCGACCGAAACGATGCGGTGGCCGACAGCGACGTGGTCATCACGGCCACGCCGGGCGGCGGCCCGCTGTTCGATGCGGACGCGGTTCAGCCCGGCACCCACCTGACCTGCGTCGGCGCGGACACCGCGGGCAAGCGCGAGCTTCCCGAAGGCTTGCTGCAGCGCGCGCGCATTTTCGTGGACGATCACGAGCAGGCGCGTGGCATCGGCGAGTGCCAATGGGCGCCCGATCTGCCGCGCACCGAAATCGGCGACGTGCTCGCCGGGACCGTGTCGGTCGATCGCTCGCCGGGCGAGATCACCGTATTCGACATGACGGGGCTCGCGCTGCAGGACCTGACCGTGGCGCGCTTCCTGTATCGGCAGGCCGTCGAGCGCGGCACGGGACGCTCGATCCCGTGGCCGTGGTGAACGGCAACGGCGTGATATCTTCCATCGCCATGCGTCTATCCAAAGTTTCCGCCATCTCGTTCGATCTTGACGACACGCTATGGCCGTTCGGCCCTTCCGTCGCACGGGCCGAGGCGTCGCTGCATGCGTGGCTGATCGCGCACGCCCCCGATACCGCGAGCGTGCTGCCGACGTCGCAGACGCTGGCTCAACTGCGCGATGAATACGAACGCTCGCGGCCAGATCTCGTCGGCGACTATCGCGCGTTGCGCATCGGATCGATCCGGCTGGCGTTGCAGCGCGCGAACGAAGACGTCTCACTGACCGACCGCGCCTACGACGTGTTCTATTCGGCGCGAAACCAGGTCGAGTTCTTCGACGATGCATTGCCGGCGCTCGCGTGGTTGAGCGCGCGGTTTCCGCTGATCGCGGTGACGAACGGCAATGCGGACCTTCAACTGACCGGCGGCGGCGAGTTCTTCCGTGAAACGCTCAGCGCGCGTGCGTTCGGGTTCGCGAAGCCCGAGCCGGAAATCTTCCATGCGGCCGCCGCGACGCTCGGCGTGCCTGCGGCGGAGCTGCTGCACGTCGGCGACGACTTTCACCTCGATATCGTCGGCGCGTTGAATGCGGGGCTTCAGGCAGCGTGGGTCGTGCGTCACGCAGGGGCGCAAGCGGAGCACGCTGCGCATCGTGCCCCGTCGCCGCATCTGACCGTTCGCGACTTGTCAGTGCTGTGTCGCGCGCTGGGTGCGCCTGACGCGGTGGCGTAACCGCAAGCCCGCAAGATCGCGCGGCCGCGATCGATCACGCCCGTCGACATGACCGACCGCCGCTTCACGCCGCCTTGCGTGCGTCCGCGATCCGCTGCGGCGCCTTCGGCCGCGCATAAAGCCGCTCGAGGTACGCACGCAATTGCGGGAACGGTTCGATCAGGTGGCATTCGCTCGCCCAGTCGATCAGGTAGACCGTCACGCAATCGGCCACCGTCAGCGTGTCGCCGACGATGAATTCGCGCCCTTCGAGATGCCTGTCGAGGATCGCGGCCATCGTCGCGAAATCCTCGCGTGCCAGCTCGATATCGGCCGGCGAGCGCTTTTCCGGCGGATAGAGGAACGAATGGCGCGTAATCCGCCACAACGGCTGTTCAAGCTCCGTCACCGCGAACATGACCCATCGATAGGCCTGCGCGCGCAAAGCGAGATCGACGGGCAGCAGCGCCTTCTCCGGGTACTTGTCCGCGAGATACAGCACGATCGCGGCCGACTCGGGAATCACGAGGTCGCCGTCCACCAGCACGGGCACCTTGCCGGCCGGATTGAGGCGCAGGAATTCGGGCCGCTTGTGCTCGCCTTTTAGCAGGTTGACCGACACGAACTCGAAATCCGCGTCCAGTTCCTTGAGCCCCCAGAGCGCGCGTTGCGTGCGCGTGCCGGCGAATCCGTAAAGCTTCATCGCAATGTCTCCATCGATAATGTCGGGAAAAATCGCCGCGCGCAGGCGACGGCCAATCGGCCGCTTCGAATGCTTCGAATGCTTCGAATGCTTCGAATGCTTCGAATGCTTCGAATGCTTCGAGTGCTTCGAGTGCTTCGAGTGCTTCGAGTGCTTCGAATGATGTGAATGCTTCGATCACTTCGGCCGCTTCGCCCACGCATGCAGCGCCTGTCGCCGCTCACATGCCGGGTACCGGGAGCACCGGCATCACGTCGATCGCATCGCCCGGGAACAGCGTGAAATGCGGATGGCCCTCGAACAGCGCGGCGGCCGCGTCGTGCGATGCGGCGCGCACCACGGTGAAGCCGCTCATCGCATTGGCGGTGTCCGTCACGCCGCCCTTGCCGATCGTCTTGGTCTTGCCGAGCGGCCCGCCGGGCTCGACGATCGCGTCGCGATGCCGCTCGACCCACGCGTGCCACGCGGCGATCCCTTCGCGCTCCCGCGTGCGCCGCTCGTCCTCCGGCAACGCCATCCACGCCTTCATGCCCGGGCTATCCTTGCTGCCGAGGAATACCGCGAGATACAACTGCTGTTGAGCACTCATGCTTCCTCCGTCCGATGGCGGGCACGGCGGGCTGCCGCACCTCGCCCTTGACACAGTAGGTTGATATCAACACAATTGCAACATGGCACGCAAAGAAAAGCTCCCTTTCGAAACGACGCTGATGGTGCGCGATTGCTGCCTGTGCCTGCACATGCAGCGCGCGGCGCGCAATCTCGCGCGCATCTTCGACGATGTGCTGCGTCCGCTGGATCTCACCAACGGCCAGTTCTCGCTGCTGATGTCGCTGAACCGGCCGCAGCCGGCCGCGATGAAATCGGTCGCGTCATTGCTCGCGATGGATCGCACCACGCTGACCGCCGCGCTCAAGCCGCTCGAGCGGCGCGGGCTGCTCACGATCACGACGGATCCGGACGACAAGCGCAGCCGCCTGCTCGAACTCACGCCGGCCGGTCATCAGTTGCTGGCCGAAGCGTTCCCGCTCTGGCAGCAGACCCATACCGAGATCGAACGGCCGTTCGCGCCGGAAGCAGTCGATGTGTTGCGCGGCCAGTTGCGCGCGCTGTCGGAGGATCCGGCTACGCGCGGCTGAAGCGGCGCGTCACGTCATTCACTTCCGGCCCTTCTTCGGCATCAGCAGTTGCGCGCATTCCTGCAGGAAGCGCACGGGCCCGTGCGCATGCAGTACCTGCCCGCCGCTGAGCGCGCCGTCGATGACGGTTGCGAGCCGCAGTGCGTAGGTTTCCGGCGGTTTCATCGACAGCGAGCAGATGCCGAAAGCACGCTTCGGGCGTCGCGCCGCCATGCCGGCGGCGCACATCGCCCAGGCGGCGTCCTGTCCCGCTATCCGCTTGATACGATCGATTCGGCCACGCCACGCCGCATGAACCGGGCCGGCTGTTGCACGACTGGCGCGACCTCGCCGCGCCACTAGCCGATGCGCGATCGCGCGCATCGGCGTGCCGCAATCCGTCAGTCGGCCAGCGCCGGCGCCACGCCAACCCGCTTCGGCACGCCGGTCACGATCGTCGCGACCGCGACGGCCAGCACCGCGGCCGCGCCCAGGAACACGCCGCCCGCGCCGTTCGCGTCGAACACGACGCCGCCGGCCGCCGCGCCCGTCGCGATCGCGAGCTGGATCGCCGCGACGATCAGCCCGCCCGCGCTCTCGGCTTCGTCGGGCACGGTGCGCGTGACCCACGTCGACCAGGCGACCGGCACGCCGCCGAACGCCATCCCCCACAACGCGACGAGCACCGCGTCGATCATCGGCGCGCGGCCGAGCGCGACGAGCGCGACGCCGAGCACGACCATCAGCGCGGGCATCCCGATCAGCATCGGCCGCAGCCGGTGCTCGAGCACGCGCCCGGCGAGCGACGTGCCGACGAAGTTCGCGATCCCGTAGCCGAGCAGGATCGCCGACAGCCCGTTCACGCCGACGCCCGCGACCTGTTCGAGGAACGGCCGCAGATACGTGAAGAACGCGAAATGCCCGGTGAACACGAGGATCGTCGCGAACATCCCGAGGCCGACGGTCGGCCGGCGCAGCACGTCGACGAGCGTGCGCAGCCGCGTGGTGCCGCTCGGCGGCATCGACGGCAGCGTCATGACCTGCGACACGAACGCGAGCGCGCCGAGCCCGGCCGCGATCAGGAACAAGTTGCGCCAGCCGATCAGGTGCCCGAAATAACTGCCCATCGGCGCGGACGCGATCGTCGCGACCGCCACGCCGCTGAAGATGATCGACAGCGCACGCGGCACCATCGCGGCCGGCACGAGCCGCATCGCGGTGGCCGTCGCCATCGTCCAGAAACCGCCGAGCGCGATGCCGAGCACGACGCGGCCGATCAGCAGCGTCGTCAGGCCGGGCGCGAACGCGACCGCGAGATTCGACGCGACGAGCAGCACCGAGAACGCGAGCAGCACGCGCCGGCGGTCGATCGTGCGCGTCAGCGCCGAGATCAGCAGGCTCGTGACGAGCGCGACCGTCGCGGTGGCCGTGACGGCCTGCCCGGCCACGCCTTCGGTCACGCCGAGGCTGTCGGCCATCGGCGTGAGCAGGCTCGCGGGCAAGAATTCGGCGGTGACGAGGCCGAACACGCCGAGCGTCATCGCGAACACCGCGCCCCAGGCCGGTTCACGGGGGGCCGCCGTCGAAGCGGCCGAGGAGATTCCGGGATTCATGCGGGGTTCCGTGTCGGTTAGGGAAAGTACTGATGAGAGCGTATCGTAAGGAACAGCGGCAGGACGGTCTATGACATACAATCCGTTCTTGTTGATCGATCGTCCGAATCTCGCGATGTCCGAGCCCTTGCTTCCCCCCGTGCCCGACGTACACGACCTCGTCAGCGAGTTGCTGCTGGGAATGCGCCTGAGCGGCGTGCAGTACCGCCGGATCCAGGTGCCGCGGCCGTTCGGGCTGAGCTTCGGCCATGCGCCGGGCCGCGCGCAGTTCCATTTCGTCGGGCGCGGGCCCGTGCTGCTGCGCGACGCGGACGGCACGACGGTGCGGCTCGAGGCCGGCGACGCGATCCTGCTGCCGCACGGCCGCACGCATGCGCTGGTGTCCGATCCGGACGCGCCGTGCCGCGAGATCGGCGGCTTCGCGGCCGCGAAGATCTGCGACACGGTCGCGTCGGTGGGCGCGACGACGTGCGCCGCGACGGAGCCGGCCGCCGGCGATGCGCTGATCTTCAGCGCGTGCATGGAGCTCGATCTCGGCGGCATGCAGCCGCTCGTCGGGACGATGCCGGCATTCATGCACGTCGGCACGCTGCTCGCGCGCTACCCGGAAATCCGCCCGATGCTCGACGCGATGGAACGCGAATCGTGCGCCGCGCGCGCGGGCTTCGCGGGCATCCTCGCACGGCTCGCGGACGTGGTCGCCGCGTTCATCGTGCGCGGCTGGGTCGAGTGCGGATGCGGCGACGCGACGGGCTGGGTGCAGGCGTTGCGCGAGCCGAAGCTCGGCCGCGCGATCGTCGCGCTGCATCGCGATCCGGGGCGCAACTGGAGCGTCGCGGAACTGGCCGCCGAAGCGGGCGTGTCGCGCTCGGTATTCGCCGAGCGCTTTCTCGCGGCCACCGGGATGACGCCGGTGCGTTACCTGACCGAGTTGCGGATGCGGCTCGCCGCGCAGTGGATTGCCCGCGAGGGCGAGACGATCGAAGCGGTGGCGTACCGGCTCGGCTACGGGTCGCTCGCCGCGTTCAGCCGCGCGTT
This sequence comes from Burkholderia sp. Bp9015, assembly GCF_003853505.1. Classification (NCBI taxonomy): domain Bacteria; kingdom Pseudomonadati; phylum Pseudomonadota; class Betaproteobacteria; order Burkholderiales; family Burkholderiaceae; genus Burkholderia; species Burkholderia sp. Bp9015. The sequence continues at coordinate 106,175 of NZ_QTPZ01000017.1, forward strand.
CAAGCGCGTGGTCGGCAGGCCGCCGGGCGCGGTGCGTGCCGAAGGCGACACGCACGCCGATGCGTGACGTGTAACGCGTCACGCGCAACGCACGGCGCAGCGAACGCCTGCCGGGTCGCCCCGGCATCGCACGATCGGCCGCCGCGCGTGACGATTCCGTTCAGCCGCTGCGCGCGTCGAGCGCGTCAATCAGCGCCGTCGCGCACTTCACGGCCAGCGCCGCACACTGTTGCGCATCCACCGGCGCGCCGTTCGTCACCGCACCCTGCACGATCCGGCCCAGCAATTCCTTCGACAAATCGGCGATCTCGTGTTCCCGTTCCGTCATGTTCCTCTCCTGCGCGCCGGCCGGCTTCGGCCGCACGCGCGATTGCACCGGGCGCCGCGTGCGCCGCGCCCGACCTTCAACGTTGCCTGGCCCGCACGACGATCTGCGCCTGCGTATCGCGTTCGATGCGTTCGAGCGACGCGCGCAGCGCCGTGAACTCGTCGGGCGTGCAGACCTGGCGGCCGAATTCGGCCTTCATCCTCCGCGTGACCTGCACGACGTGCGCGGCCGCATCGAATACGTAATGCGACGTGAACTCGACGAAACGGTCGTGCACGGCCGTATCGGCCGGCAGGTCGGTCACCGCGACGTCGGCCGGCAGCGCGACCTGGCCGGTCTCGTCGAACGTGCCGCCGATGCATGCCCACGGCTGCGTGCGCACGGGCTCGGCCAGCCAGCCCTCGACCTGCGTCGCGATGCCGCCCGTGAGACTCGACAGCGCAGGCACGGCGGTCGTGCCGTCCGGCCACACGAAGTGATCGAGCGTGCCGGCATACGTGACGTCGAACGGCCCGTCCGTCGCACGGCGATCGCTCGTCGCGATCTGCGCGCGGCCGCGCAGCCCGCTTTGCCGCAGCCGTTCGTTCGCGAGCTGCCGGATGCGGTCGGGCGCCGCCCGGCGAAACAGCGTGCGTTCGAGTTCCGCGGTCCAGCCGTCGTCCTCGACGCGCGCATGAAACCGCGCGGCGCCCGGTTGCGCGGCATCGATCTCCACGCGCGCGGCGCGGTGCTTCGGCTGCGTGGCCGGCGTGCGCGACAGCACGCCGGTGTCGACGAGCAGCGCCGGCCGGTCCATCACGATCGGCGGCAGGTAGCCGAACGCGATGCCGGCCGTCGTGGTGTCCGCGTAGACGCCGAGATCGGGCAGCCACGTGATCGCGTGATTGATCGCGCCGCCGCCGTAACCGGGCACCGACGGCAGCGTGTACACGGAGCCGAGATTGATCAGCACCGCTTCGCTGCGGATGCCGGCCGCCGCGAGCAACGCGCCGAACAGCGCGACGTGGTCCTTGCAGTCGCCGTAGCGGTTGCGCAGGATGTCGGTCACGCGGTGCGGCGCGGCGGCCGTCTCGCCGAGAAAAAGCGCGACGTAACGCACGTTCGCCTGCACCCAGTCGTACAGGACGCGCGCGCGATCGCGCGGATCGGCGGTGCCGGCGGTGAGCGCGCGCGCCAGTTGCACGACGGCCGGATCGTTTGCGCCCGGGTCGACGGCCGCGTTGCGGTAGCGCGCGGCGAACGCCGCGTAGTCGGGTAGCGTGGACACCACGAGCCGGTCGCCGTAGGTCGGATAGCCGACCGAGCCGTTCTCGATCCGGTCGTACGTGCCGTGCCGGTATTCGAATGCGTAGCGCGTGCGGCCGTTCGCGGTCACCGGCGGCAGCGCGACGTAACCGCGTGCGTCCGCATGCAGCGGCATGTCGGCCGGCACGTCGAAGATCAGCCGCTGGTTCTCCACCGGCTCGCGCGACGGTTCGACGTAGTAGCCGAAGTAACCTGCGTTGACCGGCTTCGTGCGCGACTTGCGGAACGCGATGCGCGTGCTCGATCCGGCTTCGACGCCGGGAAACACGACGGTGCGCAGCAGCCCGTCCTGGAACGTCGGTGCGCCGGCCGAGCGCGGCTCCTGCACATCGCGGATACCTTCCGGACCGACCGGATGCGCGACGCCGTCGCGATCGATCGTCTCGGCCGCGACCAGGTCGACCTTCTCGAGGTTCTTGTCGAACCACACGTAACGCTGCGCGATCGCATCGATCCCGTTCGCATCGTTCGCGCGCAGTGTCGAATCGTCGTCCTCGTCGAGCGAGCCGTCGTGCTGGATCACGAATACATGGACGTCGCTGACGAGCGTGACGGGCGCGGCGTCGCCCGCGTCGGCGAACGCGGGACGCACGAACGCCAGCGCGATCGCGGTCACGGCAACCGCGAGCGTTGCGGCGCGACCCGGCAGCCTGCCGGTCGATCGGAACGGAAAACGCACCACGTCGAAGCTCTCCGCGCGTTCGTGTTCAGGTCGGGACGCAACGGGCACGCATTGGCGCGCGCCGCGCCCCGTCGTTCGACCCAGTGTGGGTGACGTGCCCGCGAGCGTCAAGCCACGGGGCGGCGGCCCGCGCCGCCATGCACCGGGCGCACGAGGAAGCGCGCATGCGTCATGCAGGCATGACTGTCGAACTTTCGCGCCCTGCTGGCTGCGCGATCGCCATTTATGTCATGTCGCGACATATTATTTGGGCGCGTAACGCGCGCGTGCGAGGTCGCCGAAACGCATGACGATCGGGTGAATTCGACACGCCGACATGGGGATGGAGACATCGTGCCGATCGACACGAATTCGAAATCCGTTATCTCGTGATCGCGTTCGCGCTGCCGGGCGTGATCCCGATCGGTGCGCTGCATCTCGAACGGTGGCATCCTGAACGTGTCGGCGCCGCGATCGGCGCGCGGCTCGGAATCGCGCTGATCGAAGCGATGCCGATGCTGACGCGAACGCGGCCTGGCCCTCGTTCTTGCCCCCCGTTTCCGCTGCGCCGTGTGCGCGTTCGCGGCCCGGGGTCGGAACGAGCGGCACCGGCCCCTACCTGCCGGAGGCGACATGGAAAACGCTATCGTCGCGATCATCCTGATGCTCGCGGTCCTCGTGTTCGCGGTGCTGTTCTTCGCGGAACGGCGCAGCCGCGACCGCACGCGCGACCGGCTGCTGCACCGCTCGTCGCAGCGCTCGGCACGCTCGCATACGCATCACCATTCGTAAGCGGAAAGCGCGCCGCGCACGTCGAGCCCCTTCAAGCGTACAGCCCCGGAATGGCGGCACATGTTTCTCGAGGACATCAACGGGCGCAGAAGGGCGCTCGTGGTCCGGCTGCTTGCGCGTCGAGCGTCGTTGCGTTCAATGGCAATCGCCGACGCGCTTGCCGCGCCACGTCCACGCGAGCGTGTATGCGCCGGCCTGTGCATGCTGCCCGTGCAATTGCCCCTTGAGGTCGTAGCGCGTCGGCGTCACATCGCCCGTCACGGTCGCGTTGCCGCGGCCCTGTTCGTTCGCGCAGCGCGTGCGCCCGGTCCGGCGTGCGTTATTGCTGCACGAGTTCGACGCGGCGGTTCTGCGCGCGGCCGGCGTCGTCGCCGTTGGACGCAACCGGCGACAGCGACCCGACACCCTTCGCGACGAGCCGCGCCGGCGCGATCTTGTAGGTCGTCGCCAGTGCCTGCGCGACGGCCTCCGCACGCTTTTGCGACAGGTCGGCGTTGTGCGCGAACTGCCCTTGATTGTCGGTATGGCCGACGATGTACACCTTCAGCGCCTGATTCGCCGTCAGCAGCTTCGCCATCTCGTCGAGCTGCGGCTTCGACTCGGGCTTCACCTGCGCCTTGTCGGTGTCGAAGTAGATGCCGTACAGCGCGATCTTGCCCGTCGCGGCGAGGCCCTTCTGCAGCGCACCGGAATCGAGCACCTTGACTTGCCCGGTCTGCATCGGCTTCACTTCGACGACTTCCTCGTAGACGAGCGTGCGCTTGTTCGATGCCGAATTGTCCATGATGTGCAGGAACACATACGCATCGCCGGACGCTCGCGGCAGCTTCGCGAGGATCGTGCGGTGCTTGTCGCCGAAGTTCGCGTCGCCGCCGCCCGCCTGCCGCAGCCGGCCGGAATTGATCACGACGCTCTGGAAGTCGTTGCCGCCGCTCTTTCCGCACTGCTCCGCCGTGCAGCGGAACAGAATCTGGAAGCCGCCCTTCTGCAGCGCGTCGAGATAGTTGCGCTCGACTTCCAGCGTCGACCGGCCGCCGTCGATCGCGTACGAGATCCGCGTGATCTTGCCTTCGAGATTCAGGCCCTTGGCGGTCCTCTCGTCGTCGATCGGCTGGTTCGGCAGGAACGCCTCGTCGAACGGCGTCTGCGAATATGCGGTGATGGTCGCGCCGGCGAAACGCGTGAGCAACAGATGATCTTTCGCACCCGGCTTGTCGCCGCCAGCGCTCGCCAGCGACGAAAGTGACAGCAGCGCGGCGGCGAACAGTGCGTTGCGGCCACGGCGCGCGACATGGAATACGGACGATGCTGCGTTCTTCATTGAGCCCCTCGGAAAGGATTTGTCGTTCTGTTGATGGCGTCGAAGCGCGCGCATCTTATCAAATCTTTCCGGGAAAACGGGCAATAGCTTTCGGATACTGAACGTTCTGACGCGCCACGTCATGTTGAATCGTTTCCAGGCGTGCGCGGGCGTCTCCCGCGTGCATCGCTACCCGACGTTCATCGGCAACAACACCATCTGCCGCCCCTCGACGTGCAGCCGCGCCTGCAGCTCGACGGGCGTCTGGTTGTGCAGCCACGCGGTCAGGAAATTCACGCGCCTGAAGATCAGCTTGCTCGCGAAGCACACCGCGTTCGGATAGGCATCGAGCGTCGACGACGCGAGGTTCATGAATTCGACGACCGGGTTCGTGCCGAACGCGATCCGGTAGTCGGCCGCGATGCCGTTGCGGCGGCAGTGCGCGACGTAATAGTCGAGCGCTTCGGTGATCGTGTGACGCAGCCGCTCGAGATGCTCGTGCCCGTCGTACGCCTTCGCATCGACCTCGCCCACCGCGAGAAAGATCACGTTGCGAAAGTGCCCGGGAAACAGCCGGTTCACCCACAGCAGCGCGTGCATGCTCGCGCCGCGATGCTTGCCGACCAGCAGCACCGCGGTCGGCTGCGACGGGTCGGGCTTGCCCGGCGCCATCGCCTCGTCGACTGCAGGCGGCGGCCCCGAGAACAGCGCGTCTTCCTTCGCGAGCTGCGCGCGCGTGTACGCGTAGTGGCGGTTGATCATGACGCACAGCGCGATCACCGCGCTCGTCACGAGCACCGTGAGCCAGCCGCCGGCCGTGAACTTCTCGATCAGCGTGATGACGAGCACCGTCGACGTCACGCTGAACCCGAGCGCCGACAGGAAGAAGTGCTTGAACCAGCCGCGCTCGCTGCGATGGCGCCACCAGTACGTGCACAGCCCCAGCAGCGACATGCTGAACGTGAGGAACACGTTGATGCTGTACAGCACGACGAGCACGTCGACGCTGCCGTGCGTCCACAGCAGGATCAGCAGGCCCGACAGGCCGACGACGATGATGCCGTTCTGCCGCACGAGGCGCGTCGACAGGTCGCGGAAATGGCGCGGCACCCACGAGTCCGACGCCATGTTCGACAGCACCGCCGGCCCGTCGAGAAAACCCGTCTGCGCGCCGACCAGCAGCAGCCCTGCCTCGAACGCGAGCACCGCCGCGAGCAGCGCGTGGCGCGCGACCGCGGAGCCGAGCCCGAGATGATCGATCACGCTGCCGAACACGACCGCGTTGAGCGTCTCGCCTTCGACGGGCCGTGCGTGCCACAGCATGTACAGCAGGATGATGCCGCCGGCCGTGAACGCGAGCGACGTCGACATGTACCACATCGTCGCCTTGCCGTTCGGCACGCGCGGATCGGCGAGCATGTTCACGTTGTTCGACACGGCCTCGAGGCCCGTATAGGTGCCGCCGCCGAGCGAGAACGCGCGCATCAGCAATGCGAGCATCACGAACACGCCGAGCGATTGCGACATCCCGTGCGCCTCGTGCACCGCGTCGGGCACGATCGTCGCCAGCGCGCTGCCGTGCACCGCGACGCCGTACACGATCAGCCCGAAATGCAGCACGACGAAGCCGATGAAGATCGGCAGCAGCACCATGATCGATTCGCGCATCCCGCGGAAGTTGAGCCCCGTCATCAGCAGGATCAGCACGATCTCGGTCGTGAGCTTGAACGCCTGCGCACTGACCGGCAGCAGGCTGAAGAACGCGTCGACACCGCTCGCGAGCGACGTCGCGACGGTCAGCACGTAGTCGACCAGCAGCGCAGCGCCCGACACGAGCCCCGGCTTCGACCCGAGCAGCGAGGTCGCGACGCGATAGCCGCCGCCGCCGGTCGGGAACAGCTCGATCACCTGGTTGTAGCCGAGCGCGATGATGAACACGGTCGCCGCGGTGGCGCAGGCGAGGAACAGCGCAAGCGGCGTGTGGTGCGCGAGCGCGAGGAACGCCTCCTCCGGGCCGTAGCACGACGACGACAGGCCGTCCGCGCCGAGTCCGACCCAGGCCAGCAACGGCGTCACCGCGATCGCATGGCGCGTGCGCGGATCGAGCGGGTCCAGCGGCTTCCCGACGAGCAGCTGCCACATCTTCTGGAATGCGGTCACGGTCCCCTCCCGGGACGCCGGGCGCGGCGGCGTCATCTTCTAAAGCTAGCCGACGCCCGGCCGCTGCACCAGTCCGCACAATCCATGAGACGCGGTCGGCGGCACGGCGTCGCTTTCACCGCGTAAGCGGCCGGCACGCCGCGCGTCGGCCGAAGCGGCGTGCCCGTACCGCCCGCCGGCCGATCGCGCGGATCGCGCACGGCATCGTCATCGCGGCCGCCCTCACCGCCCTCACCGCCTTCGCTGCCTTCGCTGCCTTCGCTGCCTTCGCTGCCTTCGCTGCCTTCACCGCCCCTGACGACCACCGGCCCGATCCCGCCCACCTCTCATCACGGTTCTCCCGCCGGGCGATCACATCGACCACATCGTTCGCATCACCCGCATGACCCGCACGGTTCGCGCCGGACGCGATACCCGCCCGCGCCCCCGTCATGCGTTGTTCCCCGCAATTCGACATTTGTGCGCGCGCAACAATGGCGGTGCCTCGCGGCCGGCGCCGTGCGGGGGCAGGTTTCCACGTCGCCGGCCGCGTCGGTCTCTGAAAAACCACATCTCTCGAGGACATACCATGCAACTCCAATCCCATCCGGCGTGCCGTCCGTTTTACGAAGCAGGCGAACTCACGCAACTGACCGCGTTCTACGAAGAAGGCCGCAACGTCATGTGGATGATGCTGCGATCGGAGCCGCGGCCGTGCTTCAACCAGCAACTCGTCACCGACATCATCCATCTCGCGCGCGTCGCACGCGACTCGGGCCTGCCGTTCGACTTCTGGGTGACGGGCTCGCTCGTCCCCGAGCTGTTCAACGTCGGCGGCGACCTGAGCTTCTTCGTCGACGCGATCCGCAGCGGCCGCCGCGACCAGCTGATGGCCTACGCGCGCTCGTGCATCGACGGCGTATACGAGATCTACACGGGCTTCGGCACCGGGGCGATCTCGATCGCGATGGTCGAGGGCAGCGCGCTGGGCGGCGGCTTCGAGGCCGCCCTCGCGCACCACTACATGCTCGCGCAGAAGGGCGTGAAGCTCGGCTTCCCCGAGATCGCGTTCAACCTGTTCCCGGGCATGGGCGGCTATTCGCTGGTCGCGCGCAAGGCGGACCGCGGGCTCGCGGAATCGCTGATCTCGTCCGGCGAGGCGCATGCGGCCGAGTGGTACGAGGATCGCGGGCTGATCGACCAGACGTTCGACGCGGGCGACGCATATCTCGCGACACGCACCTTCATCGACGTGATGAAGCCGAAGCTGAACGGCGTGCGCGCGATGCTGCGCGCCCGCGAACGCGTGTTCCATCTCACGCGTTCCGAGCTGATGGACATCACCGAGGAATGGGTGCACGCGGCGTTCACGATCGAGCCGAAGGATCTCGCGTACATGGAACGCCTGGTGATGCTGCAGAACCGGCGCGTGTCGAAGCTGCGCACGGTGTGACGTGAGCGGCGCGCCGCCGCGCAAGCGGCGGCGCCCGTCATGCGGGGAGGCTCAGGCGATCAGCCTGAGCTTTCTGGTTTCCGCGAGCCAGGCCTCGAAGGCCTGGGCCGGCATCGGCCGCGCGAAGTAGAAACCCTGCGCGTGGTCGACGCTGATCTGCTTCAGGAATTCGGCTTCCGCGTGCGTCTCGACGCCCTCGGCGACCACCGAGAAACTCAGCGCCCGCGCGAGCGACACGACCGAGCGCACCAGCGCCTGCGAGCGCGGGTTGCGGTCGATGCCCGTGATGAAGCTGCGATCGAGCTTGATCGAATCGAGCGGCAGCCGCGACAGTTGCGACAGCGACGAATAGCCGGTGCCGAAATCGTCGAGGTGAACCTCCGCGCCGAGCTGGCGGAACTGCTTCATCAGCTCGTGCGCCGCTTCTTCGTCCTCGATGAAGCTGCTTTCGGTGAGCTCGATGTCGACGAGGCTCGGCTTCAACCCGGCGCTGTCGAGGATCGACGCGAACTGATCGACGATGTTCATGTCCTGCAACTGCCGCGCGGACACGTTCACCGCGATCCGCACGTCGAGCCCCTTCGCCTTCCACGCGGCGGCCTGCGCGGCCGCGGTGCGCATCACCCAGCGCCCGAGCGGCGCGATCAGCCCCGATTCCTCGGCGAAGCGGATGAACTCGATCGGCGCGACGAGCCCGCGATCCGGCGACTGCCAGCGGATCAGCGCCTCGACGGCGTGCACGTCGCCGGTCGCGATGTCGACGACCGGCTGGTAGTGCAGCACGAACTGCTCTTCCTCGAGCGCCTTGCGCAGGTTCGTGTCGAGCCACATGTACTTCGCGACCTTCTGGTTCATCTCCAGCGAGAACACGCGGTACGTATGCTTGCCCTCTTCCTTCGCGACGTACATCGCGGTGTCGGCGCTGCGGATCAGCGTTTCGAGCGAATCGCCGTGCTGCGGATACATCGCGATGCCGATCGAGCAGCTCGTGTAGACCTCCACCAGCCCGAGGTGGATCGGCGTACGCAGCCGCTCGAGGATGATTTGCGCGGTCGCCTCGAGCAGCGGCCGCGTGCCGTGCTCGAACAGCACCAGGAATTCGTCGCCGCCGAGCCGCGCGAGCGTCGCGCCGGACGGCAGGCAGCCGCCGATGACCGCGGACACGTCCTGCAGCAGGCGGTCGCCGGTGATGTGCCCGTAGTGGTCGTTGACGCGCTTGAAGTTGTCGAGATCGAGGAACAGGATGCCGACCTGGCCGCGCACGTCGGTGCGGTCCGCGGCCAGCGCGACGCGGATGCGCTCGCTGATTGCATGACGGTTCGGCAAGCCGGTCAGCACGTCGGAATTCGCGAGTTCGCTGAGCCGCTGCTGCGCGTTGCGCTCCTCGGTGACGTCGACGCCCGAGCAGATCAGGAACTGCTCGTCGGCGCCGCTGCCGCTCTGCACGAACTTGTTGCGGAACTGGAACAGGCGCGGGCCGTTGACCGTGTTGATGTAGCGCTCGACCTCGAACGCCCGGTTGCTCGCGAAAAAGCCGGTGATGTTGCTGCGCGACTGCGCACCCTGGTCGGGGCTCATGAACAGCTCGAACGCGCTGCGGCCGATCACGTCGACCTCGCGCTTGCCGGTCACTTCCTCGCACAGGCGGTTGAAGCGCTGCACCATGCCGTTGCGGTCGAGGATCACGACGAGCGAATTCACCTCGGACACGACCTGCTCGGCGAACGCGAGCCCGTGCGCGAGGTCGCCCGCGACGGACGCGGTATCGGAATAGGCGGAGGCGGTGCCGGCCCAATTGGCGGTGTCGACCTTCCTGCCGACCAGATGGAGGCTGACCGGATCGCCGAACAGCGCGAGTTCGAGCACGAGGTGCGACGTGACGCCGGTGAGCGCGCGGATTCGCGCGGCCTGCTCGCCGGTCAGCGCCACCGCGACATTGGTCAGGCCGCGAACGGCGGCCAGCTCGAGTGCATTGCTATCGCTGCCGAGCCGCCAGCACGGGCTATGCGTACCGAGATGCGCTTCGAGCACGGCGCGATCGTTTTCGTCATCCATGGACACGCCCCGATCCAGAAAAAACGCACAGTGTAGACGGAGGCGAGCCGGCCGCCCCCGATCCCCGGGCGCGCAGTGCGCCTACCTGGTGGGGCAGTCGTGATGACCGTGCCAGTGGCCCTCGTTCCGTACTTGTTTCCAACCAATGCGAACCGGCGTTCGCGCATCTCGCGCGCAGGTTTTCCAAACGAATGATGGAACCCATCTTATCAAATGACGAAGAAGATTGGCACTCACATTTGGAACGAGGTGTCAAGGAATCGGAACTCGGTTGGCATAACGGATTTTTCGTGATCGGCGGGACGCATGAAGCCGGTCGCGAACGCGTCGAACCCGGCCGGTGGAATCGCCGGAGCGCCCCGCCGGACGGCGGTTTGCGGGAAATCGAGGCATCCCGGCAGCGATGTGTCGGCACGGCGCTGCGGCGGGGTCGGATCGCATTGCGCAGCGCGCGGAATCGGGATTCTCGTTGCCCGTTCGTGCGTGAATGCGCGCCCTTATTCCCAGCGCCGTTGCAACATCGCGTCGATCGGTGCGAGCGAATAGATCGCCGGACCGCGCAGCCGATGCAGCGGCATGAATGGAACCGGTGCGATCGCCGCCCGGAACGCGCGAAAGCGGTGCGGCGGGCGCCCCGCCGCACCGCTTTCCGCGTGCGCCCCCTGCCGCTCAGCCCGCCGCGCCGTACCCGCCGCCGCCCGGCGTTTCGACGACGAACACGTCGCCCGGCGCCATCTGCGCGCGGCCGATATGCTCGAGCGTCTCGACCGTGCCGTCCGCCCGCTCGATCGTGTTGCGACCGAGCGCGCCGGCCTCGCCGCCCGCCGCGCCGAACGGCGCGTGGATCCGGTTGTTCGACAGGATCGACGCGGTCATCGGCTCGAGGAAGCGGATCCGCCGCACCGCGCCGTCGCCGCCGCGCCAGCGCCCGGCGCCGCCGGAACCCGCGCGCAGCCGATGCGAGTCGAGCCGCACCGGATAGCGCCATTCGAGCACCTCCGGGTCGGTCAGCCGCGAGTTCGTCATGTGGGTCTGCACCGCGCCGACGCCCGCGAAGCCGTCGCCCGCGCCGCTGCCGCCGGCGATGGTCTCGTAGTACTGGTAGCGATCATTGCCGAACGTGAAGTTGTTCATCGTTCCCTGGCTCGATGCGACGCAGCCGAGCGCGCCGTACAGCGCGTTGGTGATCGCCGACGACGTCTCGACGTTGCCCGATACCACGGCCGCCGGATACTCGGGGTTCAGCATCGAGCGCGCCGGCACGATCACCGTCAGCGGCTTCAGGCAGCCGGCGTTCAGCGGGATGTCGTCGCCGACCAGCGTGCGGAACACGTACAGCACCGCGGCCATGCAGACGGCCTTCGGCGCGTTGAAGTTGTTGTCGAGCTGCGCGGACGTGCCGGTGAAGTCGATCTCCGCGCGGCGCGCCGCGCGGTCCACGCGGATCGCGACGCGAATCTCGGCGCCGTTGTCGAGCGGATAACGATACGCGCCGTCCTGCAGCGCGCCGATCACGCGCCGCACCGCTTCTTCCGCGTTGTCCTGCACGTGCCCCATGAACGCGAGCACGACGTCGCGGCCGAACTGCCCGACCATCCGCCGCAGCTCGTCGACGCCCTTCTGGTTCGCCGCGACCTGCGCGCGCAGGTCCGCCATGTTCTGCTCGACGTTGCGCGCCGGATAGCGGCCCGACGCGAGCAGCGCGCGCGTGTCGGCATCGCGCAGCACGCCCGCCGACACGAGCTGCCAGTTGTCGATCAGCACGCCTTCTTCGTCGATGTGCGTCGAATCGGGCGGCATCGAGCCCGGCGTCGTGCCGCCGATGTCCGCATGGTGGCCGCGCGAGCCGACGTAGAACAGCGGCGTGTCCGAGCCGTCCGCGAACACCGGCGTGATGACGGTGACGTCCGGCAGGTGCGTGCCGCCGTGATACGGGTCGTTCAGCATGAACACGTCGCCGTCGCGCATGCGGCCGCGGTTGCGCTCGATCACCGTGCGGATGCTCTCGCCCATCGAGCCCAGATGCACCGGCATGTGCGGCGCGTTCGCGATCAGGTTGCCATCGCCATCGAAGATCGCGCACGAGAAGTCGAGCCGCTCCTTGATGTTCACCGAATACGCGGTGTTCTGCAGCCGCAGCCCCATCTGCTCGGCGATCGACATGAACAGGTTGTTGAAGATCTCGAGCCGCACCGGATCGGCATCGGTGCCGAGCGAGCGGCGCGTCGGCAGCGGCGTCGTGCGCGTCAGCACGAGGTTGCCTTGCGCGGTCATCTGCGCGCGCCAGCCGGGTTCGACGACGGTCGTGCCGTTCTTCTCCGCGACGATCGCCGGGCCGTCGATCGCGTCGCCGGCCAGCAGCGCGTCGCGCACGTACAGCGCCGCGTCGTGCCATTGACCGCCGGAATGGAAACGCACGGCGCTGTGCGCGCGTGGCGCCGCGCCCGTGTCGCGCGGCACGAGCGGTGCGATCTCGACCGGCGCATCCGAGCGGCCGATCGCCTCGACCGATGCCAGCTCGGCGACCAGCGGCGTGCCGGGCATCAGGAACGCATAGCGCTGCCGGTACGCGGCCTCGAACGCCTGCTGCATCGCGGCGACGCTGCCGGCCGGCACGTCGAGCGCGGAATCGGTGCCCTGGTAGCGCAGGTGCACGCGCCGCTCGGTCGCGATGCGCTCCGGCGCCACGCCCTGTTCGAGCAGCGCGCCGACCGCGTCGTCGGCCAGCCGGTCGAGCGCCGCGTTCAGCGCCGGCAACGATTCATCGGACAACACGGCTTCCACCGCGCGCTCGCGCATCGCGGTCTGGTCGGCGAGCCCCATCCCGTAAGCGGACAGCACGCCCGCGAGCGGATGCGCGAACACCTGCGTCATCCCGAGCGCGTCGGCCACGCCGCAGGCGTGCTGGCCGCCCGCGCCGCCGAACGTCGTCAGCACGTAGCGCGACACGTCGTGGCCGCGCTGCACCGAGATCTTCTTGATCGCGTTCGCCATGCTGCCGATCGCGATTTCCAGGAACCCTTCGGCCAGCGCCTCGGGCGTGTCGCGCCGCCCGGTCGCCGCGTGAATCTCGTCGGCGAGCGCCGCGAATTTCGCGGCCACGCCGTCGCGGTCGAGCGGCTGGTCCGCATGCGGGCCGAACACGCGCGGGAAGTGATCGGGCTGGATCTTGCCGAGCATCACGTTGCAGTCGGTCACCGTCAGCGGGCCGCCGCGCCGGTAGGCGGCCGGCCCCGGGTTCGCGCCGGCCGATTCGGGCCCGACGCGCAGCCGCGCGCCGTCGAAGCCGAGCACCGAACCGCCGCCGGCCGCGACCGTGTGGATGCTCATCATCGGCGCGCGCATCCGCACGCCGGCCACCTGCGTCTCGAACACGCGCTCGAATTCGCCGTTGTAGTGCGACACGTCGGTCGACGTGCCTCCCATGTCGAAGCCGATCACGCGCTCGAAGCCGGCCGCGCGCGCGGCGCGCACCATCCCGACGATGCCGCCGGCCGGGCCGGACAGGATCGCGTCCTTGCCCTGGAACGCGTCGGCGCGCGTCAGGCCGCCGCTGCTCTGCATGAACTGCAGGTTCACGCCGGGCATCTCGTGCGCGACCTGCTCGACGTAGCGGCGCAGGATCGGCGACAGGTAGGCGTCGACCACGGTCGTATCGCCGCGCGACACCATCTTCATCAGCGGCGACACCTCGTGCGACACCGACACCTGCGTGAAGCCGATCCGGCGCGCGAGGTCCGCCAGCGCGCGCTCGTGCGCGGTGTAGCGATAGCCGTGGATCAGCACGATGGCCAGCGCCTGCACGCCCGAGTCGAACACGCGGCGCAACGCCGCTTCCGCGCGTTGCACGTCGAGCGGCACGACGACGTCGCCGTGCGCGCCGATCCGCTCGTCGACCTCGACGACCGTCTCGTACAGCGCATCGGGCAGCACGATGTCGAGATCGAACAGGCGCGGCCGGTTCTGGTACGCGATGCGCAGCACGTCGCGAAAGCCGCGCGTCGTCGCGAGCGCGGTGCGTTCGCCCTTGCGTTCGAGCAGCGCGTTGGTCGCGACCGTCGTGCCCATCTTCACCATGTCGACGCGCTCGGGCGTGATCGGCTCGCCGTCGGCGAGGCCGAGCAGGTGGCGGATGCCGGCGACGGCCGCATCGCGATACTGCTCGGGATTCTCCGACAGCAGCTTGTGCGTGACGAGCGAGCCGTCGGGCCGGCGCGCGACGATGTCGGTGAAGGTGCCGCCGCGGTCGATCCAGAATTGCCAGCGCGCGGCGTCGGAGGAAACGGGGAAAGTGTGTCGGTCAGTCATGGCGATGAACTCGATGCGTCGTTGAACGAAGGACGAGCGCCGCCGCACGGCGCGCGTCGCGCGCCGCGTGAGGGCTTCGATGAAAAGGGAGCGGTAGAAAGGCGGCGGGCGGGCGCCCGCCCATGCGGCGTTATGCGGCGTCGAGTTCGCGGCCGCGCGTCTCGGGCAGCGTCAGCGCGGCGACGATCAACACGCCGTAGGCGGCGACCGCGAAGATCCCGATGCTCGCGCCGAGCCCGTAGTGCTTCGACAGCGCGCCGATCAGGAACGGGAACAGGGCGCCGATCGCGCGGCCCACGTTGTAGCAGAAGCCCTGGCCCGAGCCGCGCACCCGCGTCGGGAACAGCTCGGTGAGGAACGCCCCCATCCCGGAGAAGATGCCCGATGCGAAGAAGCCGAGCGGGAAGCCGAGCCACAGCATCGACGCGTTCGTGAGGTGCAGCACCGGCGACGTGTAGGCGAACGCGATCACCATCGAGCCGAGCGCGAACAGGATGAAGTTCGGCTTGCGGCCGAGCCGGTCGGTCAGGTACGCGCTCGTCAGGTAGCCGACCCACGAGCCGAAGATGATCATCGCGAGATAGCCGCCGGTGCCCATCACGGTCAGGTGCCGCTCGGTCTTCAGGAAGGTCGGCAGCCAGGTCGTGATCGCGTAGTAGCCGCCCTGCGCGCCGGTGGTCAGCAGCGCCGCGCGCAGCGTCGTCGACAGCAGTTTCGGCGCGAAGATTTCGGTGAGGCGCGGCGCGTCGGCTACCTTCGCCTGCGTGGCCTTCTCCTTCTCGTAGACGTCCGGCTCCTTCACGTAGCGGCGGATCACGACCACCAGCAGCGCCGGCGCGAGGCCGACGAGGAACAGCGCGCGCCAGGCCTGTTCGGCCGGCAGCACCGAGAACAGCAGCGCATACAGCAGCGCCGACAGCCCCCAGCCGATCGCCCAGCCCGACTGCACGAGGCCGACCGCCTTGCCGCGATCGCGGGCGCGGATCACTTCGCCGATCAGCACCGCGCCGGCCGTCCATTCGCCGCCGAAGCCGAAGCCCATCAGCGCGCGCGCCGCGAGCAGCTGGTGATAGTTCTGCGCGAGCCCGCACAGCGCGGTGAACACGGCGAACCACAGCACCGTCAGCTGCAGCGTGCGCACGCGGCCGATCCGGTCGGACAGGATGCCCGCGATCCAGCCGCCGAGCGCCGACGCGAGCAGCGTCATCGTGCCGATGAAGCCGGCGTCCGCGAGCGAGATGCCCCACGTCGCGACGAGCGTCGGGATCACGAACGACAGCATCTGCGTATCCATCCCGTCGAGCATGTAGCCGACCTTGCAGCTCCAGAACGCGCGGCGTTCGCGCGGCTGCGCGTCCGCATACCATCCGAACAGGCCGTTGCGTGCGGGGCCCGCGGGGTCGGCGGCGGGCGCCGCGAGGGTCTTGCTTTCCATGGTGAAGCTCCTGTCGAAATATGCGGTCGAAACCTTGCGTGTGGTGTCGTGCGCTTCTTGCGTCGTGCGTTGCTTGCGCGCGTCGCGCCGCGGGTGCGCGCCGCCCTCCGGGCGGGCGGATCGTCTGTGGTCGCGGCATGCCGCCGCGCCGGGGCCGGACCGGCGCCCGTGCGGGCCGCCGGCGTCGGTCGGGTCAGAACACGGCCAGCGACGCGTTCGTGATGTCGGTCATCAGCATGTAGCCGGGCGTATGCGCGATCGCGAGCGGCAGCTTCGCGTCCATCAGCGCGGTTTGCGGCGTCACGCCGCACGCCCAGAACACCGGCAGTTCGCCGTCGCGCACCGTCACCGCGTCGCCGAAATCGGGCGCGCCGAGATCGGCGATGCCCAGTTCCTGCGGATGGCCGATATGGACCGGCGCGCCGTGCACGCCCGGGAACCGGCTCGTGATCTGCACCGCGCGGATCGCGTCGGCGCCGCGCAGCGGCCGCATCGACACGACCAGCTGGCCGCCGAAGATTCCCGCGCGCCGGTTCGGAATCGTCGTACGGTACATCGGCACGTTGCGACCCTCCTCGATGTGGCGCAGCCCGATCCCTTCGCGCGCCAGCATGTCCTCGAACGAGAACGAGCAGCCGATCGCGAACACGACGAAATCGTCGCGCCACAGCGCTTCGAGCGATTCGACCCGCTCCGTCAGGCGCCCGTCGCGGTAGACGTTGTAGCTCGGCACGTCGGTGCGGATGTCGAGATCCTCGCCGAGCACGTCGAGCCGGAACGCGCCGGGTTCGCCCACGCCCAGCAGCGGGCACGCTTTCGGGTTCGCCTGGCAGAAGCGCAGGAAGTCGTGCGCGTACGCGTTCGGCAGGATCGCGAGATTGGCTTGCGCGAACGGGCCGCACTGGCCGGCCGTCGGGCTGCGAAACGTGCCGTTGCGCACGGACTGGCGGAATTCGGTAGGCGTCATGATGGTCGCGGGCAGATCGATATGTCGTCGGAATGACGGTTGCGTCAGCGGATACGGCGAAGAATAGAAAAGAAAAAATTTTGTCGCCAACGAGTTTTTTTGCGTCGCGTGTATAGAATTTCTTTACACGAAGCCGGGTTTTCCCCAGTCCCGTTCATTTTTTCAGCGGGGCAAGCTGCGCGCCCAACGCCTTGCCGACCGCCATGAACACGCGTTTCCTCGAAACCTTCGTCACGCTCGCGAAGCTGCGCAACTTCCGCACGACGGCCGCCGCGCTGCATGCGACGCCGGCCGCGATCTCGCAGCGCCTGAAGGCGCTCGAGGACGAATTGCAGACCGTGCTCGTCGATCGCGACAGCCGCGAATTCCGGCTCACGCCGAACGGCGAGTACCTGCTCGGCTATGCGAAGGCCGTCGTCGAGGCGACACACGAGCTGCAGGCCGCCGCGGCCGGCGAAAGCGCGCTGCGCGGCAAGTTGCGGCTCGGCGTGATCGAGACGGTCGTGCACAGCTGGCTGCCGCATTACCTGCGCCGCCTCGCCGCCGACTATCCGCAACTGGAGATCGACCTGACCGTCGACGTCAGTGTCGTGCTGCAGCGCCGGCTGATGGCCGGCGAACTGGACCTGATCATTCGCGTGGAGGGAAGCGACGAGGCGTCGGTCGTCTGTGACGCGCTCGCGAACTATCCGGTGCGCTGGATCGCGCGCGCGGGGCTGCTGCCGACTGCGCGCGCCGGCCTCGCGCGGCAGGTGCTGCGCCAGCCGATCCTGACCTACGGGCGCGGTACCGCGCCGCACCGCGCGCTCGAGGACATCGTGCGCACGCTCGCGCACGCGCATGGCGTGCCGCTGTCGGAGACGCGCATCACCGGCTCGCCGTCGATCTCGGTGATCGTGCAGCTCGTGCGCGACGGCTTCGGCGTCGCCGCGATTCCGGTGCTGTTCGTGGATGCGCTGATCGCGAGCGGCGAGGTCGTCGAGCTGCCGCTGCAGCCGTCGCCGCCGTCGATCGTCGTGTCGATGTCACGGCGGGCGGACGCGCCGAAGTTCGTGCATGGCGCGTCGATCGCGGCACGCGCCGCGTGTCACGAGTATTGCGAGAAGAGCAACCGGCTGCTGGTCGAGGCGCTTTGATGTCGTGTGGCGATGCCGGGCGGATCACGCACGGCGCCTGAATCGCCCGTTCGGCGATCGGCTTACGCCGGCTGCCGCGCATGCGGCTGCGCGAGCTTGCCGTCGCCGTACTCGTGCAGCACCTGCGAGATCACCACGCGATAGCCGTCCAGCCAGCGCGCCTGCTTCGCCTTCGCTTCCAGATGCGCGGGATGCTGCATCAACTGCCGCAGCGCCGCCTCCGATTCCCAGTAGTAGACGTTCTGGATCAGCCCCGCCTCGGCGTTCTCCCACGTCTCCTCGCCGAGGTAGCCGGGCGTCGCGCGCGCCATGTCGGCGATCTGCCGGTCGAGGCGGTGGAATTCGTCGTCGTATTGCCCTGCGCGGAAAATGAAGGTCGATGCGTACATGCGCGCCCCATCGGAGACGGTTGAAAGAGCGCCAAGTGTAAGGCACGCGCGGCGTGCCGCCGGTGTCACGCGGTGAGCGCGATGGAAGCGTGCCGATCGTCGAGCCACGCGTCGATGCGCGGGGCGTCGGTGCGCGTGCCCGCCGTGGCGGCCGGCATGGCGGCGAGTGCGTTCCCCGCACGTTCGAGTGCCTGCGCAAAGCCGCGCAATTCGGCCGTCGCCGGCCGGTCGTCAAGACGACGGCGTGCGAGCGCCGCCTCGATACGTGCGTCGATCAACGCGCGCTGCGCGTCGATGAAGTCGATGCACAACGCGCGGCAATGTGCGGACACCGATGCGACCGCCAGCAGCACCGGCACGATCGACATCGTCAGGTAACCGCCGGGCGCAAGCCGCGCCAACGCCGCGCGCACCTGCGGTCCGCCGTCGATCAGCGATGCGAACACCGCGTCGCGCCATACCGCACGCTCGAACGCGAGCGCATCGCGAAACGTGTCGAGCGCCGCGCGGTCCGCGAGCTGCCCTGCCGTCACGAGCGGCAGCGCCGACGCCATATCGACGGAAGCCGTGCCGTCGTCCGCGCCGACGATGCAATTCGCACCGAGCCACGCCGTCTCGTCGCGCCGCCCGGCGAGCACGCGGGATTGCAGGCGGTCCGGCAGCATCGGATCGAGCGGCACGGCGCCGCAGATCGAAGGCTTGTCCGCATGCACGCTGCAGCGGCCGTCGTCGGCCAATGCAGGACAGCGCCCGAGCGACGGATAGTCGTAGCCCTGAAGCGTCAGCGCAATCCATTCGTCGTTCGCGCCGCGTGCGCGGTGGAACAACGCGTTCGCGAGCGCATCGCAGGCGGCGATGTCGTCCGCGTCGAGCGCATGCTCGCGTCCGCCCGCGCGCGTTCGTTCACCGATGCGCCGCTTCGGCACACGATGGATCGTCAGCGCGCCGACGAAGCGGTGCCGATGCCGGAACAGTTCGCGCAACGACAGCGTCGGCGCGCTGTTGCAGCAGCGGCCGCACGCATTGCACGCGAGGCGGTAGTCGTCTACCACGGCCGCCGCACCGAGTCCTGATAGCGTGTCAGGATGAAATGCGCGACGTCGTGCGAGTGATACGCGGCGACGAGCTGCGCGACCCACGGCTTCGTGCGGTCGGCGTCGCGCACGGTCAGCACGTTCGCATACGGCGAGCGCGCATCCTCGAGATTGATGCTGTCGCGCGCCGGTTGCAGCCCAGCGCGCGCGGCGTCCTCGTAGTCGATCGCGACGAACGCGGCCGAGTCGAGCGCCGCATGCAGCCGGTCGCGGCGCAGCGCGACGAACTTCAGCGCGAGCCGGTTGCCCGTCACGTCGCGCAGCGTCGCGTGCAGGCCGGCCTGGTCGCGCAGCGTCACCAGCGTGTCGTTCTGCAGCAGCACGAGCGCGCGAGCCATCCCGCGCGGATCGGCCGGGATCGCGACCGTCGCGCCGGGCTGCAGTTCGTTCAGACTCCTGATCTTTCGTGAATAGAGCGCCATCGGCAGCGTGACGGTCGGCGCGACGGCGTTCAGTGCATGACCTTTCGCCGTGCGCGTCGCGGCAAGGCGCTGCGCGTCCTCGAAGCTCGCCGCGTCGATCCTGCCGTCGGCGAGCGCGGTATCGATGCGCGACGCGTCGTCGAATTCGACGACGTCGACATTCAGCCCGCGCGTGGCGGCGACACGCTTCACCTCGTCCAGGATGTCCGCATGCACGCCGCGCGTCACGCCGACGCGGATCGTCGACGTGACGGTTTCGGCCGCAACGATCCAGCCCGAATGGGCGACACCGCACGCAACGATCAACGACGCGGCAACGCAATGCATCACCCGCTTCATGACGCATCCCTCAGAATCGTGCGGAACCCGATATGCGATGCACCGAGATCCGCTTCCTGCTGCTCGCGCGACGACGCGCGATAGCGCACGCAGTAATCGCGCGAGCACAGGAACGAGCCGCCCTTGATCACCATCGGCGTGTCGTGCCGGCGCGTCGGCGGTGCGACGGCCGCCGTGTCGCCGTTCGTGTGCGACTGATGCTGGCCCGTGTATGTGTCCTTCGTCCATTCCCACGCGTTGCCGATCATGTCGTACAGATGGAAACCGTTCGCCGCATAACAGCCGACCGGTGCGAGGCCCGCGTGGCCGTCCTCGGCCGTATCGAGCACCGGGAACGCGCCCTGCCAGTAGTTCGCGGCCGGCTTGCCCTGCGCGTCGCGCGGCGCCGCATCGAGCGACGCGTCGTCGCGACCGGCCTTGCCCGCGTATTCCCATTCGGCTTCGGTCGGCAGATCGCGGCCGAGCCAGCGCGCATACGCGAGCGCGTCGCGCTGCGTGACGAGCGTGACGGGCAGGTTGCCGAGCCCGTCGACGCTGCTGCCGGGGCCGCGCGGCTGCCGCCACGATGCGCCCTTCACCCAGGTCCACCATGCGAGGTCGCGCGCGTTCAGCTCGTCGCGCGTCGGCACGTGAAACACGGCCGCGCCGCCCTGCTGCTCGGCCTCGGTCACGTAGCCGGTCGCCTGCACGAACGCGGCGAACTGCGCGATCGTCACGTCGGTCTGGTCGATCCAGAAGCCGCCGACGCGCGTCTTGCCGTCGCCCGCCGGACGCTCGTCCGCATAGCCGCGTGTGCTGCCGAACACGAACGCGCCGCCGCTCAGGTGCACCATCCCGGCCTTCGGGTCGTCGCGCCACTTCGCGGGCAGGCCCGAGTAGCGCTCGCACTGCCGCTCCGAGCCGAGCGGCACGAGCGGGCGGCCGCGATTCGCGTCGTCGAAGGCGCCGGCGGGCGGCGCCGACGGGCTCGCATAGCCGACGGCGAACGCAGCCGCGAACAGCGTGGCCGCGAGCGCCGCGCCGAGTGTCCGGAAGCGGAACCGCATCGTGCCGTCCTCAGTAGTAGCCGCGCGGACGCAGCGATTCCACCCCGCCGACGTTGCTCATGTACGTCTTCCACTGGTCGACGAGCGTGCTGATCACCGACGGGTTCTGCGCCGACACGTCGGTCGTCTCGCCGCGATCCGCTGCAAGGTCGTACAGCTGCCAGTGGCCATCGAGCGGCCCGAGCGGCGGCTCGGTCCACAACGCCTTCCAGCGGCCGTCGGCGCTGCGCAGGTATGCGCGGCCGTACGCTTCGTCGCCGAACGGCGTGGTATGCACCTCGCCCGTCGCCGAGCCGGTGAGCACCGGCAGCAGCGACTGGCCCGTCGGCGGATAGACGTAGCGGTTGTTGTAGACGACCTTGCCCTTGTTCTGGTCGACGCCCGTCAGCGTGTTCACGAGCGGCGGCGCCGGTTGCGACGGCGGCGTGACGCCCGCGACCGCGAGGAAGGTCGCCGTGTTGTCGGTCACGTGCGTGAACGCGCGCAGCGTCGGCAACTGGCGTGTCTGCCCCGGCAGCCGCACGATCGTCGGCGTCGACACGCCGCCTTCGGCCGAATAACCCTTCGTGAGCCGGAACGGCGTCGCGCTCACTTCGGCCCAGCGCAGCCCGTACTGCAGCCGTTGCGCGTTCTGCTTGCCGTTGTCGGTGCCGAGCGTCGAATAGACCGGCTCCTGCCCGTTCGCGGTGTCGGTCGCCGTCGGGTCCGCGCCGGAGTCGATCGGCCAGCCTTCCGCGCCGTTGTCCGACTGGAACATGATGAACGTGTTGTCGTATTCGCCGATGTCCTTCAGGTGCTGGATCAGGAGGCCGATGTTGTAGTCGAGATTCTCGACCATCCCCGCGTAGATTTCCATGTAGCGCGCCTGCGCGCGGCGCTCGGCCGGGCTCAGGCTCGCCCACAGCTTGTCGACCTTGCCGGTGCCGTAGTCGCTGTAGCCGTCGGCGGCGGAATGCACGGCGCTGATGTACTTCGCGTTCGCGGTGCCGTTGTTCGCCGTCGCCGGCGACGCGGCCGTCGTTTCGGGCAGGCCGTCGAACGGCTTGAAGTCGGCGGGGATCAGGCCGAGCGCCTTCTGCCGCGCGATCCGCGCGTTGCGGATCGCATCGTAGCCGGCGTCGTATACGCCCGCGTACTTGTGCAGCCACGGGTCCGGCACCTGCAGCGGCCAGTGCGGCGACGTGTAGGCCGCGTACGCGAAGAACGGCTTGCCGTCCTGCCTGTTCGCATCGATGTACGAGATCAGCTTCTGCGTATAGAAGTCCGTCGAGTAGAACACGGCCGGATTGCCGCCCGCGCCGCCCGGCTGTCCGGGCTGGCCCGGCTGCACGTAGCTGCCGTCTTCCGTGTAGTTCGACGAGCCGGCCGGCTCGTGCGCGAAATGGTTCGTCGCCGCGCCGCCGAGCAGCACGTAGCTGCGCTCGAAGCCCCACTGGTCGGGCGTCTGTCCGCTGCCCGTCGCACTGCCGACGATCCCCGAGCCGATGTGCCACTTGCCGGCGATGTACGTGTGATAGCCGGCGTCCTTCAGTAGTTGTGCGAACGACAGCGCGCGATCGTTCAGGTAGCCCTCGTAGCCGGGCAGCGCGCGCCGCTCGTCGGTCGGCACGCCCATCGTGCCTTCGCCGACGAGGTGGTGGTCGGTGCCGGAAATCAGCATCGCGCGCGTGATCGCGCAGACGGTGCCCGTGTGGTGGTTCGACAGGATGCGGCCCGACGCGACGAGCGCGTCGAGGTTCGGCGTGTTGATCTCGCCGCCGAATGCATGGATGTCGGAGTAGCCGAGATCGTCGGCCATGATGTACAGGATGTTCGGGCGCTTCGCGGCCTGCGGCGGTGTCGCGGCCGACTGCGACGGCGCATCGCTGTCGACGCCCCCGCACGATGCGAGCGACAACACGCCGGCAATCGCGGCGCAGACGACACGGAAACGGAAGGCATGCAACGGCGACGCGGACTTTTTCATTTTGTCGAACGCTCGATTACGGATCGGCGATCTTAGCGGCGCCCGCGCGGCGCCCAAAGTCGGATTCGTCACATGCTAACGGGAAGCAGGAATATGCACGCCGCCCGTTGATCGACGACTCGCGCCGTCATGCACGCGTTGCGTCAGTTGCGTCCGCCGAGGGTACCGCCGTCGTTCACCGCGAGCGCGTTGACCGTCACGCCGTGTCCGGCGAGTTCCAGCGCCCACGTGCGCGTGCAACCGACGAGCGCGCTCGCGCGCGGCGCATGCACGACCCGCACCGATTGTCCGTCAGGCGCAGAAAACGCGTGTGGTCGCCGTCGTCCGCGTCTTCCGCATCGCCCGATCCTGCGGCGTCGCTACGTAGCGTGAACGCTGCGCCGCGGCACGCGCTCGCCGTCGGCGTCGTCCGATGCCAGCATGCGCGGAATCTCGTCGACGAACGCATCGATGACGACGCGCACCTTCGACGGCACGTTGCGCGACGCCGGCCGCACCGCGAACACTTCGGCGCCCGACACGCTGTCGCTGTCCATCACGAGCGCGAGACGCCCGTCGCGCACGTACGGCGCCATCAGCCAGCACGGCAGCCACGCGAGGCCCGCGCCGGCTGCGGCCGCGTCCGCGATCGCCAGCAGGTCGTCGAACCGCAGGCGGCCGGCCGGGCGATGGTCGTGCACCGCGCCGTCCGGGCCGATGATCCGCCACGGCGTCGGCTGCCCGCCGCGCGAATACGCGATGCCGACGTGCGACGCGAGCTCGTCGGATCCAGTCGGCCGGCCGTGACGTTCGAGATACGCCGGCGATGCGCAAATGCCCATCCTCTGTACGCCAAGCCGCCGCCCGACGAGCGTGCTCGTATCCGCAAGCTCGCCGATGCGCACCGCGATGTCGAAGCCGTCGTTGACCAGGTCGGCCAGGCGATCGCTGAACGACACGTCGATTTCAAGCCGCGGATAGCGCTCGATGATGCGCCGTACGACGGGCGCCACACATTGCCGGCCGAACAGCACGGGCACGCTGATCCGCACGCGCCCGGCCGGCTCGCGCCGGCCCGAGTCGAGCGCGGCCTCCGTCTCGCCGAGTTCCACCAGCAACCGCCGGCACTGCTCGTAATAGACGAGCCCTTCGTCGGTCAAGCCGAGCTGGCGCGTCGTGCGCTGCAAGAGCCGCGCGCCGAGCCGTTGTTCGAGACGCGCGACGATCTTCGCCACGGCCGAGCGCGTCATGCCGAGGCGCAGCGCCGCCGCGGCGAAGCTGCCCGACTCGACGACGTCGACAAATTCGGCGATGCCTCTCAGCCGCTCGTCCATGCAGTTCCACTCCGATGGGATGACAGGTTTGTATCCGTGCCGGCGACAATCGTTGGCCGAATAATCGCCAATGCGTCCGGACGCGCAACACTATGATAGTCCGGTCTATCTCGAAAAAGGAGTCGACATGCACGCATGGCAAATCAGACCGGGGGACGGCATTGCCGCGCTCCGGCGCATCGACGCGACGCGTCGCCCCGTCGGGCCAACCGACGTCGTCGTGAAAATCCACTCGGCAGGCCTGAACTACCGCGACCTGATGTTCGCGCGCGGCGACTATCTCGGCATCGGCAAGGACGCGCTGATTCCTGTCGCCGACGGCGCCGGCGAGGTCGTCGAAACCGGCCGCGACGTCACGCGCTTCAAGCCGGGCGATCGCGTGATCAACACGTACTTCCCGCGCTGGATCGACGGGCCGCCCACGCCGCAGAAAGTCTCCGGTTCGCCCGGCGCGCAATTCGACGGCGTGCTGGCCGAGCACTTCGTGTCCGACGAAGCGGCGCTGGTCGCGATTCCCGCGCATCTCGACTACGACGAAGCGGCGACGCTGTCGTGCGCGGGCATCACCGCATGGAACGCGCTGTTCGCCGACGGCGGCGCGGGGCCGGGCTCGACCGTTGTGCTGCTCGGCACGGGCGGCGTCTCGATCGTCGCACTGCAGCTCGCGCACGCGGCGGGCCTGCGCACGATCGTCACGTCGTCGAGCGACGCGAAACTCGAACGCGCCCGCGCACTCGGTGCGGATGCAACGATCAACTATCGCGCGACGCCCGAGTGGCAGCACGAAGTGCTGCGGCTCACCGGCGGTGCGGGCGCGGATCTCGTCGTGGAAGTCGGCGGACACGACACGCTGCCGCGCTCGGTCGCCGCGACGAAGCTGGGCGGCGTCGTGTCGGTGATCGGCGGCGTCAGCGGGTTCGGCGGCCCCGAACTCGGGCTGCTGTCGCTGATCGGCGGCATTCGGAAACTGCACGGGATCATGGTCGGCAGCCGCGCGATGCTCGACGACGTCGTGCGGCTCGTCGATGCGAAACGGATCAGGCCGGTGGTCGATCGCGTGTTCGGCTTCGACGAGGCGCCGCAAGCGTATGCGTACCTGCAGTCGGGCCAGCATTTCGGCAAGGTCGTGATTCGCGTCGCTTCGTAACGGATGGATGAAGGCGGCCGCCGCCGCCTTCTTTCCCGCACACCCGGAACCCGTGCCGGATCCCCGGACGTCCCCGGATCGCCGGCTTCGCGACGCCGGTCGTCGCGTCGTCGCGTCGTCGCGTCGTCGCGTCGTCGCGTCGTCGCGTTGTAGCGTTGTAGCGCACCGTCGTGTACACGTATCGCGCGCCGACGAACGACGCAGGCATGAACCGAACCTTGCCGTTCACTTCGACGTTCCGATACCTGATCGACGTTACCGTCGCGCCGTTCGTCGAACGGACGCGGCATGCGCCGCGCGTCAGATCTTCGCGGTCAGCGTGATCCCGACCGTGCGCGGATCGCCGTACAGCACCGGATACGCGCCATACGACGGCAGCAGCTCGAGCTTCTTGTAAACCTTGTTCGTCAGGTTCGTCACGTAGCCCGTCACGATGTATTTCTGGTTCGGCGTCGTGTACGACACATGCGCGTTCAGCACCGTATAGCCGCCTTGCCAGAGCTGCGGCATCGTCTGCCGCGTCGCGCTGAAATATTCGCGGCTGCGGTAGTTCACGTCGCCCCCGGCCGTCAACGTGCCGAACGACACCGGCACGCGATAGTCGAAGCCCGCGTTCAGCGTCGTATGCGGCGAACGCGCGAACGAGTTGCCGACGGCCGTCGGCACGTAGCGGAACTCCGTGAAGCGCGTGTTCAGCATCCCGAGGTTCGCGAACAGGTACAGGCTGTTGACCGGCTGCGCCTTCAGCTCGAGTTCGAAGCCGTCCGCGCGCCCCTGCCCCGCATTCGACAACGTCGACACCGGCGGCCCGCCGAACGGGTTCGGCGCGAGCGCGAATACCTGGATGTCGCGATAGTCGTAGTGGAACACGCTCGCGTTGACGATCAGCCGCTTGTCGAACCACTCGCTCTTGATGCCGATCTCGTAGTCGGTCAGGTACTCCGGCGACACGGTGGACACCGTGCTCTGCGTATACGCGTTGCCGTTGTAGCCGCCCGAGCGGAAACCGCGTGCATAGCGGAAATATGCGCGCACGTTGTTGCTGAGCGCATATTCCGGCGTGAGATCCCAGGTCGGCGCACGCCACGTGTTCGTCTGGTTCTGCTGCGCGCTGACCGCGAGCGGCGACGACACCGACGACGGCGACCACCAGCTGTTCGGATCGCTGAACGTCACGCTGCCCGTGCCCTGCAGCCCCGTCAGATTGATGGTCTTGCGCTCGATCGTGTAACGCAGCCCGCCCGTCACGTTGAAACGGTCGGTGAAACGGTACTTGACGCTGCCGAAGATCGCCGCGCTCTGCGTGTGCTGCGTGAGGTCGGTCTGGTGGTAGAACGCGGGCGATGGCGCGCCCGGCAGGCCGCCGCCGGCGCCCTGCTCGGCCAGTTGCTCGGTAAACAGGTGCGTGCCGACCAGCCAGCTCAGCCGCTCGCTCTGCGGCGATTCGAGCCGGAACTCCTGCGAGAACTGGCGGCTCGACAGGCGGTCATGCGAGCGTGCCGCATCGAACGGCGAATAGTCCTCGTCGTCCTGATACCAGCGGTGCAGCCCTTCGAACGCCGTGATCGACGTCAGCGACACCGC
This sequence comes from Burkholderia sp. Bp9015, assembly GCF_003853505.1. Classification (NCBI taxonomy): domain Bacteria; kingdom Pseudomonadati; phylum Pseudomonadota; class Betaproteobacteria; order Burkholderiales; family Burkholderiaceae; genus Burkholderia; species Burkholderia sp. Bp9015. The sequence continues at coordinate 133,354 of NZ_QTPZ01000017.1, forward strand.
CGGGTTGATGCGCCAGTGCGCGGTGAGCGACGTACCCCAAGTCGAGATGTGATCGCTCGACGGCGCATTGAGCGACACCGTGTACGGATCGGTCGACCCGACGAAGCCGAACTGGTTCGCGCCGCCGCGACCCGCGCCCTCCGCGTGCCATGCATCGCCGCCGCCCGTGTAGTTGCGGCCGTGGATGTTGAACAGGAAATCGGTGTCGGACGTCGGCACGGCCAGCACCTGGAAGCGCACCGCGTTGTCGTGGAAGCCGCCGAAGCGCCCTTGCTGCACGGTGTTCGTGTAAAAACTGTCGGCATTCTCGTGATACACCGACACGCGCGCGGCCAGCACGTCGTTCTTGCCGATCGGACCGCCGATCGCGGCTTCCGCGAGCCGGCTGTTGTACTGGCCGAGGCCGAGCTTGCCGTAGCCGCTCACGTCGAAGGTCGGCTTCTGCGACGTGATGCTGAGCGCGCCGCCGACGGTATTCTTGCCCCACAGCGTGCCCTGCGGCCCGCGCAGCACCTCGATGCGATCGAGGTCGAACAGCGGAAAACCCTGCCCGAACACGCTGTTGATGTATACGTCGTCGAAGTACACGCCGATCGGGCTCAGCGAAAGGTCCGAAGGATCGTTGCTGCCGACGCCGCGCAGGAACCAGCGCGGCCGTTCGCGGCCCTCGGTCGATTGTCCGTTGAAGTTCGGCACGTACTTCGTCACGTCGTTGATCACGCGCAACTCGTTGTTCTTGATCGCGTCGCCGCTCAGCGCACTCACCGCGACCGGCACGTCCTGAATGCGCTCCTTGCGCCGGCGCGCGGTCACGGTCACCGTGCCGAGATTCGCTTCGCGTACGGTCGACCCGCGATTCGCGCCGGTGGTCTTCGGCGCTGCCGCGGTCGCGTCGTCCGACGCCTGTTGCGCCGGCTTCGCGTCCGGCGCCCCCGCGGTCGCCGCGCCATCCTCTGCCCATGCGGGCAACGATACGGTGCCGCCCGTCAGCAGTCCCCCCAGCGCGGTGACGATTAGTTTTTTCCTGAACATCGATGAGTCATCCTGTTTGATCGGTTGAACGCACGTGCGTGCGCGACGCACGGGTTCTGTATTGCAATTCGGATGCCAGCATCGAGAAGCCCGTCACACGGGGCTGCCGGCACGCGCACGGTGCCGGCGTTGCTGCATACGCATCTGTGGAAGAAAGCAAACTGCTGGTCTCGCAACACCGGCAGCCAAGATCGTCAGGATAGCTTTGCAGGCAGCGGCTGCGCCGCACCGCGACGGCTCCCGGCGAACCGCAGCGCGAACGCCACCAGCACGACCACCGGCAGCCAGCACAGAAACACGGCCTGCAATCCGACGACCGGCACGAGCGCACTGCCGGCCAGCGGTCCGCAGAACGCGCCGGCCATCGACGCGAGGTTGTACAGGCTCGACACCTGGCTCTTGTCGGCCGGGTGGCGGCCCAGGTGCTGCATGTTGACGAGATGCAGCAGCGATGACCCGGCGCACAGCGCGGCGAGCCCTGCGCCGACGATCCACGCGTCGCGCGCGAGGCCGAGCGCGAGCAGCCCGGCGATGCCGCCTGCGAGACCGAACGCATGGCAACGGCGCCCGGTCATCCGCTGGGCGACATTGCCGAGCCCGAACAACGCGATCACCGCAACGGCACCCTGCAAGGTGAGCAGCGCGACGGCGCGCGTCTGCGACAGTCCGAGCGACTGAATCGCGAGCACCACCGTATACGTGCCGACGAGCGAGCGTGTCGCGCTGTTCACGGCCTCCAGCACGAGTTGCTCGCGCACGTCGTGGCTCCACGCGAGCGCGAGCAGCGCGCGCAGCGTGCCCGTTTCAGGCCGTGCGCGGCGCGGCGGCTGCTCGGCGTCGCCAAGCAGCATCCGGCTGAACAACGCCATGCCCGCGAAGCTCGCCGACGCCGCGCAGAACGTCGCGACCGCGCCGTGCGCGCCGATCAGCCAGCTCGCGAGCCACGGCCCCGCCATGCCGGTTCCGACCGACATGGCCGCGCGATACCAGCCCGCGCGCGCGAGGCCGATCTGCGCGAGACGCGCAAGGAATACGCCGTTGATCGACACGATCCGGAACGGGATGCATAGCCCGATCAGCCCCTGCGTGAGCGCGATCAGCGGCCACGCGCCGGTAAACGGCACGATGAGATTGAGCAGCATCGGCCCCATGCTCGCGGCGAAGTACACGCGCCGCGCGCCGTAGCGCGCGACGAGCAGCCCGGCAGGCAGGGTCATCAGTGCAATGCCGAGGGGCTCCATCGCGGCGATGATGCCGAGCCGCGCGCTGTCGACGCCGAGTGCCAGCGCATACAACGTCGTCGCGAGCTGCGCCATGCTGATCGTCGTGCCGCTCGCGAGCGCGAGCAGCATGAAGCCGCCGGTGAAGCGCTCGCGCCGCCATGCGCCGGCGACGCGTGCCGGCACGCTCACCGCGCGGCGTCGCGAAACGATGCCGCGATGCCGTCGAGCGCACGCCGGTCGATCCACGCGCGCACGTCGAAGTCGGCGGGCAGGAACCGCCAGTCGACCAGGAAACGCTTGAAATCGTCGAGCGCGGCGATCGACGCTTCGTCGAGATCCGTGCGCAGCCGCCGGTGGACGTCCGCGCCATAAGCCAGCCGCAGCCAGTCGTGGCCCGACCCCGTCTCGCGGCCGAGATAGCCGAGCACTTCCTCTTCGTGCTCGCGCGCCCAGCCTTCGACATCCGTCACGCGCGCGAGGAAGCGGCTGACGATGTCGGGATGGCGCTCGAGCGTCGCTGCGTTGACGGTCAGCGGCCGCGGCGAACCGTTGTTGATGCGGATCTGCGGATCGGGATGAAAGCCGATGTCGACGACCGGCTGCGCGCCGATCAGGTGCGCGGCTTCGAGCCCGAGCGAGCCTTTCACGTAGATCGCATCGACGTCGCCCCGCACCAGCGCGGCCGCTTCGGCTGCATAGAGCCGCCGGCTCGACAGGCTCGCCGGATGGCTGAATGCCGCGTCGCGGGTCACGGGGGTCGACACCGGCGCGCGCAGGTTCGACGCCGGTACGTCGACCCATTCGACGTCGCCGGGGCCGAGCCCGTCGAGCGACAGCGCACTGACGAAGCCGCGCAGCGCCGCCGCGCGGAAGATGTCGATGCGCTCGCCGTCGCGGCGCGGCAGGCCGATGCGGCGCCCGCGCAGGTCTTTCGGCCGCGTCAGGCCGGCTTCCGGCAGCGCGACGATCACCTGGGCCTCGTCGACCCAGGTCAGCGCGACCACACGCGTGTCGGCGCCGGACGCGCGCGCCCAGAGCGCGGGAATGCTGCCGCCCTGCCGGAACGCGTTGTCGAGCGAATGATCGACGTGCGCGTGATGCAGCGCCGCGTGCTGGCTTTCCTGCAATGCGCGTACGGTGATGCCGTCGCCGGCGAATTCGCTGTCGAGCCAGCCGAGATGCGCGGCAATGCCGAGCGGCGTCGGTACCGGACAGCGCGTGTACCAGATCGACTGGACGTTGTGTGAAGCCGTGGTGCTCATGGATGCGTTCGCAAAGGAAGTCTTGAAGGGCGCGTCAGCCGCGCGGCGCGGTGAGCACCGACAGCCGCGTGATGCCCACGTGCTCGATCGCGGCCATCAGCTTCGCGACGGTGCCGTACGGCACGTGCTCGTCGGCCTGCAGGTCGAGCGCGACGTCGGGGCGGCCGGCCTTCAGCGCGGCCAGCTCGGCCGGCACCGTGTCGAGCGCGACCGCTCGCTTGTCGAGATACACGATGCCCTTGGCGTCGACGCTCACGGTGACGTTCGGCTTGCGGTCGGCCGGCGCGGTAGCGACGGTATTCGGGAGATTCACGTGTACCGCGTTGTTGAGCAGCGGCGCGGTGACGATGAAGGCGACGAGCAGCACGAGCATCACGTCGACGAGCGGCGTGATGTTGATTTCGCTGAGCACGTCGTCGTTGTCGGAAGAAGACGAGAAGGCCATTATGCGAACGCCTCCTGGCGGGTGTCGTCGGAACGGCGTGCCGGCGCGGCGCCAGGCGCGGCGGCCGGCACGCGGAAGCCGGCCTTCTGCGCGAGCGTGACGAAGTCGGTCGCGAACGCATCGAGGTCGGCCGACGCGGCCTTCACGCGACGCACGAAGAAGTTGTACGCGAGCACGGCCGGCACGGCGACCGCGATGCCGATCCCGGTCGCGACGAGCGCCTCGCCGATCGGCCCGGCAACGACGTCGATGCTCGCCGACGCGCTGTGCGTGATCGCGGTCAGCGCATGGATGATGCCGAACACGGTGCCGAACAGGCCGACGAACGGCGCGGTGCTGCCGATCGACGCGAGCACCGCGAGCCCCGCTTCCTCGCGTCGGCGCGCATTGTGGATCTGCTGGCGCAGATGGCGTTCGAGCAGGTCGTGGCGGCTCCAGCTGTGTTCCAGATCGTGCGCGCTGCTCTCGTCGGCACGCCGCAGCGCGTCGAAGCCCGTCGCGGCGAGTTCGCCGACCGGGCTGTTCGCGCCGTCGAGCGCGGCCGCGTCGTGGAAGCTGTTCGCGGCCCAGAATGCGCTGACGTAACGCCGGTTGCGCGCGCTCGACCGCAGGCTCTGGATCGCCTTGACGACGATCAGCGTCCACGTGACGACGGAGAAGACGACGAGCAGCCAGAGCGCGCCCTGGACGATGAAGGTGGTCGGGATACCGGTCATGATGTGAGTTCCTTGGAAAATGTGGCGAGCCGCCCGGCGGGTCAGCCCAGCTTGAAATCGATCGGCACGTTGACCCAGCCGTCGACCGCTTCGTCGCCGCGCTTCGCGGGCACGAACGTCCAGCGCTTCACGGCGGCCACCGCCGCGTTGTCGAGCACGCGGCGGCCGCTGCTCGTGCGGACCTCGACGGAATCTGGCGTGCCGTTCGCGAGCACGTGCACGCGCAGCACGACGCGCCCTTCCCAGCCCTGGTCCTGCGCGAACGCCGGATAGTCGGGTGCCGGGTTGCGCAGGTATGCCGCGTCGCCGATCGGCGCGGATTCGCGCACGGGTGCGGCCGGCGCGGCGGAGACGGGCGCCGGGTTCGGGATGGCAGGCGCTGCGGCGACCTGTGCCGGTGCAGCAGTCGATGCGTCGCGCGCCACCGCGGGCACGACAGCCGGAGCGGCCGCCTGATGCGCAACGGCCGCACGCGGCTTCGGCGGGGTCGGCGCCTGCTTCAACGGCTTCGGCGGCACGACCGGCGGCGGCGGATGTACGGCCTGCGGCAACGGTTCGGGCGGCCGCGTCAACTCGACCGTCATCGGCAGTGGCCTCGGCGGTTGCACGGGCGGCTCGGCGGGCGCACGCGCCGCCAATAGCGCGATGCCCGCGTGCAGCGCCGCGACGGCGAGCGCAATCGCGCCCGCGCCGCGCCAAGCGCCCGGCTGCGCAGGCCGCACGTCCTTGCGCGCAGGCGGAACCGCCGGCGGCAGCCGTGTCGCGGGCACCGCAACCGCGGCGGCCGTGCGCGCCGCGTGCCGGCGCGCCGGCGGCACGCCGTATTCGATCGCCAGTCCTGTCATGTTCGACTCCTTGCAATGACGCGCCGCGGCGCGCTACGCGACCCACGCATGGCGATGCCGGTCGATCTGCGTGAACGGCGCCGGATCGATCCATGCGCGCGCATCGAAATCGCGTTCGAGAAAGCCCCACTCGACGAGGAAATCCTTGAACGCGACCAGTCCGTCGATCGACGTCGGCGCGAGCCCCGTTTCCAGATGCCGGTGCACGTCCGCGCCGTACGCGTAGCGCACCCACTCGTCGGACGCGCGCGTTTCGCGGCCGATATAGGCGACAGTCTCCGCCGGATGGCGCGCGGCCCAGTCGCCCGCGCCGACCACGACCGACAGGAAGCGGCTCACGAGATCGGGGCGCGCATCGATCAATGCGCGATCGACGGTCAGCGTGCGCGGCGTTCCGTTGCCGATCCGCACCAGCGGATCGGGGTGCGCGCCGAGATCGATGACGACCTGCGCGTCGATCAGGTGCACGGTTTCGAGCCCTTCGACACCTTTCACGAACACCGCGTCGACCTCGCCGCGCACGAGTGCCGCGATCTCGAGCCCGTACTCGTGCGGGCCGCGCGTGAACGACGCGGGCCCGGTGCGGCGCTCGTGCGTGTCGGGCAGGTCGACCCATTCGGCGTCGCCGTGGCCGAGCCCTTCCAGTTCGAGCGCGCTCAGGAACCCCTTCAACGCGGCCGCGCGCCAGAAGTCGATGCTGATCGGATGGCGCGGCAACCCGAGCCGCCGGCCGCGCAGATCGCGCGCGGTGCGGATGCCGCGCTCGGGCAGCGTGACGATCGCCTGGAATTCGTTGGTCCACGACAGGCCGATCACGCGCGTATCGGCGCCGCGAGCCCGCGCCCACAGCGCGGGAATGTTGCCGCCCTGCCGGAACGAGTGCGGCAGGCTGTGATCGAAATGCGATTCGCGCTTGTCGGCGTCGGCCGTCTCCTGCAGCGAGTGCAGCGCGATGCCGTCCGGCCCGAACTCCTCGTCGAACCAGCCGCGATGCACGGCGATGCCGAGCGCGGTCGGCACCGGGCAGCGCGTGTACCAGAGTGCGTCGCAAGCCGTGGCCTGCGCAGCGAGTGTCGTCATGGTGAGTGTCCTTGTCGTTTGAATGTGCAGGCCCACCGCCGCGCTCAGGCGCCGGCCACGCGCAGCGCCGCCTGCGTGCCGCGTGCGTTCAGCGCGCCGTCGACGAGCGGCAGCACTTCCTCGCCCACGCGGTACGCCTCTTCCAGATGCGGGTTGCTCGCGAGGATGAACGTCGAGACGCCGATGTCGACGTATTCCGCCAGCCGCTCGGCTACCTGCTCGTGGCTGCCGACGATCACGCAACCGGGGCCGCCGCGGATCTGCGACATCCCGGCCCACAGGTTCGGGCCGACGATCAGGTCGTCGAAGTGCTGCGTGTTGCCCTGGTGCAGCGCGAACTGACGTTTCGCGCCGACCGATTCCGACTCGCCGCGCCCGCCGAAGCCGTTGTGCGTCGACGCACTCACGGTCGCGAACATCTGCCGCAGCTCGGCCCACGCCTGCTCCTCGGTCTCGCGCGCCAGGATGTCGATGCGCATGCCGAAGCGCAGGTCGCGCTCGGCGTTCTGGCGGTCGAGCGCGCGGCGCGCCGCATCGATCACCTCCTTCTGCTTCGCGAGCGGCTCGCCCCAGCTCAGGTGCACGTCGCCGTGCTTCGCGGCGACCGCGAGCGCGGCATCGCTCGCGCCGGCCAGATAGATCCGCGGCGGTGTCTGGCCGCTCAGCGGCGGCAGCAGCCCGCCGGCTTCGACGCGATAGAAGCGGCCGTCGAACGTGAACGGCGCGCCGGCCGCGACGCCCTTCACGACGTCGAGAAATTCGTCGGTGCGCGCATAGCGGCTGTCGTGATCGATGAAGTCCCCGTACGCGCGCTGGTCGGGACCGCCGCCGCCCGTGACGACGTTCCACTCGACGCGGCCGCGGCTGATCCGCTGCAGGCTCGCGGCCATCTGCGCCGCATAGACGGGATGCACGAAATGCGGCTGCAGCGCGATCAGCAGTCGCAGCCGGCGCGTCTCGCGCGCCAGCGCGGCCGCGACGACCCACGGCTCCTCGGTAAAGCGGAAGATCGGAATCAGCGCGCCGTGAAAGCCTACGATATCGGCCGCACGCGCGACTTGCGACAGGTAGTCGATGTAGCCGAAATCGTCGTCGTCGACTTTGGGCGCAACGCGCGCTGCGCGCTGGCGGTTCCACTCGCCGCGCGTATGCAGGTCGTGTGCGCGCCGGCCGTCGCCGTGCATCGGCAGGCGCCACAGAAATTCAACAGCCATCGGGATTCTCCTTGTCGGCCCGTTCGGATTGCGTGCGGCACCGGCGTGCCGCGCGTATGCAGCGCTGTTAAGCACGCGGTGTGCCAACGCGCTCGCTCGCCGACCTGCGAAGCGACCGACGAGCGCGCGCGACGCCTTGCGGGCCGGGCGTCGGCGGCAAACGGCAGGAACGCGCCCGAGGTTGCCGGCATCGCGAACACGAGGCGGCGCGGTGCTGCTGCACCGGCCGCACCGGTGCTGCATGCGCAACAGCACTCGATGCGACTGTTGCTCACGCAACAGGCGATGCGCGGGCCGACGCGCCACGCATCGCGCGCGATGCCCGCTGCGCTTGCCGCACGGCCGTTTCCGTTCACTGGCCCGGAACTTGCAATGTGGAACGGCCCGCGCGTGCGACACCGCGCCTCGACCACGCTTACCCAGACAGGGGAATCTCACACATGACAGACAGGCCCGATTCGTCATCGGACAAGCAGCAGACGTTCTGGTACGCCCGATCGCCGGTACCGACGCCGCTCGGCATCGCCGTGCATCTCGGCTGGCTCAACGGCGAGACGTCGGCCGACGGCGTCGCGATCCGCTCGCCGCGCGGCGCCACGCGGCACGACGTGTCGTCGATCAGCGACCACACGCTCGCGCAGTCGTTTCGCCAGGGCGGCAGCATCCCCGCGATGTGGGCGCGCTCGAACGACGCGAATACGCGCGTGATCGGGTTGTCGTGGGTCGACGAATCGCAGCTGATCCTCGCGCGCCCCGAGTCGGGCATCCGCTCCGTGAAGGCGTTGCGCGGGCGCCGGATCGCGATTCCGAGCCGCCCCGACGATCGCATCGACATCTTTCGCGCGTCGGCGCTGCGCGGCTTCGTCAATGCGCTGAGCCTCGACGGATTGACCACGCGCGACGTCGAACTCGTCGACGTGCGCGCACGCACGCTGCAGGCCGTCGGGCCGGCGCGCGCGGCGAACCTGTTCGTGTCGCCGCAAGGCTTCTCGAGCCGCGCGCTCTATGCGGCCGAAGCCGGCGCGCTGCTGCGCGGCGAAGTCGACGCGATCTACGTGAAAGGCTCGACGGGCCTCGAGATCGCGCAACTGATCGGCGCGCACGTCGTGATCGACATCGGCTTCCATCCGGAGCGCTCGATCCGCAACAACAACGGCACGCCGCGCCCGCTGACCGTCAATGCGGACGTGCTCGCGAACCATCCGGACATCGTCGCCGGCTTCCTGAAGCTCGTGGTCGCCGCCGGCGAATGGGCGAGCGCGCATCCCGACGAAACCGCGCACTACGTGGCCGGCGAAACCGCGTCGTCGATCGACTGGGTGCGCGCCGCGTACGGCAACCAGCTGCACCGCCATCTCGGCGTCAATCTCGACGACGAATCGATCGCCGCGCTCGACGAGTTCAAGACGTTCCTGCATGCCCACGGCTTTCTGGAAGCGGACTTCGATGTCGCCGACTGGATCGACCCGCGCCCGCTTGCCGACGTGCTGCGGCCGTCGCTGCAGAAGCGCGCATGAGCCCCTTTACCGTTCACTGTCCGGGACCATCATGAAACACACGCTCTCCCTCGCTTCGCTGCGCCGCCCGCTACGCGCGCTGCTCGCCGCGCTGCCGCTGGCCGCGGCGGCGCTCGCGGCACCGGTCGCGCATGCGGAAGACGCCCCCAAGGTCGTGCGCATCGCCGTCGTCGCGTATTCGAGCGGCGGCAAGACGCAATACGCGGGCGCCTCCGCACTGATCGACGCCGACAAGTCGCTTGAAAAAGCGCTGGCGGCACGGCACGTGAAGCTGCAATGGGTGCCCGTGTCGACCGCGGCGGTCGGCACGCTCGTCAACGAGGCATTCACGAACGGCAGCATCGATTTCGCCGGCTACGGCGATTTGCCGTCGGTCGTCGTCAACGCATCGGGCACGCACACGCGCCTGATCGTGCCCGGCGGCGTCGGCAGCAACACGTATCTCGTCGTACCGGCCGGCTCGACCGCGAAATCGATCGTCGACCTCAAGGGCAAGCGCATCGCGCTCAACCGCGGCCGGCCGTGGGAAGTCACGTTCGGCAAGCTGCTCGCCGAGAACGGGCTGAAGCTGTCCGACTTCAAGATCTACAACCTCGATCCGCAGGCCGGCGCGGCGGCCGTCGCGGCCGGCCGCGTCGACGGCTTGTTCACGCTGTCCGACGCGTATTCGCTCGTCGACAAGCAGGTCGGCAAGATCATCTGGTCGACCAAGACCGCGCCCGACGACTGGAAGATGCGCGCGGAACTGTGGGCGTCCGACGATTTCGTGCGGCGCTACCCCGACATCACGCAGCTCATCGCGACGGCCTATGTCCGTGCCGCGCACTGGATCTCGCAGCCGCAGAACCGCGACGCGTACGTGAAGATCCTGAGCGCGTCCGGCCAGCCGGAAAGCATCGTCCGCCGCGAATACGCGGACGAAGCGACGCCGTGGAAGGAGCAATGGACGCCGCTCTTCACGCCGGCGCTGACCGGCCACTATCGCGACGTGATCGCATACAGCCGCCAGGCCGGCCTGACTTCCGTGCCGGTCGACGTGAACGCGCTGCTCGCGCCGACCTTCGTGTCGACCGCGCTCAAGCAGCTCGGCCTCGACGGCTACTGGCACGCCGACGCCGCGCGCGTCGCGAGCCGCTGATGCCGATGCGCGCCCTCGCGCCGAACGGCTTGCGCGCCATCCGCCTGCCCGGCATCGCGCGGCTCGGCGAACATGCGCTGTGGTGGATCACGCCCGTCGCGTTCGCCGCGCTGTGGTGGCTCGCGAGCGCGCAGCGCTGGTTTCCGCCGCAGCTCGTCGTGCCGCCCGAGCGCCTCGCGGCGACGCTGCGCACGCTGCTCGACACCGGCGAGCTGCGCGACAACCTGCTGATCACGCTGCATCGCCTCGCGCTCGGCTTCGCGATCGGCGCGACGGGCGGCGCCGCGTTCGGCATCCTGCTCGCGCGCAGCCGACTGTTCTCCGACTATCTGCGGCCGACGTTCGACCTGCTGCGGCAAGTGCCGACGCTCACGCTGATTCCGCTGCTGATCCTGCTGATCGGCGTCGACGAACCGCTGAAGCTCGTCGTGGTCGGCAAGGCCGTGTTCTTCCCGGTTGCGCTGGCCGCATACACGGGCGTGCACGACGCGCCGCGCGATCTCGTCGAGATGGCGCGCCACTACGGGCTCGGCCGCTTCGCGCTGCTGCGCGACGTGCTGCTGCCGGCCGCGCTGCCTCCGCTGCTGACCGGCGTGCGAATCGCGCTGGCGCGCGCGTGGCTCGCGCTCGTTGCGGTCGAACTGCTCAGCGCCGACAGCGGGATCGGCCAGATGATGGAACTTGCCCGGCAGATGCTGCGGCTCGACGTGGTGCTCGTCGACGTCGCGGCGATCGGGCTGATCGGCTTCGCGCTCGACCGATCGATCGCGCTCGTGCAGCGCTACGCATTGCGCTGGCAGATGCCCGCACGCTGACCCTGACTGGATACGCTTCGGCATGACCTTCGCTACCCGCGCTTTCTCGTTCGCCCCGCTGCGCCGCCGCGCGCGCGGCTTCGTCGTGCCGGCCCTGCTGGTTGCCGCATGGCAATACGCGTCGTCCGGCGACGCGGCTCATCAATACGCGTTCGTGCCGTTGCAGCAGGTCGGCGCCGCGCTGCTCGAACTCGCACGCAGCGGTGAACTCGCGACCGATCTCGGCGCGAGCCTGCGCCGCACGACGCTCGGGCTCGGAGTCGGCGTCGCGTTCGGGCTCGTGTTCGGTGCGTCGATGGCGCGTTCGCCGCTCGCGCGCAAGCTCGCCGAGCCGGCCTTCCAGGCACTGCGCTACGTGCCGCTGCTCGGACTGATTCCGCTGCTGAGCCTGTGGGCCGGCACCGGCGAATTCGCGAAGGTGTTCATCATCGCGCTCGCCGCGTTCTACCCGATGACCACCGCCAGCTTCGACGGGCTGCGCCGCGTCGATCCGCGCTACGTCGAACTCGCGCGGTCGTATCGCCTGAGCCGGATCGGCTTGTGGCGCGACGTGCTGATTCCGGGCGCATTGCCCGACCTGTTCGCGGGCGTGCTGCAGGCCGTGCCGTTCGCGTGGATCACCGCGACCAGCAGCGAGCTGCTGTTCAACACGGGGGCCGGCGTCGGCAGCCTGATGCAGAACGCGCAGGCCGGTGCGCGCGCCGACGTGCTACTGGTGTGCGTGCTGGGCGTGACGGCGCTGGCCGTCGGGATGAGCGCGGTATGCGAGCGGGTCGCACAGCGCGCGCTGCGCTGGCGCGATCACGCCTGACGGCGCAGCCGCGCGTCGGCGTCGCCCGCATCGCCCGCTCCACCCGCATCGCGCGGCTTCAGGATGCCGAGCTGCGCGAGCCGTGCGCGCACGATGTTGCGCGATTGATCGAGCAGGCGCGACATGCGCAGCTGGTTGTGCTCGCTGTAGTCGAACACGCTGCGGTAGACGGTGTCCTCGATGTGCTGCCACAGCGCCGGCGTGCCGAGATCCAGCAGCTCGATCACCGCGTGACGCAGCGCGTCGGTCGCTTCGGCGACGTCGCGCGCACGGCGCGGCGGTGCGGCGGCCGCGCCCGGTGAATCGGCCATGTCGGGCGCGAGCGACAGCGCCGAGAACTGCAGGTCGCCGACGTCGATCGCGCCGCCCGCGCAGATCAGCACCGCATGATGGATCACGTTCTCGAGTTCGCGGATGTTGCCGGGCCACGCGTGCGTGTGCAGCCGTGCGCGTGCGGCGTCGGTCAGCGTCGGCGCGGCCACGCGCAGCCGCTTCGCGTAGGTGTCGATGAAGTGTTCGATCAGCGGCGCGATGTCGCCGGGCCGCTCGCGTAGCGGCAGCAGGCTCAGCTTCACGACGTTGAGCCGGTAGTACAGGTCCTCGCGGAAATTGCCCGCGCGCACCGCGGCTTCGAGATTCACGTTGGTGGCCGCGACGAGCCGCACGTCGATCTTCACGGTCTTGCGCGAGCCGACCGGCGTCACCTCGCGCTCCTGCAGCACGCGAAGCAGCTTGACCTGCGCGGACAGCGGCAGGTCGCCCACTTCATCGAGAAACAGCGTGCCGCGATTCGCGGATTCGAACCAGCCTGGCTGGCTGTTGATCGCGCCGGTAAACGCGCCGCGCTCGTGGCCGAACAGCTCGCTTTCGATCAGCGTCTCGGAGAACGCACCGCAGTTGACCGCGACGAACGGGCCGTCGCGGCGCTCGCTCAACGAATGCACGAGGCGCGCGATCAGCTCCTTGCCGGTGCCGCTCTCGCCGGTGACGAGCACCGTCGCATCGCTCGGCGCGACGAGCTGGATGCGTTCGAGCAGCACCCGCGATTTGGGATCGTCGAACGTCAGTGCCTTCGCACGGATCGTGATCGCATGCGAAGTCGGGTCCGGCAAGCTGAAGATGGCCATGGCACGACCGGCGTGTTGAACGGGAGAGGTTCGACGATAGCAAGGCGCGCGCCGGCCAGGAACCAATTCATCGAGCTATCGGTATGACGGCGGCCGGATTGCGCCGCCCGCGGCGCGGCGTCACGCGAGGCCGGTCATCTTCCATTGCTGCTCGAGCGCGCCCGGGCCGAATTCGAGCGAGCCGCCGAGCGGTTCCGCGAGCGCCTGGAAATACGCGGCTTCCTCGAGGATCAGGATGTACTTCGACACGTCGAGAATCGACTTGCCCCAGAACGTCGCGCCGCCGTTCGCCTCGATGATCGCCGGGACTTCGGGGTCGCGCCGGATCGTGTCGACGATGAAGCGCGGTTCGCCGGGACGGCGATCGACGTAGACCGGAATCTCGCGGGCCCTTGTGTAGCGCGCGGCCGGCGCATAGCGGATCGGCAGCGGACGATGCGCGCTCGCCCACGCGCCGAGGTACGGGCCGTGCACGTGAATCACGACGTCGACTTCCGGTACCTCGCGGAATACGCCCGCATAACGCGGCCCGTTGGCGCCCGCGCGCGCATCGCCGTGCAGCACGTCGCCGTCGAGCGTCACGACGACCGGCTGGATCTCCTGAGACGCAGCCCACGGGCTCGGCGCCGACAGCGCGACGACGAGTTCCGTGCCCGGCACGCGTTGAAACGCCTGGAACGTGTTGGTGGCGGACAGCGTGCGCGTTTCCTTCAGCACGCGCGCGGCCTGCGCGAATTCGCGCGCGGCGCGCTCGACGAATGCCACGAGTTCGCCGCTGTCGATGGCTTGGGTGACGGACATGAGTACGGTTTCCTTGATCGGGTGGACGGATGGGCTCGCGTCGCAACGCCGCGACGCACGGCAACCGGATCAGCAGCAATCGTGCCAGCCGGGCACGCGAGCGTCGCATGCGTGCGCCACCGCGCGCACGTGCCGTGTGCGCGCCGTGGACGAACCGCGCGGCGCGATCCGTGTGTCGGCATCTGTTGCGGGAGCAACAACCGGCGAGCCCGGATTGCTGCGCGAGACGCAGCCGGCGCCTGCGCGCGCCGCGCGCGGGCGTTTCCCCGTCGTGCCGCACGCCGCGCGTGCCGCTCACGCGCTGCACTCGCGCTGCACTCGCGCTGCGCCCGCGCTGCCCCCGCGCTGGTTCAAAACTTGCGTCGTGGTCGGCCCGCGCCGGGCAATGCCCGGCGCGTCCGATCCGATCTCACCGACCTCCATCCGACCATGACGCTCCTCCCCCTGCGCGGCTTCGCTGCGCGCACGCTGCTGGTTTCGGCGCTCGCCGTGCCGTCCCTCGTTTCGCATGCGGCTTCGCCCGGCCGCGTTCCCGCGCCCGATCCGTTGCAGGGCGACGGTCGCGTATCCGCGTTCTACACGTGGGACCGCGACGTTCCGGCGACGCCCGGCGTGCTGCTGCGCACCGAAGCACTGCCCGCGACGCTCGGGCTCGCGAGCGCCGGACGGCAACTGCGCATCCTGTATGCGTCGACCGACGGCGTCGGCGGCCGCGCGCCGATCGCCGTATCGGGCGCGCTGTTCGTGCCGCGCGGTACGCCGCCGGCCGGCGGCTGGCCGATCGTCGCGTGGGCACACGGCACATTCGGGATGGCCGACATCTGCGCGCCGTCGTGGTTCGGCCGCTCGTATCGCGACGTGCGCTACCTGAACGCATGGCTTCAACAAGGATTCGCGGTCGTCGCGACCGACTATCAGGGGCTCGGCACACCCGGCCCGAATCCGCAGCTCAACAACCGCTCGAACAGCTACACGCTGCTCGACAGCGTGCGTGCGGTGCTGGGCGGCGTGCCGGGCCTCGCGAACGAAGTCGTGCTCGTCGGCCAGTCGCAGGGCGGCTCGGCCGTATTCGCGGCGGCCGGCTACGCACCCGTCTATGCACCGGAGCTCGCGATCCGCGCGACCGTCGCGACCGGGACGATCTACAACGCGTCGCGCGCCACGCTCGCGTCGCTCCCGAAGTTCGAAACCGCATACCGGCGCGATCCCGAGCGCGTCGATCCTACGCTCGCGTATCAGTTCTACTCGGTGCTGTCCGCGCAGCAGATCGACCCGTCGCTGCGCGCGGACGAAGTGCTGACCGACACCGCGATGCCGATCCTCGAACAGGCGCGCATCGGTTGCCTCGCGTCGCTCGAGGACGATGCGGCGCTCGCGCACCTCACCCACGCGAACGCCGTGAAGCCGGGCGGCGATGCGCGTCTGAAGGCGTGGTGGGACGAATACCTGAAATATCCGACGCTGAAGATCGCCACGCCCGTCTTCATCGGCGCGGGCGCGGACGACGGGCTCGCACCGCTCGAGCTCGCGCTCGCGAAGGATGCGTGCGCGGCGGGCACGACGGTCGAGGCGCACCTGTATGCGGGCCGCGAACACAACGGCACCGTCAACGCATCGCTTGCCGACTCGATTCCGTTCGTGAAGCGCGTGCTCGCCGGCGCGACGATCCGCCCGGTTTGCACGCCGGCCGCGCAGCAGGCCGACGCGCAATAGCCGGCAGCACGTGCTTTGCATGACGGCGCGAATGCTTTCCCGGAATCGACGCATGGGCTGCATCGTCGCGGCAGGCGCGTCCATAGCGCCTGCACGCAAATGCATTTCGGAATCCGTTATTGGATCGCGCCGTCGCGCGTTTTTATACTCGTCAGCACTCTCTGCTAAAGAGTGCCAGCCAATTTCGACACAACAGAACAGGACGGACAGATGAGCCTACGCCCCTTGCACGACCGGGTCATCGTGAAGCGACTCGACCAGGAAACCACCACCGCCTCGGGCATCGTGATCCCCGACAGCGCCGCGGAAAAGCCCGACCAGGGCGAAGTGATTGCCGTCGGCCCCGGCCGCAAGGACGCGGACGGCCAGCGCATCGTGCCCGACCTGCAGGTCGGCGAACGCGTGCTGTTCGGCAAGTACGCGGGCCAGGCGGTCAAGGTGGACGGCAATGAATTCCTCGTGCTGCGCGAGGAAGACATCGTCGCGGTCGTCAATCAATAACGGAGTGCAAATCATGGCAGCGAAGGAAATCATTTTCAGCGACGTCGCACGTGCGAAGCTGACCGAAGGCGTCAACATTCTCGCGAACGCGGTGAAGGTCACGCTCGGGCCGAAGGGCCGCAACGTCGTGCTCGAACGCAGCTTCGGCGCGCCCGTCGTCACCAAGGACGGCGTGTCGGTCGCGAAGGAAATCGAACTCGCGGACAAGCTGCAGAACATCGGCGCGCAGCTCGTGAAGGAAGTCGCGTCGCGCACCAGCGACGCCGCCGGCGACGGCACGACGACGGCCACCGTGCTCGCGCAGGCGATCGTGCGTGAAGGCCAGAAATACGTCGCGGCCGGGCTCAACCCGCTCGACCTGAAGCGCGGCATCGACAAGGCGGTGGCAGCGGCCGTCGACGAGCTGAAGAAGATCAGCAAGCCGACCACCACCAGCAAGGAAATCGCGCAGGTCGCGACGATCTCCGCGAACGGCGAGGAATCGATCGGCCAGCGCATCGCCGAGGCGATCGACCGCGTCGGCAAGGAAGGCGTGATCACCGTCGAGGACGGCAAGTCGCTCGCCGACGAGCTCGACGTCGTCGAAGGGCTGCAGTTCGACCGCGGCTACCTGTCGCCGTACTTCATCAACAACGCCGACAAGCAGATCGCCGAGATCGAGAACCCGTACATCCTGCTGCACGACAAGAAGATCTCGAACATCCGCGACCTGCTGCCGGTGCTGGAGCAGGTCGCGAAGTCGGGCCGGCCGCTGCTGATCATCGCGGAAGACGTCGAAGGCGAAGCGCTCGCGACGCTGGTCGTGAACAACATCCGCGGCATCCTGAAGACGGTCGCGGTCAAGGCGCCGGGCTTCGGCGATCGCCGCAAGGCGCTGCTGGAAGACATCGCGATCCTGACCGGCGGCCAGGTCGTCGCCGAGGAAACGGGCCTCACGCTCGAGAAGGCGACGCTCGCCGAACTCGGCCAGGCCAAGCGCATCGAGGTCGGCAAGGAAAACACGACCGTGATCGACGGCGCGGGCGACGCGAAGAACATCGAGGCCCGCGTGAAGCAGATCCGCGTGCAGATCGAGGAAGCGACCTCCGACTACGATCGTGAAAAGCTGCAGGAACGCGTGGCCAAGCTCGCGGGCGGCGTCGCCGTGATCAAGGTCGGCGGCGCGACCGAGATCGAAGTGAAGGAGAAGAAGGACCGCGTCGACGACGCGCTGCACGCGACGCGCGCGGCCGTCGAGGAAGGCATCGTGCCGGGCGGCGGCGTCGCGCTGATCCGCGTGCGGCAGGCGATCCGCGCACTCAAGGGCGCGAACGCCGACCAGGATGCGGGCGTCAAGATCGTGCTGCGCGCGCTCGAGGAACCGCTGCGCCAGATCGTCACGAACGCGGGCGAGGAAGCGAGCGTGGTCGTCGCGAAGGTCGCGGAAGGCACGGGCAACTTCGGCTACAACGCGCAGACGGGCGAATACGGCGACCTCGTCGAGTCGGGCGTGCTCGATCCGACCAAGGTCACGCGCACGGCGCTGCAGAACGCGGCATCGGTCGCGGGGCTGCTGCTGACGACCGACGCGACCGTGTTCGAAGCGCCGAAGGATGCGGCGCCGGCCGCGGTGCCGGGCGGGCCGGGTGCGGGCGGGCCCGGGTTCGATTTCTGACATCGCTGTGCGCGGCCGCCCGAACCGGGCAACCGCGTTTCGATCCACGACGCGTGGCGGCACCGGTCGCCACGCGTTTTTTCATGCGTGAACGCCGCGCGCGCCGTCGTCAGAACATCTGGCGCAGGCCGATCGCGGCCCCGACGTTGTTGGTCCTGCCGATCTGGTCGACCTTGCCGGTGAGCCGGTTGGTGGCGCCCGGATAGTCGGCCGCGAACGCGCCGTTGCCGCGCGCGAAATCGACCGTGCCGTATACCTCGGTGTGCTTCGACAGCGCATATTCGGCCAGCACGGTCGCCGAGTAGTTGATCCCGGAGCCGAGCGTGCCGTCGAGCCGCTCCGCATTGCGCGCGTGGCCGTAATAGCCGGCCACCGTGATCAGCAGCGGCGCGGTAGCCTGCCAGTTCGCGCCGACGTAGAACGTATCGTCGATACGATTCGGGCTGCCGCCACCGAGCGTGGGCGCGCCGGCCTGCTGCATGTTGAAGTCGGTCGTACCCGTCTTGTCCTGCCCGTGCAGCCAGCCGGCCAGCAGGCGCACGGACGGCGTGACCTGGTACGCACCGCTCACGTGCAGGAAGTTCACCTTCGCGCCGTTGACCGCGCTGCCGTTCACGGACGATACCGAGGTCTGCTGGAAGCCGGCGTTGATCGACGCGGGCCCTTGCGCGTAGGTCAGCTCGACACCGTACGTGCTGTCGAGACCCATTGCACCGGCATGATTGCCGAACCCGTAGATCGCATCGACGCTGAAGCCGTTGGTCGAGAACTTGTACTTCACCGAGTTCGCCACCGTCAGGTAGTTGCCGATGCCGTTGTACGCCCAGCTGTCCTGCCAGTAGTCGCCGACGGTCATCGGGTCGAACACGTCGCCCATCGTGTCGTACAGCGGCGCGTACTGGTTGCCGAAGGTCAGCGAGCCGTACCGGTCGCTCGCCAGGCCGACGTATGCCTGCCGGCTGAACAGCGTGTTCGCGACGTGCAGTCTGCCGTCGCCGAGCTCGAAGCCGTTCTCGAGACGGAAGATCGCCGCAAGGCCGCCGCCGAGATCCTCGCTGCCACGCAAGCCCCAGCGGCTGTGCGTTTCCGGGCCGACCGTCATGCCGACCAGGTCCCGGCCGTCGGGGCCGGCGTTCGTCTGATAGCGGATCGCCGTATCGACGAGGCCATACAACGTGACGGAACTCTGCGCAAAGGCGGGTGATGCCGCTGCTACGGCGAACACCGCGCCGACACCACCGGATACGACGATGCGGTTCATGAAAGGCCTCCCTGAGCGATTGATTTTGTAAGCAGTCCGACAGCATTTGCGGCTGGCGGACGGTACTGCGCTCGGGAGAATAATCGGTCATATTCGCGACACCTATTGCCGATTCCGGATTGCACCTTTCCAACGCGCTCAACAATGGCGGCGGCGTGCGGCGCACGCCCGCCGGCCGGTGCCGAAGCGACCGCGCGGCGCCATCGACGGCACGCCGGGGTAAGATGAACGCTCCTTCCGCCGCTTCGCCGCCCGCGCCATGTCGACCACCATCAACACCCTGCTGCCGCTCGCCGGCGTCCTGCTGCTCAGCGTGGCCAGCCCCGGCCCGAACTTCGTGATCGTCACGTCCACCGCGCTCGCGCAGCGCCGCGCCGGCGTGATGACCGGGCTCGGCCTCGCCGCCGCATCGGGCACCTGGGCCGCGATCGCGATTGCCGGCCTCGGCCTGCTCGTGACCCACGTCGCCTGGGTGCACACCGCGCTGCGACTGGCAGGCGCCACGTACCTGATCTGGCTCGGCCTGAAGATGGTGCTGAGCGCACGCAAGCCGCTCGCCGTGTCCGCGCCGCCCGCGTCCTCCGGCTGGCAGGCCGCGAAGAAGGGCTACGTGGTCAGCATGACGAACCCGAAATCCGTCGCGTTCTACGGCAGCATCTTCGCGTTGATGGTGCCGGCGCATACGCCGGTGTGGCTCGATCTCACGGTCGTCGTGCTGTCGATCGGGATTTCGGGCGCGTGGTACTGCGCGATGGCGCTGCTCGCATCGCATCCGTCGGTGCGCCGGCTGCTGATCCGGCGCAAGGCCGTGCTCGACACGACGGCCGGGCTGCTGCTGATGGGGCTCGGCGGGCGCATGCTGGCCGGGCGCTGAGCGCCGTCGCGCTGCCGCATCGCCACGAAAAAAGGCCGCTTGCGACGCCCCGTTGCCGGGAGTCGCAAGCGGCCTTTCCGCATGCCGCGCGCCTCAGCGCCGTGCCGCCAGCCTTCTCACGACACTCACGAGCGCATCGACCTCATCGCACGTGTTGTAGAACGCCAGCGACGGCCGCACCGTCGCCTCGAGCCCGAAGCGCCGCAGGATCGGCTGCGCGCAGTGATGCCCCGAGCGCACCGCGATGCCCTCTTCGTTCAGCGCCTGCCCGACTTCCTCGGTCTCATAGCCCTTCAGCACGAACGACAGCACGCTCGCCTTGTCGCGCGCGGTGCCGACGAGCCGCACGCCCGGCACCGGCGCGAGCACGCTCGTCGCATACGCGAGCAGGTCGTGCTCGTAACGCGCGATGTTCTCGATGCCGACGCGGTTCACATAGTCGAGCGCCGCGCCGAGCCCCACCGCGTCCGCGATGTTGCCGGTGCCGGCCTCGAAGCGGTTCGGCGGCGGCTGGAACACCGTGCGCTCGAACGTCACGTCCGCGATCATGTTGCCGCCGCCCTGCCAGGGCGGCATGTCGTCGAGGATCGCGCGCTTGCCGTACACGACGCCGATGCCGGTCGGCCCGTAGATCTTGTGCCCGGAGAACACGAAGAAATCCGCATCGAGCGCCTGCACGTCGACGCGCATGTGCGAGATCGACTGCGCGCCGTCGACCAGCGCCTTCGCGCCCGCGCGATGCGCGAGATCGACGATCTCCTTCACCGGCACGACCGTGCCGAGCGCATTCGACACCTGCGTGACGGACACGATCCTGGTGCGGTCGTTGAGCAGCTTCCGGTATTCGTCGAGCAGCACCTGCCCCGAATCGTCGACCGGAATCACGCGCAGCTTCGCGCCCTTGAGCGCGGCAAGCTGCTGCCACGGCACGATGTTCGCGTGATGCTCGAGGTTCGACACGATGATCTCGTCGCCTTCGCCGACGTTCTGCACGCCCCACGACTTCGCGATCAGGTTGATCGCCTCGGTGGTGCCGCGCACGAACACGATCTCGTCCGGCGACGACGCTCCGATGAAGCGCTGCACCGTTTCCCGCGCATGCTCGTACGCATCCGTCGCACGGCCGGCCAATGCATGTGCCGCCCGGTGAATGTTCGAGTTCTCGTGCGCATAGAAATACGCGAGTCGGTCGATCACGGCCTGCGGCTTGTGCGTCGTCGCCGCGTTGTCGAACCAGACGAGCTGCTTGCCGTTCACGCGCTCCTGCAGGATCGGGAAGTCGCGGCGGATCGCGTTCACGTCGAACGGCGGGTGTGCGCCGCGATACAACTGGCCTTGCGGCTCGGCCGCACGCGTATCGTCGATGAAGTAACGCGGCACCTCGCCGCCCGATGCGCGCGACACCGGCACGTCGCGCTGCACGGCGAGCAGTTCGCGCAGCGCATCGTCCCCCGGCAGCCCGAACGCTTCCGGCGACGCGAGGCCGTTCGACGGCACGACGATGTCCTGCGGCGTCGCCTGCCAGCCCTGCCGCGAGCCGTCGGTGAAGTAAAACGGCGACGCGGCCGGCGCGGCCTGCACCGCGCCCTCCGACACCGCCGCCTGCGCCTGCGGCACGCCGAGCGCCGCGCCGCCGACGCGCGGCTCGAACGCGGGCGCGATCGACACCGCGTTGTCGGGCAGCCCGTTTTGCGCGGCCGCGTGCGGCGCGAGCGCGGGCACGCGATTGCCGAGCGACAGCACGTGCGTCGGCGCGGACGGCGCGAGGTTCGTGCCGGGCGCCTTGCCTTGCGGCAGCGCGAGGCCCGGCACGCCGGTGCCCGTGCCGCCCGGCCCCGCGAGCGGCGAGCCGCCCGGCGCCGGATTGCTCACCGACGCGAGGATCGGCGCGGCAGCCGGCAGCGCCGACGGCACGCCGCCGACCGCCCCGCTGCCCGCCGACAGCCCGGGCGCGGTGGCCTGCCCGGGCGGCGTCGCGAAGAACTCGGACGCGAGCCGCGCGAGCGCCGCCGGATCGGGCAGGCCGGCCGGCAGCGGCGCGTGCGGCAACGCGAGCGCGTCGCTGCCGGCCGAGCCGGGATTAACGGTAGGTGTCGGGATAGTCATGGTACTTGGCGATTTCGACGTCATCGAGGACAGCCAGCGCATCCGGCGAATGGACCGCGAGCGAGCAGTACAGCGAGATCAGGTACGACGCGATCGCCTGGTTGTTGATCCCCATGAAGCGCACCGACAGGCCCGGCCCCTGCTCGCCCGCGACGCCCGGCTGATAGAGGCCGACCACGCCCTGGCGCTTGTCGCCGACGCGCAGCAGCAGGATCTTGGTCTTGCCGTCCGCGACCGGAACCTTGTCCGACGGGATCAGCGGAATGCCGCGCCACGTGAGGAACTGCGAGCCGAACAGGCTGACCGTCGGCGGCGGCACGCCGCGCCGCGTGCATTCGCGGCCGAACGCGGCGATCGCGAGCGGGTGCGTGAGGAAGAACGCCGGTTCCTTCCATACCTTGGTCAGCAGTTCGTCGAGGTCGTCCGGCGTCGGCGCGCCCGTCAGCGGGAAAATCCGCTGTTCGTCGGTCACGTTCGCGAGCAGCCCGTAGTCCGGGTTGTTGATCAGCTGGCTTTCCTGCAGTTCCTTGATCGTCTCGATCGTCAGGCGCAGCTGTTCCTTGATCTGGTCATGAGGACTGCTATAGAGATCGGAGATCCGCGTATGCACGTCGAGCACCGTGCTCACCGCGTTCAGGAAATACTCGCGCGGTTGTTCCTCGTACGGCACGAAGGTCTGCGGCAGCACGCTTTCGTCCTCGAGCTGCGTGCACGCGGCGCGCACGGCTTCCGGGTTCTTCACCTGGTTCAGGCGGTAGATGCCGGCCTCGACCGGCACCCACTGCAGCAGATGGGTCAGCCAGCGCGGCGTAATCGTGGAAAGCTGCGGGACGGTCTTGGTAGCGTTCGCTAGTTGGCGGGCGGCGTGATCGCTCAGCGCGGCCGTGCCGCTTGCAACGGTCGACATGTGTGGCTCCGGGTTCTTAAGATGAAAAACGGGATTGCTTATGACGCTGGGTGATTATCGGAAGCACGCACCTGCCGGCTCAACATGCTATAGCCGTCACGCGGCACCACCGAACGGGAAAGGAAGCGGAATGCGTCAGGCGACGGACACGCCGGGCAACAGCGTCGAGATCGACACGTCGAACGCGCGCGCGATCTTGTCGGCGGTGACGATCGAGGCAATCGCCTCGCCGCGCTCGATCTCGCCGACGTACGAGCGGTTCAGCCCCGCGTGTTCGGCGAGCTGCTCCTGCGACCACGTGCGCGCCTCGCGCAGCTTGCGCACGTTGGCGCCGAAGTGCTGGATCAGGTCGCTCATGTCGTTACCTGTGCGTCGGGCACCGGCTCGGCCGGCTCGCTCCGCGCGCGCGGCGCGGCATTCGCCTCGCTGCGCAGCACGGCCTGCGTGATGTTCGCGCCCGCCGGCACGTCCTGCGTGAGCCACACGTTGCCGCCGATCACCGCGCCGCGGCCGATCGTCACGCGGCCGAGGATCGTTGCGCCCGCATAGATCACCACGTCGTCCTCGACAATCGGATGGCGCGCGAGCCCCTTCTCCAGATGACCGGCCGCATCGCGCGGGAAGCGCTTCGCGCCGAGCGTGACGGCCTGGTACACGCGCACGCGCTCGCCGATGATCGCGGTCTCGCCGATCACGACGCCCGTGCCGTGGTCGATGAAGAAGCCGCCGCCGATCCGCGCGCCCGGGTGAATGTCGATGCCGGTTTCCGCATGCGCCTGCTCGGCGATGATCCGCGCGAGCAGCGGCAGCCCGAGCCGGTACAGTTCGTGCGCGAGCCGGTGGTGGATCATCGCGAGAATGCCGGGATAGCACAGCAGCACTTCGTCGACGCTGCCCGCCGCCGGATCGCCGTGGAACGCGGCCAGCACGTCGCTGTCGAGCAGCCGGCGGATGTCGGGCAGGCGTGCCGCGAAGGCCTGCACGGCCGTGGCGGCCGCTTCGTCGATCTGCGCGTCGGCGTTGCGTTGCCGCGCCGCGTAGCGCAGCTCGAGCGTCACCTGCGCAAGCAGCGCGTTCAGCGCCGCGTCGAGCGCGTGAGCCACATAGAAGTTCTCGCTCTCCTGCCGCAGGTCGGGCGGCCCGAGCCGCATCGGGAACAGCACGCCCTTGAGTGCGCCGATGATCTGTGCGAGCGCCTCGCGCGCCGGCAGGTCGCGCCCGCCCGGTTCGAGCGAGCGCCGCTGCTTCTCGCGCCACGCGCGGCGCACGGTCTGGAGCGACTGAACGATGTCGTCGATATCGAATGCGGCCATGCTGACTTCTCCCCGTAACGGCCGTGACTCAGTCCTGCGCCCACGGCAGGCCGCGATGGCGCCAGCCGTTGCTGCCGCCGCGATGCTGCTGTTCATCGAGGTCGCCCTCGAACCCTTCGAGCACGTTGAATACCTGCGTGAAGCCGCCTTTGGCCGCGGCCTCGGCTGCCTGCGCGGAGCGGTTGCCGCTGCGGCAGAGCAACAGCACGACCGCGTCCTTGCCGGTCTTCGCTTCCAGTTCGCGCACGAAGCGCGGGTTGCGCGTCAGGCTCGTGCCGGTCGCCCACGGCACGTGCAGCGACTCCGGCACGTGGCCGACGAATTTCCGTTCTTCCGCGGTGCGCACGTCGACCAGCAACGCGTCGCCGGCGGAAAAGAGCGCCCACGCGGCTTCCGGCGCCACGCCGCCCGCGTACGGCGTGCCCGCCGCTGCGGCCGCCGCGCGGGCGTCTTCGAGCGCCTGCTGGGCGGCGGTTCGTTCTTCCAATGCAAACGTCATCACGCTTCCTTGTTCTCGCAGATTCGTATGATCAAACATGCCGGGAATGCGGCCGGTGCAGCTTGCGTGCTGTCTATAGCCGTCAGCCCCACTATGCGAGCGCGCTTGGGGAAGCAGAACCAATAAAAATTCATTTCCTAATCAGCAGCGCGTGAAATGCAATAGCAGACGCGCGCAATTGGGGCGGATTCGTGCGGAGGACGGGGAGCGACGGCCGTTCGATGTCGCGCATCGAAGGTTTTTGAAAGGATCGGCGGCGGCGAAGCCGGGAACGATGCCGCATGCGACGCGCGCCGCACGTCGTGATGGAATCCGCAATGGAATCGTGCGCCGGGTCGAACGGCGCACGCTTCATTGAATCGGCGAACGGCAGGCGGCCGGCGCGGTGCATCGCCGACGCACCACGCCCGTCACCACATCAGCGGCCCGGATCGTCGCCGCGGGCAATCGCGCGATCCACCTCGTCGGCCTGCCGGCGCACGTCGTCGGGGCGATGCTCGACCACCGCGTTGATCGCCGGGTTCACTCACTGCGCATCCTGCTTCGCACGTTCCGCGGCCGCGATGATCGCGTCGGCCACGGCTTTCGGCTGGCTCAGCATCGCGACGTGGCTGCCGTTCACACGCGTGACCGTCGCGCCGATCCGCTTCGCCATCGCCTCCTGCAGCTTCGGATCGATCATCCGGTCCTGCGTCGCGACGACGAACGACGACGGCTTCGCATGCCACGCGGCCTGCGCGACCTTCTCCGAAATGCAGCCACCGTACCACGGCCCCTGCGTCGCCGCGACGACGCGCTGCTGCGCGGGCGGCAGGTCCGGCGCGAAATCCTGTGCGATCGCCTTGTCCGACAGCGTCGCGAAACCGCCCGCATCGTTGCGCAACTCGCCGGCCCACGACGGTGCCGGCAGCCCCTGCGTGACGTCGGCGATCGACTGGCCGTTGTCCGGCGCGAACGCGGCGACGTAGACGAGCGACTTCACCTTGTCGTCGTTGCCCGCATCGCTGATCACGACACCGGCCCACGAATGGCCGACCAGCACGACGGGCCCCTTCTGCTCGTCGATCGCGCGCTTCGTCGCGGCCGCGTCGGCGGCGAGCGAGCTCAGCGGGTTCTGCACCGATACGACATGCAGGCCGCGCGCTTCGAGCAGCGGAATCACGCGGTTCCAGCTCGACCCGTCGGCGAACGCGCCGTGCACCAGCACGACGTTCGTGCCCTTCAGGTCTTCCTTGGGCGCCGCCTGCGCCGCGACCGCACCGAACAGCCCGCCGAGCACCGCCGCGGACACCAGAACCCGTTTCGTCAAACCGACCATCGTCATGCTCCTTTTCATCGTGTTGTGCATCTGAAGTGTTTCCGATGCGGCCGCGCCGCTCGTCTCCCGGGCGCGGCCGCGGATCACGAGTGCGCGTACAGATCGTCAGCGTCCGTGCGCGCGTTCCGTGCGGCGCGCTGGTCGGCCGCGGCGTAGCGGGAGGCCGGCGCCGACGCGGCAGCCACGTTGTCGTCCTGCGACTTCGACGGGCCATTCTGGTCGGAGCGCGCGACCTGCTGCGCCGCGATGACGTTCTGTGCGGCGGCGATATCGTCCGGGTAACGCGCGTCGCTGCCGGCCGGGTTGTAGCCGGCCTGCTCGAGCCGGACGAGGTCGGCGCGCACATCGGCGCGCGTGAGGCCGTGGCCGGCATCGGCGAACGACAAGACGGGGATCGAAGCGAGTACGGCAACTGCGAGGATTCGAGCGGCTTTCATGAGATTTCTCCTGGAAGGAAGGTGGGGTATCGATCACTCGGCATCCGGTGCGAACGCTTGGCACCGAACGTTTTCTGCATGTCGACAGTAGAACCGGCTCACGTATCCGGGATGTTTCCAAAACTCGCCTTCAGTGCAATCCGATGTTTCCGGAGCCTCGATAGATACAGTGCGATACAAATTCGCCAGCATCGCCACGTACATACGGACGATAGCGATTCGAGCGCTTCCAGGTACGGACGCGATGTCATGCGCAGCTGTGTCATGAGGCCGATTCGCCGGATGGTCGCCTGTCGGACGACAGCGAATCGCAAGGCCACGCTCTACGTCAGCAGCGAAGCCATGCGACCGATTCGGGCCTGAAACACATTCTGACAATCCGTGTCCGTTATCACGGGCTCCGCGCGGAGTTTTCGGGCGGCCGCGTCTTTCATGCGCGCCGATTCAGTATGCTCGCCGCCTGATCACGTTTCCCTCTTGCTTCGGACACTTATCTTTTCATTCCGTGTCGGTCCGATGGCGGTGGAACGCATCCCGCATGTTGAGGAGTCTGGATGACCGATTCAATTTTCGATCCTCGATCGGAAGCAAACACGCGCAATGACGAACCCGTCGCGCACGCGGCTGCGCCTGACGCGCCCGCATCTCGGCCGGCACCGCCGCCGATCGTCGTCGGCCGCGTCGAAGGCGTGACGATGTTCGCGAAGAACACGCCGCTCATCTGTCTCAAGCAGATGCCCTTGCCCGGTATCGTGATCTTCGTTCATGGGGTGAATTCCGAAGGCGAATGGTTCGAGGCGTCGGAGGACGGGCTGTGCAAAGGCCTGAATCGCAGGCTCGGACGTCTGGACGATCAGATGATGTATCACGGCATCGATGCGGGGCA